>JBBEBN010000075.1:0-7538 GCA_040882305.1 Cyclobacteriaceae bacterium
AAGTTCCCTCAAACCAGCAGACCTGCGAGTCGCCTTCAAACGCCAGGATGTGCGTGCATACCCTGTCGAGGAACCAGCGGTCGTGGGAAATGATCACGGCACATCCCGCAAAATTTTCCAGCGCTTCTTCCAGTGCACGCAAGGTGTTTACATCCAAGTCGTTGGTGGGTTCATCGAGCAACAAAAGATTTCCGCCCTGCTTCAACGCGATGGCAAGATGGACCCGGTTTCTCATGCCGCCGGACAACTCTTTTACTTTTTTCTGCTGGTCGTTTCCGGTAAAATTGAATTTGCCCACATACGCCCTTGCATTTTGTTGCCTGCCTCCGAGTTCGATCAGCTCATTGCCGCCCGTGATAGCCTGAAATACTGTCTCCTCGGGTTTCAGATCGTCGTGTTCCTGATCCACATAGGCGATCTTTACCGTTTCCCCGATCTCAAAGGTTCCTTCATCCGGTTGTTCTTTTCCCGTGATCATCTTGAACAACGTTGTTTTACCCGCCCCGTTGGGGCCGATGATGCCCACAATGCCGGCGGGGGGAAGTGAGAGAGTCAGGTTTTCGTATAACAGCTTATCGCCATATGCTTTTGATACTCCCTTTGCTTCGATGACTTTGTTTCCAAGGCGCGGGCCGGCAGGGATAAATAATTCCAGCTTCTCTTCTTTTTCACGCGTCTCCTGGCTCAGCAGTTTTTCATAGGCGCCTAAACGCGCTTTACCCTTTGCGTGTCGGCCTTTTGGAGTCATCCGCACCCATTCCAATTCGCGTTCAAGCGACTTCTGACGCTTGGATTCTGACTTTTCTTCCTGCGCCAGTCTTTTCTGCTTCTGCTCCAGCCAGGACGAATAATTTCCTTTCCACGGTATACCTTCACCCCGGTCGAGTTCCAGGATCCACCCTGCGACATTGTCGAGGAAATAACGGTCGTGAGTAACGGCGATCACGGTTCCTTTGTATTGCTTGAGATGTTGCTCAAGCCAGTGCACTGATTCCGCATCCAGGTGGTTGGTTGGTTCATCCAGCAACAGCACATCGGGCTCTTGCAAAAGAAGGCGGCACAAGGCTACCCTGCGTTTTTCGCCACCGGAAAGATTTTCGATTCTGGCATCAGGAGGCGGACAGCGCAAGGCATCCATCGCCCGCTCCAGCTTGTGATCGATCTCCCAGGCTCCCGTTGCATCCAGTTTTTCCTGGATCTGTCCCTGCTTTTGGATAAGCTTATCCATAGCATCGGGATTTTCCAGCACTTCCGGATCTCCAAATTTTTCGTTGAGGGCTTCAAATTCCTTCAATAGAGAAATCGTTTCATGAACGCCCTCTTCAACCACCTCCTTCACCGTTCTGGTTTTGTCCAGTTTAGGTTCCTGCTCCAGCAATCCGACGCTGAAGCTCAGGTCTGAGACAACTTCGCCCTGAAATTCTTTGTCAACACCGGCAATGATGCGGAGGACGGAAGACTTTCCAGATCCATTCAGGCCTAAAACACCAATCTTTGCACCGTAAAAGAAAGAGAGATATATATCCTTTAAAACTTGTTTATTCGGCGGATAAATTTTACTTACCCCCGTCATGGAAAAAATGATCTTTTCGTCAGCCATAAGTTTTTTGATTCTGAGTGCGAAAACCTCCAGACAATTTTGACCGCTGAGGGTCGTTTCAACATTAATTTGAGGTTTTGTGGGGCAAATATGGCGAATAAGTTTCGTGCTGGAGAAGTTGAATGGTTACATTTTTGGGGTTTATTTCATATAAAAACGAACTTTTTCGCCTGATTTTCGCTGTAAGGAAATAAGGAAAAACGCAGTTTGTTTTCATTAATTAAAGTCTATTTTTGCGAAAAATGAAGGAGGACTGATATGTATTGGACGCTGGAACTTGCCTCTTATTTAGAAGATGCCCCCTGGCCTGCTACGAAGGACGAACTGATCGATTATTCCATTCGCTCAGGTGCTCCTTTAGAGGTTGTCGAAAATCTGCAGGAACTGGAGGACGATGGTCAACCTTACGAGAGTATCGAGGAAATATGGCCTGATTACCCCACAAAAGAAGACTTCTTTTTCAACGAAGACGAGTACTAAAGGTATTGCGACAATACACCGGGGCCGGCATTTTTTAATAAAACTGTATATCCGTTCCTAAATGATATCCAATACAGGCGCCGTTGCCGCTTGTTTATGCGCAGCGAGTGTTTGAATGGTTTTCAATACTGCATCTGGTGTGACGGAAATGTTGTCAATTCCTTCATCCACGAGGTACGTCGCAAAATCGGGAAAATCCGAAGGGCCCTGCCCGCATATTCCCACCTTCACTCCTTTGCTTTTCGCGATCCTGATCAGGTATGATATGGAGCGTTTTACCGCCGGATTCCGCTCATCGCAAAGGTTTGCAACCAGCGAAGAATCCCGGTCAATGCCGAGGGTGAGTCGCGTCAGGTCGTTTCTACAGCCGATGGCGAAGCAATGCTTCCGCAACAATCAAATCCTCCGGAGTGGTGATCTTAATGTTATCGTACCGACCCTCAAATAAAAATATCTTATGACCGGCCCGTTCGAAAACAGTAGCGTCGTCAGTGGCATCATCAAGTTCCGGAACTTTATATGCATCTTTTATGAGGCCGACCTGAAACGTCTGTGGCGTTTGTATGAGACGGAAAGCTGAGCGATCAACTGCTTTGGTATTTTGCTCTTCGCCCCCGTTCTTTTGGGCCACAGTGCCATCAATCTTTCGCAGCGACTCTTTCAAAGGCACGGCACATATCGCCGAGTGATGAAGCGCCGCAATTCGGAAAGACGCAGCGATGAGATCGGATGTGACCATGGGTCTGACGCCATCGTGAATCGCGACCAACCCTTCGCCGGGAATTTTTTCGAGACCTTTCCTCACAGACTGAAAACGTGAAAGACCGCCTGGCTGAATGGTCAATGTTCGGTTGAAGGAATATTTTTTTGCGAGGTCACCCCAGGCGAAAATCTGATCTTCGGGGAGAACAAGGATGATCTCTACCTGTGAGGAATACCGGTAAAAGGCATCCAGGGTATGCAGTAGAATCGGTTTGCCATTCAATTCCAGGAATTGCTTTGGCAGGGCACTCCCGAAGCGTGCGCCTTTGCCCCCGGCCACGACGAGCGCGTATTCTTTTTGCGTCAAAGTTCGCTGAATATTGGTATCACAATTTTTTCGACAGGCAAGAACCTGCCGTCCTGTCTAAAACTACAAAGAAAACGGGTGGCGGATTCATCAAAGAACCTGTTACCTTTATAAAAATAATTCAGTATGATAGTAATAAGGTTTGTGTTGCTGGTTTTCAACGTTGCCATTATCAGCTTTCTTATTTACAAGATGGTGGACGTGATCAGGAGACCCATGGAAAAATCCAAAAAGGCGATGATATTGATCGGTGGGACGCTGCTTTTGCTGGCACCCCTGGGAATATTCTTCAGATTTTTTGCCGCTACGCCCCAGTATTTTGTCGTCTACCCGTTGGCGATCTTTATGTTTCTCTACCTGACCAAACAACTGTCGATCAGATGATCAGCATAGCATCACCGTAGGTCAGGAACTTATACTTTTCCTTCTTTGCCACTTTGTAGGCTTCCATCACCGGCTCAAAACCTCCGAATGCGGCTGCCATCATCAACAATGTTGACTCCGGCATGTGAAAGTTGGTCACCATGGCGTTGCAGATCTTGAATTCGTAGGGAGGAAAAATGAACTTATCCGTCCATCCTTCTCGCGGTTTCAGGCGATTGTTGGCTGATACAGCGGATTCCAGCGCCCGCATAGTAGTGGTTCCGACGGCACAAACCCTTTTTTTATTGTCGAGGGCCTTGTTCACCTTATCCACCGCTTCCCTTGCCACGATAAAGTTTTCCGAATCCATCTTGTGTTTCGTCAGATCCTCCACGTCAACGGGACGAAACGTTCCCAATCCGATGTGAAGCGTGACATAGCTCATATCCACACCTTTTATCTGAAGGCGTTTCAAAAGCTGACGGGTGAAATGCAAACCCGCTGTGGGCGCAGAAACCGCCCCTTTGTGTTTGGCGTAAATTGTCTGGAAACGGTCTTTGTCTTCCGCTTCCACTTTGCGTTTGATGTATTTCGGCAGCGGGGTCTCACCGAGCGTTTCGATCACTTTATCAAATGCGACAGAATCTCCATCAAACAAAAAACGGATGGTCCGTCCCCGGGACGTCGTGTTGTCAATCACTTCCGCCACAAGGTCTCCGTTTCCGAAGTAAAGTTTGTTTCCCACCCTGATTTTGCGGGCAGGATCTACCAACACATCCCAAAGGTGCATATCTGCGTTGAGTTCGCGAAGCAGGAATACTTCTATTTTTGCCCCTGTTTTTTCCTTGCGCCCATACAGCCGGGCGGGGAATACCATTGTATCATTACCTACCAGCACATCCCCTTCACCAAAATAATCAACAATATCCTTGAAAATCTTATGTTCTATCTTGCCGGTATCCCTGTGAATCACCATGAGCCGGGACTCATCACGATTCTCCGAAGGGCGGTTGGCAATTAAATTTTGGGGCAATTCAAATTTGAATTCGGATAGCTTCATATTTTATGTGCAGAGTATGCCCAATGAAGGGTATTTTTAAATAAGGTTGCAAAAATAAGGCAATATTTAAGATTTACGAACACTGGGGAGTGATTTAAGTTCGGCACAATAAAACAGCAAAATTTAAATCCCTGCCGTAATTCACCTGAGCTAATGACGACCAACTAAACGTTGAAAATTGCGTAATATCCTTCAATGAAGACGCTGACTCAAATCTTTGAAAGCTTCCGCTTTGCCTGGCGGGCGCTTAAATCCAATCTCTTGAGGACCATTTTATCCCTTTTAGGCGTCACAATTGGCATTTTCGCCATCATTACCGTACTCACGCTAGTGGATTCTCTGGAAAAGAACATCAAAGACAGCCTCAACTTTTTGGGAACCGGGGTAATTTATATTGAAAAATGGCCGTTTGTGGCCGACAATACGGGAGAATATAAATGGTGGGAGTTCTGGCGGCGGCCGAATGTCAGTTACAATGAGTACCAGTTCCTGCAGGAGAATCTCAAACATGACAACGGCATCTCCATTTTTGCTATCAGGGGTAATATGGTGATCAAAAGGGGAAATAACAGTATCGGCCAGGCGAGGTTAGTGGGCGGCGCCCTGGGTTATAGTACGTTATTTCCTATAGACATCACGCAAGGCCGTTTTCCCACTCCCGAGGAGATCATGTCCGGAAAAAGCATTGCCATCATCGGGCATGAGATCGCCAACGCTTTGTTCCCCAATGGGGAAACAACCATCGGAAAACAGATCAAGGTAAAAAATCTGAAATACATGGTGGTGGGGGTGATCAAGAAAGAGGGGCAGAGTTTTATGGGAACACCCAGCAATGATTACGCCGTCATCATACCCTATCAGTCATTCCGCAAGTTGTATCAGACGGGCACCGGACATTGGGATGAAACGACATCGCGTATTGGCGTAAAAGGTTTTGAAACGGATATTGGGCTGGTCGAACTTGAAAACGAGGTCCGCGGCCTTCTGCGTGTACGCCGGGGGTTGCGTCCTACCGAGAAAGATAACTTTGCGCTGAACAGGCCGGAAGCCATTGCCAACGTGATCAGCGGAGTGTTTGATGTGGTGGGATTGGCAGGATGGATCATCGGCGGCTTTTCCATTCTTGTGGGAGGTTTCGGGATCGCCAACATCATGTTCGTGTCCGTAAAGGAGCGGACCAGCATCATCGGCCTGCAGAAGTCAATGGGGGCAAAGAACTATTTTATCCTTTTCCAGTTCTTATTTGAGGCCATTTTCCTGAGCCTGATCGGAGGTCTGGCAGGGTTGTTCCTGGTTTACCTTATTACTTATATTCCCATGGGCGACCTCGTCGTTACCCTTACGATCAAGAACATTGTACTGGGACTGGGTGTGTCTTCCGTCATCGGACTTGTTTCTGGAATTGTGCCTGCAGCCTTGGCCGCGCGGATGGACCCCGTCATCGCGATACGGGCGACGTAGTGAGTGGTGAGTGGTGAGTAGGGTCTGCGTTCCGTAGCGCGGCGATTCATCGAGTAATTTCTGCCACTGAAATTTCGTGAGGCGTCGGGAGCGGAGGGCACTCCTGCACATTTTGCTCCATCTAATTAATCCCGAAGTCTCACCCTCCGACATGACGCAAACCGGTCCCCGAGCTTGCCGAGGGGCGAACCGGACAATACTGATTCACGATTCACGACAAGATAAGAGCGTGACGAATTGAGCCGCAGATACTCACTCACCACTGACCACTGGCTACCCCTTCTCCTCAAGCACCGCTTTTTGTTCGACGGCGCCAGTGCCCATGATCTTATCCTTGATCTTTCTCTCCAACTCCTCCATCAATTCGGGATTGTCTTCGATGAGTTGTTTGACGGCATCGCGGCCCTGGCCAAGTTTGTTTCCCGCGTAGGAAAACCACGATCCTGATTTTTGAATGATATCGAGTTCTACTCCCAGGTCGACAATTTCGCCGGACTTGGAAATACCCCTTCCGTACATGATATCAAATTCCACTACCTTGAACGGTGGAGCAACCTTGTTCTTCACCACTTTCACTTTTACACGGTTACCGGTGATCTCGTCGGCGCTTTCCTTGATCTGTCCGATCCTCCTGATGTCCAGGCGGACAGAAGCATAGAATTTTAGTGCGTTACCACCTGTTGTTGTTTCAGGATTCCCAAACATCACGCCGATCTTTTCCCGGAGCTGGTTGATAAAGACACAGGCGCATCCGGTCTTGCTGATGGTCCCCGTTAATTTTCTCAGCGCCTGTGACATCAGTCGCGCCTGAAGACCCATTTTGCTGTCACCCATTTCGCCTTCAAGTTCGCCTTTTGGAACAAGGGCAGCCACAGAGTCGATGACGATGATGTCGATGGCCCCCGAACGGATCAGGTGGTCAGCGATCTCCAGCGCTTGTTCTCCATTATCAGGCTGTGAGATCAGCAGGTTTTCTGTATCAATACCCAACCGCTCTGCGTAAGAACGGTCGAACGCGTGTTCTGCATCTATAAATGCAGCAAGTCCCCCGCGCTTTTGGGCCTCCGCTATGCAATGCATGGTAAGCGTGGTTTTACCGGAAGACTCCGGTCCGTAAATTTCAGTTACTCTTCCGCGCGGAATACCGCCAATGCCAAGGGCAAGGTCAAGTCCCAATGATCCGGTCGGAATAAAAGGAATGTCCATCACCTTCTCATCGCTTAATTTCATCACCGTACCCTTACCATAAGTTTTTTCGAGTTTATCGATGGTAAGCTGCAGCGCCTTCAGTTTTTCTTTTGCGTCACTCATGAGGTTCGTTGGTTATGCGTTATGCTATCGTAACATTCTCCCTTCGCCTCATACCCGTAGGTATGGTTGCCCTGTGGTCAAGGGTGTAGAGACGCAAAATCTTGCGTCTCTACACCGGGGCGGGTGGATAGAGGGTTGAAATTACGACAACGGCACAAATTTAAAAATGAACCTTGTCAATTGCTGTCACAAAT
>JBBEBN010000076.1:0-7528 GCA_040882305.1 Cyclobacteriaceae bacterium
GGTCCTCTTGCTGCCTGGACCCATGAAGTGCTTGATACTTTCTTTGGCCGTTCAATACTGATAAGGGATATTTTGGCGTTTTTGATCATTTTCCTTCAAAGCGCTTATATTGGCATCCTTTTCATCACAAAAAAAGTATTCAGCGAAAACACCTACATCCCCTCCTTCCTTTTTTCTCTTTTATTTTTCTTCTCCGCTGACACACTTTCCCTGTCCAATGAGTTGCTGGGTTCCGGATTTTTATTGCTCGCCCTCCACAATCTTTTTCAGGAGATTGAATTCAGGAACCAGCGAGATGAAAGCATCTTTAATGTTGGCCTGTGTATCAGCCTGGCTTCCCTGTTCACTTTCGCCTTCGTCGTGTACTTGCCTTGCGCCGTTGTCATTCTGCTGCTGTTCAGCCGGAGCAATCCGCGCAAATTTCTGCTTCTGATCTTTGGATCTCTATTGCCACACCTGCTCATCATCAGCGTCGCTTTTCTGAAGGGTTCAACAGGAGAATTATGGCGATATTTTTATCTTTCAAACCTCTCCTTCGACCGGACAAGCTTTGCCAGCGCACGAACACTTCTGACGCTGAGCGCTCTTCCACTGTTCTATTTCCTTGTGTCGATGGTGATATTGAACCGGGAAGCACGCTTCAGCAAATACCAGTCGCAGATCCTTCAAACAGTTTTGATTTGGCTGGGCTTCTCTTTTCTCTTTGTCCTCTACACAAAGGATCTCAGGCCGCAGAGTCTGATCGTATTTATTCCGGGCCTTTCTTTCCTGTTCACCCATTTGTTTCTCCTTATACGCAGGAAAAAATTTATTCACATGAATTCGTGGATACTTTTTGTTGGCATCATCAGCATTGCTTACCTGGGGAGATTCGGGAAAATAAACTCGATCGATTACAGCGGGTTGTGGGTCCATAAGGACGCTACTGACTTTCGAGGTAAAAGGATCCTCGTGTTAGACCATTCCATTGATCTGTACTGTCAAAACTTCCTGGCAACGCCCTTTTTGAACTGGGATCTATCCCGCCAAATTTTCCGCAATCCTGATTATTATGATCATGTGACGCAGGTCTATCGCGCCTTGAAGAAAGACCCGCCTCAAATCATCATTGACAAAGAGGATCTGCTGAAGGATTTTTTTGAACGGATGCCCGATGTCAGGGCGGGATATGAGCGACAGGGTGATCGTTACATCAGGATCATTAACAACTGATCTTCCCGACCCGGCGATCGTGCCTTCCTCCTTCAAAGTTTTCGTGAAGAAACCGATCGGCTATCTTTTCCGTCAGTTCATAAGGTACAAAGCGCGCAGGTAAGCAGAGGATATTCGCATTGTTGTGATTGCGGGACAGCGAAGCGAGTTCCTCATTCCAGCAAATCGCCGCGCGCACCCCCTGGTGCTTATTGGCAGTCATCGCCACGCCATTGGCGCTTCCACAAATAAGAATGCCTAATTCATATTCCTTTTTTTCAACAGCGCCGGCTACTGCATGCGCAAAATCCGGATAGTCTGCAGACTCACTGCTGTAAGTACCGAAGTCTCTGGTCTCGTATCCGTTGGCGTGTAACCATTCGATGAGCCTCTCTTTATAATCAAAACCGGCATGGTCGCCACCGATGGCTATTTTAGGCATCATGATCCTTTTGTTCTTTAAGCAATTCTTCCGCTTCCTCTTTTTGCTTTTGACGCACTACCGCGGCGGAAATCAAAATACTGATTTCATAGAGAAGATACAAAGGCACGGAAATCAGACTTTGACTGAGCGGGTCAGCCGTCGGCGTTACAATGGCGCCAATAATGAGGATGATCACAATGGCATGCTTGCGATAGGTGCGCAGGAAGGCGGGCGTGACAATGCCGATCTTCGTCAGGAAAAAGATGACCACCGGCAATTGAAAGAGCACACCGCTTCCGAATACCACGCCGACGATGGTGCCGACATAGGAGGTGATGTCAAACTCATTCACGATCATATCGCTTATCTGATAATTCGCCAGGAACGAAATCATCACCGGCGACATGATGTAATATCCAAACAGAACGCCTGTTATAAACAGAAATGAAATGGAGGCAACCGCCCCTCTGGAAGAATTCTTCTCCCTGGGATACAAGCCGGGTCTGATGAAACGCCACAGCTCCCAGGTAACATATGGGAAGGCCACAATAATACCCATGACAAAGGATGAAATAATGTGCATGGAAAACTGACCCGTCATAAAACGGCTCTGCAATTTGAAGGGAATCTCCTTCACGCATAAGGCATCACCCGAGCCGAAGAAATGACCGAGACTGCACAACCACCGGAACGTTGGAAAGTCAACCCGCGTCGGAGCAAAAATAATGTTTTGAAAAATCCACGGCGCCAGAATAAAGGCGGCAATGGTAAAAACCAAAACAGCTGCCAGCGACCGGACCACGTGCCACCTCAACTCCTCGAGATGCTCGAGAAAACTCATCTCTTTTTCCTGAACCGGTTCCTGATCTAATGACATGCTAACGGAGACTTAAACTAGTTTATTTTTTCTTTATCTGGTGTCAATAATTTACGAATACAAAGGAAATTTTTCCATCATCCGGTTGACCTTGCGCTTCACGGATTTAAGGTGCTTCTCATCATCAGTTTTTTGGAGGGCTTCATCCATGAGGTCAACCACCTTCACAACATCTTTCTCCATCAGGCCCCGTGTCGTGATGGCTGGCGTACCGATGCGCATGCCGGATGTCACGAAAGGTGATTGCGTATCAAAGGGAACCATGTTCTTATTAATGGTGATATCGGCAGTGATCAATGCATCTTCCGCCTGTTTGCCCGTCAGTTTTTTTGAACGCAGATCGATCAGCATAAGGTGATTATCAGTACCGCCTGAAATGATCTTATAACCTTTGGCAACGAAGCTTTCAGCCATCACTTTTGCATTTTTGGCAACCTGCACCACGTACTGAAGGTATTCATCGGAGAGCGCCTCCAGAAAAGAAACCGCTTTCGCAGCGATAACGTGTTCCAACGGGCCACCCTGCGTGCCGGGGAAGACTCCTGAATCCAGGACAGAACTCAATTTCCTGATTTCACCTTTTGGTGTCTTAAGCCCCCACGGATTGTCAATATTCCTTCCGATGAGGATCATCCCGCCCCTTGGACCCCGCAAGGTTTTGTGGGTGGTGGTGGTGATGACATGGCAATGTTCCATGGGATCGTTCAGCAAGCCACGCGCGATCAGCCCAGCCGGGTGTGAAATGTCGGCAACTAAGATGGCGCCCACGCCATCGGCCGCTTCACGCAACGTTTTATAATCCCAATCCCGGCTGTAAGCAGATGCACCGCATATGATCATGCGCGGCTTTTCGCGTTGAGCCGTTTCAATCACCTTGTCAAAGTCAATGGTTCCTGTAGACTCCTCCACGCCATAAAAGACTGGCTGATAAAGTTTTCCGGAAAAATTTACTGGAGAGCCATGGGTCAGGTGTCCGCCATGAGATAAATCGAACCCCAGGATCTTGTCGCCAGGTTTAAGGCAGGCCAACATCACAGCCGCGTTAGCCTGTGCCCCGGAATGAGGCTGAACGTTTGCCCATTCGGCGCCAAATAACTCTTTCGCCCTGTCAATGGCAAGCTGCTCTATTTCATCAACTACCTCACATCCACCATAGTAGCGTTTTCCGGGAAGGCCCTCGGCATATTTATTGGTAAGGACCGTTCCCATAGCTTTCATTACCTGCTCGGAGGTAAAATTTTCAGATGCTATCAGTTCAATCCCGTTCTGCTGGCGTTCTTTTTCTTTTTGGATGAGGTCGAAGATTACTTTATCTTTTTTCATGAACGGTTTTAAAGAAGCGCAAAAATAGGAGAGATAAAGTCTAAATCCCAAGGCGGAATCAGCAAATCCATTAAATCTTTTACCACGATCCGCTGCTGCCCCCACCGCTAAATCCACCGCCGCCTCCCGAGAAGCCACCGCCAAATCCGCCGCCGCCACCGCCGCCTCTGCCAAAGCCTCCATACCATCCAGCACCGGAAGACCATCCGCCCCGGCGGTAGTTGCCTCTCCCTCCACCCGTGATCCTGCTGATGAAAATGATGATTCCTAAAATGATCAGAGTAGTCCAGATAGACCCCTTCCGGCCACGCCCGCTTGGTTGCGCTCCTTCATCCCCCTGGTACTCGCCGCCAATCGCCAGGACCATCGCCGTGACCGCAGCTTTGATACCCCCTTCGTAATCACTTTGCCGGAAGTGAGGCGCAATCTCATTCCTGATGATCTGATTGCAAATCGCATCCGGCAAAACGCCCTCCAGCCCTTCTCCAACTTCAATCCTCGCCTTTCGGTCTTCAAAGGCAATAAATAAAAGAACACCATTATCATTATTCGCTTTTCCAAGATTCCATTCCTCGGCCACCTTGAACGTGTAATCCTCCATCGGGTATCCATTTAATGTGGGAATTGTGAGAATGGCGATTTGATTCGATGTTGAATCCTCGTGCATTTTCAATAATTGTTCGAGCCCTGAAACAGCCGGCGGACTGAGGATTTTTGCCTCGTCATGAACCCTCACGCCCCATAGTTCGGGAACCTTTAGCTGCGCCGCAACCAGCAGCGGGAAAAAGAACACGATGGATAAGATTATTTTTTTCATTCTTCAGTGGGGTGATAATTAACTGATGCGAAGATCATCCCGCAATTCATTGATGTCATCGGAGGTTTTCTGAAAACCTTTTTCAAGAAGGATCTCACCGCACCTTTTAATGCCGGCCTCAATTCCATCAACAATCTTTCCTGACCGGATGTGAGCAATGAGTTCTGAGACGATCTTATCCCATTCCCGCTGTTCCACCACTTTGCTGATTCCGCGGTCAGCCATGACAATGACCTCATGCTCAAAAAAACTGATGAAGATCATAATGCCTGTGCGATGTCTCGTATTAAAAATTTCCTCTTCGAGGAAAGCATTCTCAGCGCTCTGCCTGCAGCACTCATCTAAGTACTTGCGTGAGGCCAGCCAGCGTTTGACAGGATTCGAAAGGTTTGGAACAAACGCGCCCAGCGTTCCGCCAATTACCACCATGACAAAAATGAACAGCGGGTCATAGTATAGCGTATTCGCGGCATCATCAATAACATACCGGTCTAAGAAGATCATGAGTATGAAAGAGAAAGTGGCGGCAATTACACTTGCCTTGTAGTTTGCAATGGTATAGATACCGCTACGCTCCACAATCACGGGAACAATTTCACCGGAGATCTTCTGTTCGGCTTCTTTTACCGCTGTCTTGATGCGCTGAAGATCATCGTCGCTGAATTCATGTTTGAGCTTCATAGGGTACGTTTAAACATCAAAGATAACATTGCCGGCAATAAATCCAGATTTCCCAGGCAGATGGATGCCACCCACCCGCTACTGCAATTGCCGAAGGTAAAGCTGAATGGTATTCTCCAGACCGAGGTATAAGGCATCGCATATCAATGCATGGCCGATGGAGACTTCTTCCAGGTGCGGAGTGTTCTTTTGAAAAAAAGATAGATTGTGAAGATCGAGGTCATGACCCGCGTTGATTTCCATTCCGAGCTGATGAGCCAACTTCGCACTCTCAAAGTATGGTTTTATGGCAATTTCCCTTGAAACAAGAAATTCACGGGCGTAGGGCTCGGTGTACAGCTCAATGCGGTCGGTCTGAATGCGGGCGGCACCCTCCACCATTCGCAAGGCAGGATCCACGAATACCGAGACACGCACGCCCATATTTTTTATTTCCTCCACAACATCGCTGAGAAACTGTGCATTCGTCAGGGTATCCCAGCCGGCGTTCGACGTGATGGCACCGGGCTTGTCCGGCACAAGGGTTGCCTGCGCCGGCCTCACCTCCCTGATCAATTTTAAAAAGCGCTCATCCGGATAACCCTCGATATTAAATTCAGTCTTCACGACTTCCTTCAATTGCAAGACATCCTGGTGACGGATATGTCTTTCATCGGGACGAGGGTGAACGGTGATGCCCTGTGCTCCGAAGCGCTCACAATCGATAGCGACCTGAATGACATTGGGATTATTTCCGCCACGCGCGTTCCGAAGTGTGGCAATTTTATTAATATTGACGCTCAGTCTGGTCACGGAAGATTTTTTATGCACTCATAACCTTTTCGGTGCAAATTTTGTTCGAAAAAACGACAACCACAAAAAGCCATGGGCCTAAAGCAACAAATTGATGCGGAGATCAGGAAAGCCATGCTCAGCAAGAACAAGGAGGAGCTTGAGGCATTGCGCAGTATCAAATCCCTGATCCTGCTGGCGGAAACTGAAAAAGGTGGAAGCGACGACATCAGCCCGGAAACTGAAAAAAAACTGCTGATGAAAGCGGCGAAACAGAGGAAGGAATCCGCGGAGATCTTTGAAAAGCAGGACCGCAAAGACCTTGCGGACAGAGAATTGTTACAACTCGAAGTAATCAACCGATACCTGCCAAAACAATTGTCGGAAGAGGAAATCAAAAGTGCCCTTCTCATCGTTATAAAGGAAATCGGTGCCAGCGGCCCGCAGGATACGGGCAAGGTCATGGGGGTGGCTACCAAAAAACTTGCTGGACAGGCGGACGGCAAACTGATTTCGGAACTGGTTAGAAAATTACTTTCTCCTTGAGTACAGTTGATATATTCATCGCGGCAATCATACTGATAGGCGCCTTCAGTGGCTACAGAGAGGGCTTCTTAATGGAGCTTTTTTCTTTTGCAGCCATCTTGCTGGGTGTGCTTGGCGCCTTTAAGCTCATGGGTTATGCGATGATCTTTCTTACTGACGAATTTGATATTAACAAGACCATCCTTCCCTACGTGGCTTTTGCCCTGGTCTTCGTGGTCATATTGATCGCAGTGCGATTGATGGGAAAGATCCTTAAGGTATCTATCGACAAGACATTTTTAGGGCATCTGGATCAGGCAGCCGGCGCCGGCCTCGGTTTGCTGAAGGCGGCATTTTTGCTCAGCGTCTCCCTGTGGATTATCGATTCGCTTGATTTTGACCTCCCGGAAAAATGGACAAGCGACTCATGGCTTTTGCCGAGAGTTGAATCATTTGCGCCCCAGGTCACCATGTGGATAGGTGATTACGTGCCCTTTTTTAAGGATGTTTTCACGTAAGATTCCCCCTTAACAAAACTTTTATTCTGAGAATTTTTTGCCTTACTTATCGCCTGTTAGAAGTATATCATGCCCATTTCGGTTAAACAGGAGAACGGATTCAGCTTTGTGGATGAAGGAAAAGGCCAGGTTCTTTTATTATTGCACGGACTATTCGGCGCGCTCAGCAACTGGGAAGGCGTGGTCAGTCGCTTTTCTAAAAATTTCCGGGTAGTCATTCCCATGCTTCCTATTTACGAAATGCCGATAAAAGAGGCCGGTCTGGAGGGTTTGCGAAAATTTGTAGAGGATTTTGTTGCTTTCAAGGGTTTAAACAACCTGATCATCATGGGTAATAGTCTCGGTGGGCACGTTGCACTCCTTTAAACCCTGAAAAACGGAGATAAAGTAAAGAAGCTTAT
>JBBEBN010000077.1:0-7519 GCA_040882305.1 Cyclobacteriaceae bacterium
TTTATGCATCTCCCCATCCTCTTCCGTTTACGTCTTTTATCTCCACAAGCGTGGTGAAACCAATTGATTTTGATAATGATGGCGATGCCGATCTCCTGGTTGGAGAAAGGTTTGATCCGTTTGTATACGGAATGGGAGGCAGGGGTTTCTTACTTGAGAATGACGGGAAGGGTTTGTTCAGTGACGCGACCAAACGGTACGCCCCGTTTTTGCTGAATGCGGGGATGATTACCGATATTGACGTTCAGGATTTTGATAAAGATGGCTGGCAGGATATTTTGCTTGTCGGAGACTGGATGCCCATTGTAATGCTTAAGAATGAGCGCGGGAATTTTATTAATGTCTCTCAGCGATTGGGATTTCAGGCAACAGAAGGTTGGTGGCAGGACATCGAGTCGGGTGACTTTAATCAGGATGGGAAAATCGATTTTGTTCTTGGAAATCACGGATTGAATACTTTCTTTAAACCTGATGACAGGATGTATGTCAGTGATTTTGACGGTAATGGCTCTATTGAACAGATTTTCTGTACCAAGGTTAGCGGAAAATATTATCCCATTGTAGATAAGGACGATCTTTTATCACAACTCCCTTCTCTTAAAAAAGAGTTGGTGTATTATAGAGATTACGGAAAGAGATCAATCGATGAGATTTTCCCTGAATCAATTCTGAGAAATGCTCGCGTATTCGAGGTAAAATTGCTTGCATCTGTTTTGTTGCTATCTGTAGAAAATGGATATAAGCGGATACAATTGCCATTGGAAGCTCAGTATTCCCCACTTTATAGCATGTTAATATCAGATTTCGACGATGACGGCATAGACGATGTGATAGCGGGAGGCAACCAATACCAGGTTAAGCCACAGTTCGGAAGATATGATGCATCAAGAGCGTGGTTTTTTAAAGGCGTTTTAAATGGTGTTACATTTACATTTGAAGCGGGGAAAGACCTCAATGTAAAGGGTCAAATCAGGGATATTGAAAATGTTGAGGTTAATGGAGAAACGTTCATCTTATTTGCAAAATATGACAGTGACCTGGAAATACTTAAAATACGCGATTAGTTTTGTTTGCCTGGCGACCCTTACAAGCGGGTGCCTGCAATCTGATTATACGAAGATGGTAAAGGCGGAATTGTCCAAAGGGACAAGGGAGGACTCTCTCGTATTCGGAATTAAATTCGGCGATACACGAAATGATTTTTACGGTAAGTGCTTCGACCTTAATAGGGAAAAACTCGTAACACAAGGACCCGGAAACACCTCTGTTCAGTATATTTTTGAGGACTCATTGCTACATGACGAGCCGACTCAAATCCGAATGCTCTTTTACCCCTCTTTCGATAAGGACGACGTGATTTCGCAAATGACTTTTGAATTCAGTTATACCGGATGGGCACCCTGGAATAAAGCAGCTCATGCGGACAGCCTGAAAGAAAAGACCATGCAGCTGCTGATGCTTTGGTATAAGGGAAACGAATTTGTGACCGCCGAGGTGAACAGTACCAGGATCCCTGTAAAGGTTGACGGTAACAGGCGATTGTTGGTTTACCTGAAAGATGCTCAAAGTGTCGTTGTCAGGGCACAGGATATTTTACACCCTGATTTCAAGCATTCAACGGATTGAGGATGAAGGTTTCAAGAATGCGGAAAAGTATACGTTGTATGAATTTAAGGTTTTGTAATCTCGCGACTTACCTGTTTTTTGCTGCATCATTCATCGGTTGTTCGGAAAACCAGTCCCCAAATGAAGTCGCGTTATTTCAGGAACTCCCGGCGGACTCAACAGGAGTTCACTTCATCAATAAACTCTCATTTGATCAGAATTTTAATGTTTACACCTATAGAAATTTTTATAATGGCGGGGGAGTAGCTATCGGGGATGTCAACAATGATGGGCTTCCGGATTTATTTTTTACCGCGAATATGACCGGCAATAAATTGTACCTGAACAAGGGCGGATTCAGGTTTGAAGACATCAGTGAAAGAGCAAACGTTTCGGGAACCCAACCCTGGTCAACGGGGGTCTCCATGGCTGATGTCAACGGAGATGGTTGGCTCGATATTTATGTTTGCAGCTCCGGAAAAGTAGAAGGAGATCCTACCAAGCATAACGAACTTTTCATAAACAACAAAGACCTGACATTTACCGAACGTTCAGCTGAATACGAAGTAGACGACCGTGGTTACAGCACGCACGCTGCTTTTTTTGACTATGACAGGGATGGAGATCTTGATCTGTACGTCTTGAATAATTCCTACCAGGCCATCGGTAGTTTTAATCTGAGAAAGAACGAGCGTACAAAACGGGATTCTTTGGGTGGCCATAAGCTGTATCGCAATGATCATAATAAATTCAAGGATGTGAGTGTATCTGCCGGGATCTATGGGAGCGTTATCGCTTTTGGTCTCGGTGTTACAGTTGGCGATGTGAATAATGACGGGTGGCAGGACATATATGTTTCGAATGATTTTTTTGAGCGCGACTATTTGTACATCAATAATCATGATGGAACGTTCAAGGAGGAGTTAACCGGGTCTATTCGCAGCATTAGCGGTGCGTCGATGGGCGCTGACCTTGCGGATGTAAACAATGACTCCCGGCCGGACCTTTTCGTCACAGAAATGCTGCCCCGGGATAACGAAAGGTTAAAAACCGTGACCACGTTTGAAGACTGGAACAGGTATCAATACAACGTCGACAATGACTACTACCATCAGTTTACGAGAAACACTTTTCAACTCAACAACGGTGACGGTACATTCAGCGAAATAGGCAGGTTGGCCGGGGTTGAAGCGACTGACTGGAGTTGGGGAGCGCTGATTTTCGATATGGACAATGATGGCTTGAAGGATATCTTTATCGCCAATGGCATTTTCCAGGATTTGACGAACCAGGATTTTTTGCAATTCGCGAGTAATGAAGAATTTGTGAAATCGGTTATGTCGAAGAACAAGGTTGACTATGAAAAATTAACTGAAATAATTCCCTCGAACAAAGTGTCAAATTTCGCCTATAAGAATATGGGGAATCTTCATTTTGAAAATCGGGCCCTTGCCTGGGGACTTGCCACAAAAAGTTTCTCCAATGGTTCGGCATACGGTGACCTTGATAATGACGGAGACCTGGACCTGGTGGTGAATAATGTGAATATGCCTTGTTTTGTATACCGCAACGAGACTGATAAGCTATTTCCGGACCATCACTATCTTAAGCTAAAACTGGAGGGAAAAGGAAAAAATACTTATGCCGTTGGCGCCAAAATTACTGCCAGAGTCGCCGATAAAGCCATCTACCTGGAGCAAATGCCCATGCGCGGCTTTGAGTCAACCGTAGATCCGGTCCCCAATCTGGGGTTGGGTAAATTTTCAGTGGTTGACAGACTGACAATTGAGTGGCCAGATGGAACCATAACAGTGATGGACTCAGTTCCTGCTGACCAATTGCTATCTCTTAAACAAACGGATGGAAAGCCGACGATTCATTCCCGGGCCGATGCACCCACACCGATGCTGGTGGAAGATTTGGGCAGGGCTAACATTGACTTTAAGCACAAAGAGAATCACTTTGTGGATTTTGACCGGGAAAACCTTCTTTACCATATGATCAGTACAGAAGGGCCAAGAATGAGCAAAGGTGATGTTAACGGCGATGGTCTTGAGGATTTTTTCATTGGGGGCCCGAAGGATCAGGCAGGAGCATTATATATCCAGAACCCGGAGGGAAAATTCTACCGGAGCAGTCAGGCGGTTTTTGAAAAAGATAAAATTTCAGAAGACATGGGCAGCGTGTTTTTTGACGCTGACAACGATGGTGACGAGGATCTTTATGTTTGCAGCGGCGGCAATGAATTTTCAAGCAGCTCAACGGCGTTAATCGACCGGTTGTATATCAACGATGGCAAGGGTGGCTTTCAGAAATCGGATCAGGTCCTCCCTACAAGGAGTTTCGAGAGTACATCGACGGTCAAGGCATCTGATTATGACGGTGACGGCTCCATAGATCTATTTGTAGGTGTTCGTGTCCGGCCTTTTTATTACGGACTGCCGATGAGTGGTTACATCCTTCGCAACGACGGGAAAGGTAATTTCCGCAATGTCAGTATGGAGATCGCGCCCGATCTGAAAGATATGGGAATGATCACAGACGCGGTGTGGAGCGACGTTGACAACGATGGTGATGATGACCTCCTTGTGGTGGGCGAATATATGCCTGTTAAAGTATTGATAAATTCAGATGGCAGTTTTAAAGACCGAACGAAGGAATACGGATTGGACAAGAGCCGTGGTTGGTGGAATAGGATCGAGGAGGCGGACCTGGACGGCGACGGCGATGTTGATTTTGTTCTGGGAAACCACGGGCTGAATTCAAGATTCAGAGCTTCATTTGAGAAACCGGTGTCTTTATACGTCAGTGACTATGATCAGAACGGCACCGTAGAACATATTCTTTGTACCTACTACGGAGAAAAGAGTTATCCGATGGTTCTGCGCCACGACCTGCTGTCGCAAATCCCGGCACTGAAGAAGAAGTATCTAAAGTATGAGAGCTACAAAGACCAGACGATCCATGATATTTTTTCTCCTGAAACTGTTGCCAAAGCGGTAAAATCTGATGTGTATACGCTGTCGACCAGCATTCTAATCAATGAAGGGAATGGCAGTATGCGCCTTAAAGCATTACCTCGGGAGGCTCAACTTTCACCTGTCTTCGGAATTGAGGTTGCGGATTTTAATGAGGACAGCCATAAGGATATTTTTGTCGGAGGGAATCTTCATAATGTTAAACCCGAAGTGGGCAGATATGATGCGAGCTATGGTCTTCTTATGTTGGGAGACGGAAGAGGAAATTTTATTCCCCTGGGCTCCAGGGAGTCCGGCCTAAAAATCGATGGTGAAGTCAGAGACATTATAGCGTTGAAAACGCGGCAACGAAATCTTTTTCTCATTTCAAGAAATAATGATACGGTCATATTATTAAAGTAATCAGATGTGAATTATAAAGCCGTCAGAACCTATATTGGTTTATGTATAATTATTTTCACTTTTTTCTCTTGCCAGGAAGATAAAACAAATGCTAATACGCTTTTCAAAAAGGTTCCAGCATCGCACTCCAATATTGATTTTGAAAATTCCCTGAAGGAAGATGATCATTTCAACATCATCGAGTACCTGTATTTTTATAATGGCGGCGGCGTAGCTGCAGGCGATATCAATAATGATGGTTTGCCCGATCTGTATTTCACATCAAATATGGGGGCCAGCAAACTGTACCTCAATAAGGGAAATTTGGAATTCGAAGATATTACTTCCAAAGCAGGGGTATCCGGAGTAGGGAACTGGAAGATGGGTGTAACAATGGCGGATGTGAACGCGGATGGTTTTCTGGACATTTTTATTTGTGGGGTTGGAAATTATAAAGAATTCAACGGGAAAAATCAGCTCCTCATTAACGAGGGCGATCTCACATTTAAAGACATGACGGAAGACTATGGGCTGTCTTTCAGCGGCCTTTCCTCTCATGCCTCCTTTTTTGATTATGATAATGACGGAGATCTTGACATGTACCTTCTGAACCACTCAGTTCATTCGGTCAGGACTTATGGCAAATCCACTTTGCGCCGCGAAAAGGATGCTTATGCGGGGGATAAATTATACCGCAATGAGCTTGTTCCGTCTGGTGCAAACCACTTTACAGAAGTGACCAGTGCCGCTGGTATTTTGAGCAGCCAGATCGGGTACGGACTCGGGCTCGGTATTTCGGATTTGAATAATGACGGGTATTCTGACATTTATGTGTCAAATGATTTTCATGAAAATGATTACCTCTACGTGAACCAGGGGGATGGCACGTTTAAGCAGGTTCTGGAGAACTCTATGGCACATACCAGCCGCTTTTCCATGGGTAATGATATCGCTGATATTAATAACGACGGATGGAATGATATCGTAACCCTCGATATGTTGCCGGATCAGGAGGAGGTGATTAAGACAACTGCAGGGGAAGATCCATACGATGTTTATGAGTTCAAGCTTCGCCTGGGATATCATCCTCAGGTCATGAGAAACACCTTGCAGCTAAATCAGGGTGTCACCCGGGAAGGGGATATGGTGTTTTCGGACATCGGATTATTTTCCGGAATAGCGGCTACGGATTGGAGTTGGGCGCCCCTTGTCGCAGATTTTGATAATGACGGTTATAAAGATCTCTTCGTCACCAATGGAATTGTCAGACGCCCGAATGATCTTGATTATATCCATTATATGTCAGGTGATTCGGCCCAGCATTTCTCGACAGATAAACAGCTTATAGAGCGAATGCCTCCTGGATCTGTACCGAATATTATCTTCAGAAACGGACATGATCTGACATTTAAGGATGTGACTGAAGCATGGTTGGGAATGGAGAGTAGTATTTCTAACGGCGCGGCCTACGCAGATCTTGATAATGATGGCGACCTTGATATTGCCACGAATAACATTAATGAAAAAGCATCTATTTATCGCAACGATCTTCCGGGCGATTCAAAATACCTGAAGGTCAAGCTAAACGGTCTGCGCGGCAATATCTTTGGTGTTGGAGCAAGAATTACTATGTACGCGGGGGATAGAACGCTGTATTTTGAGCAGATGTCATCAAGAGGCTGGCAGTCGTCTGTTGACCATATTATCCATGCCGGACTGGGTCAAGTGGAGACGGTCGATTCGGTAGTGGTCGTATGGGCGGGTCAACGGGCACAAACCGTTCTATCTGTAAAAGCCAACCAGGTTCTAAACTTATTTGAAAAGGACGCCCATGCTACGTTGAAGTTACCTTCTGAAGAGCGCGCTGAATGGGCGTTGCAACTGATTAACGATTCCGTTGTTACTCACATTGAAAATTACTTTGTTTCTTTTAATGTGGAAAAGTCAATTCCTTACATGCTGACCACCCAGGGGCCGGGCATATCCGTTGCCGACGTGAACGGCGACCGGCTGGAAGATTTTTTTATCGGGGGCGCTTCCGAACAACCCGGTGCAGTCTTTCTTCAAACTCCTTCAGGGGATTTTTCTCAGTCGATGCAGCCTTTACTGAGGTCAGATGCCCTGCGGGAAGACGTGGCCTCTGCTTTTTTTCATGCAGACAATAATAACAGCCCTGACCTGATTGTTGTCGGCGGCGGGCAGCAGTTCCGTGGCAAAAGCATGAATCTGGCACCTGGGCTTTATCTGAATGACGGCCGCGGTAATTTTAGTAGAAGGGGAAATTTGCCAAACATATTTACAGATGCTTCTTGTGTTAAACCAGGAGACTGTGACGGAGATGGAGATATCGATCTATTTATTGGTGGCAGGGTGATTGCGCAGCAGTATGGTATCAATCCAAAAAGCTACATACTCATCAACGACGGTCAAGGGAATTTTACCGACGAATCTGAAAAATGGTTTTCGCATGAAACCGCTTTTGGAATGGTAACCGATGCAGAGTGGGTTGACTTTAATAAAGATAAAAGAATGGATCTGGTGGTCGTAGGGGAATG
>JBBEBN010000078.1:0-7482 GCA_040882305.1 Cyclobacteriaceae bacterium
TGTCCGTGGCGCTCGTGCCGCGCCTTTTTATCAGAATGTTTCTACTCCTTTTTAAACTTCGGGGCGCAAACAAAAGCTTTATCCATACACCGCACGGCAGGATTGAAATGAATGTTGAAAACAAATGAATTTCATGTATCCCCTTGTCACCATTATTACAATTAATTACAATCAACTGAAGCTGACGTGTGAATTGTTGGATTCCTTGAGAAAGATCGCCTATCCCGCAGTTGAAATTATCGTGGTGGATAACCACTCGAAGGAAGATCCAACATCCGTTATCACGGAAAAATACCCCGAAGCAAAACTTATTGTAAGTGCGGAAAATCTCGGGTTTGCGGGGGGAAACAACCTGGGGATCAAGGCTTCCACCGGCGACTACATATTGTTCCTGAACAACGACACAGAGGTCCATCCTGATTTTCTTGAACCCCTCGTCAGCCTGTTTGAATCCAACGCCAAAGCAGGGGCTGCCTCTTCCAAGATCCTTTACCACAATTCAGGCGAAACCATACAATATGCCGGAAGCTCCAGTATTGATCCGTTCACGGGCAGGAGCAAAAGTATCGGTTACGGGGAGAAAGACAACGGTCAGCATAACGCGCTCCGGGAAACGGAGCTGGCGCACGGCGCAGCCATGATGGTTCCCCGGCGCGCCATCGATAAAGTGGGGCTGATGCCGGAATTCTTCTTCCTCTACTATGAGGAAGTGGATTGGTGTGAGTCAATCAAAAAGGCCGGTTATAAAATCTACTTTGTTCCGGATTCGAAGGTGTACCATAAGGAGTCCATGTCGGTAGGAAAAGGATCAACTTTAAAGACATACTATATGACGCGCAACCGCGTATTGTACATGCGAAGAAATACCACAGGACTGAAAAAAATTACCTGGATATTATTCTTCTTGCTCGTTTCACTCCCGAAAAATGCACTGATGTACACCCTCAAAACGGACATCGAACATGCAAAGGCCTTTTGGAGGGGATTGTTCTGGAATGTCACTCATTTGAATAATGGAAAGAAACTTAAACTGTTTGCCTAACTACAAATACCCTAAAAATAGAGGAGTAAGGAATAGACGGCATTGCGTAACGGGTAAAGGAAATGAAAATTGGTATTGAAGTCCAAAGATTATTCAGGAAAAAAAAATTTGGTATCGAGTCTTCCTCGCTGGAACTGATCAGAACGCTAAAGGAGTTAGAACCCAGGCATGATTTCGTGGTTTTTGCAAAGGATGACGAGGACAGGAATTGTCTTAACCATTCTGACCGACTCAAGATAAGAAACGTAGACGGAATTTTTTTCGCTGATTTTGAACAGTTTTTCCTTCCCATTGCTGCCCGCCGCGAACACGTTGATATACTACATTGCACCGGCAATACAGCACCCTATTTCGCTCCCGCACCAGTCGTTCAGACGCTGCACGATGTTATTTTTATGGATTCCATCCCGGAAGATGATAGTTTCTATCAACAGTTTGGAAATCATTACCGCCGAAAGGTGGTTCCGCTCATTACACCGAGAAGCAGGGCCGTTATTACCGTTTCTCATCACGAAAAGGAAAGAATATTAACACGGCTGAACATTGACGAGAAAAAAGTCCATGTGGTTTACAACGGGATAAATGAAAAACGTTTTTATCCACACCGCGATGCCGCCGAACGTCAGGTTGTACAGGCGAAGTATCATTTACCGGATGACTTCATGCTATTCCTGGGCAATCCAACCTACCGGAAAAATCCATCCAGGGTCATTGAATCATACGTGCGCTACGCCGCCCGGTCGCCAAAACCAATGGCGCTGGTGACACCCGGCCTGCCGGAAAAATTCGTAACGGATAAACTCCGGGAACTGAACTACCCGTATAGCAAAAATCAATTTATTACCACCGGATATATCGACGAGCCGGATCTGCCCGTACTTTATGGATTAAGCAAAATTTTCCTGTTCCCATCCCTTTCAGAGGGGTTCGGGATGCCCTTAGTGGAAGCGATGGCTTGCGGGGCCCCGGTGATCACTTCCCGGATCTCGTCCATGCCTGAAATCGCTGCCGATGCTGCAATGCTGATTAATCCGCTCAACACCGATGAGATCGCCGAAGCCATGCTGGCCTTATCTTCAAATGAACGCATGCGGAATACAAAAATTGACGCCGGGCTGTCGAATGCAAAAAGGTTTAACTGGAAAAAGTCAGCGGAACAAGTGCTCCGCTTGTACGAAACAGTTCTTCAGGAGGTGAGACCGGCGCGGAAAGCACGAAGTTTTTTTTTTATGAACATGCATTTGGACGTCGCGAGTGACAAGTAAATACAGAATACACGGCGTCGCCGGATGTCCATACAAAATGGCGCATTTGAGATACGGGGCCGCTCATCATAAACGCATAGAAAAACAATGAGTTTGGGAACATATATAGAAGTGATTTACAGGGAAAATAAGACCAGGGAACATACCTGGTCGTAAAGGATTACCATGTTTAAAAAGGATTATGCACGAACTGATTTCCTGTTGGTTGGTTTTATTTATAACGTCAACAACATTACAGTGAAAGTGCTTAGGATTCTGAAATTTGCTGTGATCAACCTTGCGGTCTTTGCCGTGCTGCTGATTGTCGTTAACTGGGCCTGTGGTGTATACCTTAAAAAGGTAAACAGGACCGACCGCGCAGCATTGCCAAACTTTACGAAGAACTACGAGCATGCAAAGGCGGTCTTTGCAGATTATCACCGCGTACAACACCGGTATGAACCGTTCGTCGGATGGAAGGCGATGCCATACAGAAGTGAAACCACCCATATTTCAGAGGCGGGTCTTAGAACACATCAGAGGCAAGCCGTTGAGGAAAATCCGGGAAAGACGGTACGGTTTTTTGGCGGATCAACCATGTGGGGAGAAGGGTCGGATGACCAGCATACGATTCCAGCGCTTTTTAATACGTTGCAACCGGAATACGAAGTCTACAACCATGGCCAGCTTGCTTACAACACAAGGCAGGAACTGGATCAGCTGATTTCCGTTTATTCGAAAAATGAAAAAACGGATCTGGTAATTTTTTATGATGGCGTAAATGATGCCGCATTTCTTTGTCCCCGGGTAATTGAAGAGCTGCCCGCCCATCGCCTGGTTCCCATGTACAGGGAAAAATTGTACACGCGAAAATCAGCTATCATAAAGGAGCTGACCTTTGACATTTTTGTAAAACATTCCCTCGGCGTCATTCAAAAGATCAGTCGCCAGGAGCCGGAAAATTCACTTTACGACTGTGCTGTCAATGCCGATAAAGCTGAAGGTGTTGCAGAAATGATGATGAAAAACTGGGAAATGGCACATGAGATCGTAACGAGCCGGAATGGCCAATTCATAGCTGTTTTGCAGCCGGCAGCGTTCATCGGAAATCCAAGAACCGACCATTTGGAGTTGGATGAGGAGCTCGGAAAAGATTTCCGGGAAATATATAAGCGGGTAAAACAAAAGATCGCGGACCGAAAACATCCGTGGATTGTGGACCTGAGCGCAAAATTTGACTCTGACGAATACGTATTCATAGATTTTTGCCACGTTTCACCGAATGGTAATGAGATTATTGCCAGGGAAATTTCGAACGCGGTCAGCAACCTGGAAGAGTAGAGGCCACGCGAAAGCATCAATAAAGTGGTTAGGTACAGCAGGTACTTAATAAGAGGGGGGATAGATTACTTGTTCATCATTGGGAAATTGTTGTTATGAAGATCGGTATTGAAGCACAGAGAATATTTCGTCCGGCCAAGCATGGAATGGAAATGGTCGCACTGGAACTTATTCGCCAAATCCAGAGACTGGATACGAAAAATGAATACATCCTGTTTGCGAAGGATGATAAGGACCGGCAATGCATAGCCGAAACTTCAAACTTTACGACGCACCCAATTACCTCTTTTGCATATGCAGATTGGGAACAGATCGGGTTACCCCTGGCGCTAAAAAAAGTGAGGCCCGATTTCGTTCATTGTACGGCGAACACAGCGCCGGGAATATGCCCGGTTCCGTTGCTGTTGACGGTTCATGATATCATCTATCTGGAGAATATTGACTTTAAGGGATCCGCCTACCAGAATGTAGGAAACCTCTATCGCAGGTTATTCGCGCCGCCGGCAATTAAGAAAGCGAAATTGATTATCACGGTTTCCAACTACGAAAAAGACAAGATCATTGAAAAATGTGAAGATAAAATACCAGCAGATAAGATCAGGGTAATATACAACGGAGTGGACGGAAGGTTTCATCCGCGGTATCCCAAAGAACAGATCAACGCGTTCAGGCGGGAGTTTCACTTGCCGCAGGAATATATATTGTTCCTCGGAAATACCGCTCCGAAAAAGAACACGTTGAATTTGATCCGCGCATACGTTGAATATTGCGCCACCAATAAGGACGCACTTCCGCTTGTCATAACAGATTATGAAAAGTGGCGTGTAGAAAAAATACTGGAAGAGTCTGATGTGTTCCATAAGTTCAACGGGCAGGCAGAAATGAAAAAATCGGCCGTGATCGACAAAATCATATTTCCCGGCTACATTTCCTCAGAAAAAATGCCGTTGATGTACAATGGCGCTAGTTTGTATCTCTATCCATCTCTCAGGGAAAGTTTTGGTCTTCCCATCCTGGAGGCCATGGCTTGCGGGGTGCCTGTGATCACCTCCAATATCTCTGCAATGCCCGAAATTGCGGGGGATGCAGCTTTATTGGCGGATCCTCTTCAGTATAAAGAAATTGCCGTGGCAATAGACCGCTTATTGTCCGACACTGATTTACGGGAATCGTATAGGCAAAAAGGAATTACGAGGGCCGCTAAATTCAGTTGGGAGAACGCGGCAAAAGATTTGATCAGTATTTATGATGAAGTACTGAACGCGGCGTAAATGCAAATAAAGCATTTTCCTCAGTGAAGTGATCCGTTTCGTGAAACGGATGCTTCTTCTTTGGGCTCCTGGTAACCCATGCCCAGTTTTTTCCAATGGTTATTTTGTTCCAACCGGAAATCATCCGGTGGAAAAAGGGATTGTATAGAAGCGGAATTCCATTCTGGCCGGTCGCAGCGCACGCCGTTCGCGTCCCACGTCAAGCGGATGAAATAAGGATTTGCTTCGGGTCGTCTTTCGTCAGCAGCATGGGTCTTGATGCATTTATAAAAACAATACTGTCCCACGGTTTCAATGGCTATGTCGCCAGCATCCCATTGGGTTGAGACCTCTACCTTGACATTGTTGCGTCTTGAGACAGGAAAATAAGGGGCATAAAATTGATGCCACTGTTTGATGCGGTGGGCAGGCTCATGAAAACCACTGTTTTGGTAAACGGGTTCAGGCAATTTTTTTACCGTGACATTCCCGACGTTTATACCGGTGACATCCTGAAAAAACTTTGCTTTGCTTCCGTCGTGAAAAATATTCCTGAATGTGAATTGATCGGATCCATACTTCCGGGAAACAAAAAAGTCTGCTTCATTCCTCCCTGTCAAATGGTAATAGGTGGAGTTGAATCCACGAAAGTGAATACTGTCAAAAATCCAATGCACGCCAAAACTCGTTGACTTATGGAGGTACATCCCGGTATCCCGTCCATCGTTAAACAGAACATTGGATACCCTGCTCACTCCTCCGGTTCCAACTTCAGGAGAACCAAAGGGCATTAAACCAATGCTGGCGAAACCATCGACAAT
This sequence comes from Cyclobacteriaceae bacterium, assembly GCA_040882305.1. GTDB lineage: Bacteria > Bacteroidota > Bacteroidia > Cytophagales > Cyclobacteriaceae > Chryseosolibacter. The sequence continues at coordinate 5,699 of JBBEBN010000078.1, forward strand.
CACATGGTGAAGTTTATTCTCTCCGGCATCCACAGACCACTGAATTCCCGTATCCTGCCCGGACATAAATTCATTAACCCACCGCACGTCGGCGGCGAAAATAGTGACTTGATGGATATCGGTCCCGCCTGCCAGATGCTGGAGTTGCAGCGCCTCGGCGGCAGTCCGCGCAATAATTCCATGATGAATCTTCAGATTCTTTAGTTTTGCCAGCGGTGGTTTTTGCGTTGAACCCAGATATTGTCCTTCGCCGTCACCCGTATCGTGAATGTAAAAGTTGCTGATCTCAAGGGACTCCACGGTCATGTCATAACTGCCTCCGTTGATGCGCACACCGGAAAAACCATGCTGTACTTCAAAACCGTTCAACTTTATTGACCCCCCATCCCGCACAGTTATGGAGTAACCGTGTCCGCCAGTGATATTGTTGATGATGTGAAAACCAAAACCACCGGTTAAGAACTTTCTGGTAGATGGCCACTGTGACAAACCTGGAAAGGAGGCGCTCTCGCCGTCCAATTCAAAATGTTTCAACCCATGACAACTGAAAGAACTTGCCATAACCCGGGTGTGTGGAATGTTTTTGAATGTCGCAGACTCGATTTGCCACGGTGCAAGCGGATCGGATGTATGACAGAACTTGATTTGCTCCATCAGCCCGAGCTTATACCCGTCCAACCAGATCGTGCCACCTTCACGCAACCCGGGCCAGTCCTTGCCCATAAAATAATAAACGACCTCCCTTTTGCCCTGGCTGAATTTAGTAGGCGTATCGATGATCAGGTCTCCGGGTTGGATATAGGCACCATACATTTGTTGGTCAACAAGGGTGGCAACCCTGTTTTGACCGGTAGCCGCCAGGCTGACGTACAAGCCGAAAACCGTTGAGATAATCTTTTTCACCATAGCGTTCAAGTACAGGTTCCGCATAAAATAATCAGACCAGCAATAAGCACATTCAGTCGTGCCTGAGACTAGTTAGTATTGCACCTGGCTTAAGTATTAGAATAAGATTGACAGTGAAAAAACGCGCGCTATCAGCGGAAATCAATTTAAAGACGAATTTACAATCTGGCAGCAATCGTCTTTCAACTTGATCACCACGCGGCCCTTCGTTTTACCGCTCAGAATGGCGTCGATGTAAGTATCTTTTAGTTCTTCCAGGCCGATCTCATTGGCTATTGCAGGCAGCTTATCACAAACGTTCCATTCCTTCACCAGTTTATCCCACAGCTTGAGTCTAAGGTTCATTGGCGTTTGCCCTGCCCCTATTCCCAACAGGTTCACCCCATTCAGGATAAAAGGATAGATGGTGGTCGAGAAGTGGATGGACGACAGCAGCCCGGTGGCCACTACATTGCCATCGCGGCGGCAACGTTTAAGCAACGTTGTGAGCATCGTTCCGCTGACAGTGTCGATTGCCCCTGCCCACATGGCGCGCGACAGCGGTTTGCCAAGTGAATCATTGAGAAATTCTCTTGGCTCCACGCGTGCGGCCCCGAGATATTTCAGATAGTCTGTCGCGTCTTCTTTTCCCGTAACTGCGATGACCTCATAACCTGCCTTCGCGAGAATGGCAACTGCCAGGCTACCCACGCCTCCGGTTGATCCAGTGACGACGATAGGCCCATAGTCGGGAGTCTGCCCCATCATTTCCATCTTATATAATGCATAGGCAGCGGTAAAACCGGCCGTACCAATGGTCATGCAGTCCTTACAGGATAAAATCGATGGTTTTGGAATGAGCCAGTCAGCCGGAACGCGAATATATTCTGCAAACGCAC
>JBBEBN010000079.1:0-7477 GCA_040882305.1 Cyclobacteriaceae bacterium
GACAACGGCAAAGGATCAGTATAGCCCGGGCGGTATTGAAGAATCCTCCCATCCTGATCCTCGACGAAGCTACTTCAGCCCTGGATTCGGAATCGGAAAGACTTGTGCAGGATGCCTTGAACAACCTGATGCAAAACCGCACTTCCATTGTCATTGCCCACCGCCTGAGCACCATTCAGCACGCGGATGAGATCGTCGTAGTGCAGGACGGGCGCATCATAGAGCGCGGGCGCCATGACGAGCTGATCGTCAAAAGCGGACTCTACAGGAAGCTGAGTGAAATTCAGAAGGCCTAAATGGTTTGGAGTGTTTTTTATTTTAAATTACCTTTCGGAATTAACCCCCGGTAAAAACTTATCACATGAAAAAAAACAGAGTTATTTTTTATCTGATCTTCGCCTTGTTTCATATCGGAGCGCTTATTTTCACGATAAAGCTGGGCAACGATTCCACCTTTCTCATGAGCATGTTCAGCTGGGTGCCATATTTCAAGTGGGTCACCTTGCTGGGGGTAATTCTCGTGATCATCGATTTTATCTGGGCATGGATCGTGGTGAACGAAATCAACCGCGAGAAGGCTGCCCTTGCTCACGAGGTTAACGCGCTAAAGGCAAAACTTTTCGATATGCAGGAGCAGGTGACAAAGACTGCTTCTTCAACCCCGCGTCCGATCAATCCTCCGCCGTCACAACCATAAAAGCGTCACCGTGAGATCATCCTGACACTGGTACTCCTGGAGAAGCCTCATCGCGGAAAGGAGGGGAGGAAATAACTGATCCCATAATAGTCTGAACGGCACACTCCCATTGTTTCTTTTTCATTTTCTTTTCAGTTAAATTACCTGTGGATTCTCCGGAAGATTCGGAATCGATAAAGTTACGGTCTGGTGGATCCGGTTAATGGAGTTGTCTGGTCCTTTTGAACTGAAACAAGGAACTGCCCGCTTCTATAGGTTTCCCTCTCAACCTGAAATTTTTATGCTGTCAAAGACTTTTGGAAGCGCCGTTCATGGGATTGACGCGCGCACCATCCTGATTGAAGTAAACGTTGGCCAGGGTACACGGTTCTTTATGAGTGGCCTCCCGGACAACGCATTAAAAGAAAGCCAGCTGCGCATCGAATCCGCCCTTAAGCACTGGGGTTATTTCATGCCGCGAAAAAGAACGGTCGTCAACATGGCGCCGGCCGATATCCGCAAGGAGGGCTCGGCCTACGACCTGCCCATCGCTCTCTGCATTCTGGAAGCATCCGAACAGATCGCCTCCAACAAGCTTGAAAAATTTATCATCATGGGTGAGCTTGCTCTTGATGGCGTGCTGCGTCCCATCAAAGGCGTATTGCCAATCGCCATTCAGGGACGCAAGGAAGGGTTTAAAGGACTCATCGTTCCTGAAGCCAATGCGCGCGAAGCTGCTGTCGTGGATGGGCTGGATGTCTTCCCCGTGAGAACGCTGCCGGAGGCGATCAGTTTCCTCCAGGATGAGCTGCCCATCGCACCCCTGGAGGTAAATACCCGTGACATCTTTAATACTCCCGCAAATGGATATGATACGGATTTCAAGGATGTTCAGGGACAGGAAAACATCAAGCGCGCCCTGGAGATCGCTGCGGCGGGTGGCCATAACGTTATCATGATAGGTCCCCCTGGCGCAGGGAAGACCATGCTCGCAAAACGCCTGCCCACCATCCTGCCGCCGCTGACGCTCAATGAAGCCCTTGAAACAACAAAAATCCATTCCGTAGCGGGCAAATTATCCCGCGACGTCGGATTGCTCACTACGCGCCCCTACCGCTCTCCACACCACACCGTATCAGATGTCGCACTCGTAGGTGGAGGAGGCAACCCGCAGCCGGGAGAGATCTCACTGGCGCACAACGGCGTCTTATTCCTTGATGAACTGCCGGAGTTCAAGCGCACTGTACTGGAGGTGATGCGCCAGCCGATGGAAGAAAGGCGTGTCACCATTTCGCGCGCAAAAGTCTCCGTCGATTACCCGGCGAACTTCATGCTGGTGGCCAGCATGAACCCCTGTCCTTGTGGATATTACAATCATCCGGAAAAAGAATGTGTTTGTGGATCGGCTACCGTTCGGCGCTATCTCAGCAAGATCAGCGGACCACTGCTCGACCGCATCGACCTTCATGTGGAAGTGGTGCCCGTCAGCTTTGACGAGATGACCGCAAACAGAAAAGTGGAGAGCAGCGAAAGCATTCGGGAGCGAGTGGTTCGGGCGCGTGAAGTGCAGACCCGGCGGTTTGCCAACCACCGGAATATTTATTGCAATGCCATGATGCCTTCGAACATGGTGAAGAAGATCTGCGCGATCGATGAGGCCGGCAATGGGCTGCTCAAGACCGCCATGGAACGACTGGGACTTTCCGCCCGCGCCTATGACCGCATCCTGAAAGTGTCGCGCACCATCGCCGACTTATCCCAATCGGATCACATCAGGGCCGAACATCTTGCGGAAGCGATCACGTACCGGAGCCTGGACCGCGAAGGGTGGGCGGGGTGAGGATTGTTGCCGGTGATACGAATCTCGGATTGTCGGGCTTCCATTGCCAACTGCTTGAAAACCAAGTTTCCCTGGGCGGCACACAAATTGCCGTTTTCAATCAAACAACCTGCGTTTTTTAGGTGCAATCCATCACTTTGCTTAACTTTGGTTAAAGGTGGATTGAATCTTTTTTTAACACGGATAAAACTTTTGACAGGTCCTGTTCATCAGACTTTCAAAGCAGTTGCAACCTGACCGATCATTATGCTCAAGAACCTTCTGAAAATTTCCCTTCGCACGATCCTGAAGGATAAAACCTACAGCCTTCTCAATATTGCAGGGCTCACCATCGGTATTACGTGCAGCTTATTCCTGCTCATGTATATTCTGCATGAATTAAGCTATGACCGGTACCATGAAAATGGCCACAACGTTTACCGGGTAGTTTCGAACATCAAGGAAACTGACAATGCCTTTACATGGGCGGTGGCACAGATCCCCCTGGCAGAAGAATTGCGCGACAATTATCCCGAAGTCAAAAATGCCGTGAGATTTTTTGGAACCGACCGCACACTGTACAAGAATGGCGACAAGCAGTTTTATGAGGAGGAGTTTTACCTCGCGGATTCGACCGTGTTTGAAATGTTCACCTACCCGTTTCTCCATGGTGATCCAGCCACCGCGTTAGACAATCCTTTCTCCATTGTATTGACCGAAAAGACTGCACACAAGTATTTCTCAGAAGTGTCTGCTGCCCTTGGCGAATCCATCCAGAATCAGCAGGGTGAGGAGTTTAAAATTACCGGGATCATGAAAGATATTCCCCTGCACTCGCATTTCATCTTTGACGGACTGATCTCCAGAAATACCCGTCCCGGTTTTCAGGGCAGCTGGGGAAATTTCGGAGTGTCCACCTATGTGCACCTTCCCGAAGGATATGATCTTTCAAAAATGTACGCCAGTCTGGACAAAGTGATAAAAGAACGCGTCAACCCTATTTTCGAACAGTATGGCATCACCATCAAATATGAGTTGCAGCCCATCCTCGACATCCACCTTTATTCAAAGATCCAGGATGAAGCAGAGGCGGGCGGCGATATTTCCTATATCTATATTTTCGCCTCCGTTGCCCTATTCATGCTGATCATCGCCTGTATCAATTACATGAACCTCGCCACTGCCCGGTCCGTTAACCGCGCACGGGAAGTAGGTGTGCGGAAAGTGATGGGCTCGCAGCGCAGACAGATCATTGCACAGTTTATCACCGAGTCCGTGGTGATCGCCCTCATTGCCCTTGTGGTGAGTATGATCATGATCTATGCGTTATTACCCGCCTTCAACACACTGGCGAACAAGTCACTGCCATTCTCTTTTATTCTCCAGGGCCCCGTCATTTTAAGTCTCCTGCTCATTATTTTATTCGTAGGTGTCGTCGGCGGAAGTTATCCCGCCTTTTATCTCTCCGGGTTCAATCCCGTGGACGTCCTGAAAGGGAAATTTGTCTCCCGCGGAGGGAGCGCTTTCTTCCGGAAATTTCTCGTCGTGTTCCAGTTTGCTATTTCAATCTTCATGCTGATCTCAACACTCATTGTTTTCGAGCAGTTACAGTACATTAGAAACAAGGATCTGGGTTTTGAAAAGGAACACGTTGTTCGGTTGAGTCTGAATGAGCAGGGATTGCGTGAAAAGGCTCAGGGCCTCGTCGACCGGTTGAAGCAAACCCCGGAGGTAGCCTCTGTTGGCATGGCTTCCAATTCGCCGGGAGAGGGGATCGGCAAACTTCTGCTTAAGGTGGAAGACAATGAAGGGAAGCTTGTTGACCGGGGAGTGGATCTTTACGCAGCCGACTATGATTTTGTCAAAACCATGGGCATGGAAATCGTAACCGGGCGAGATTTCTCCCGTGAAATTACATCGGACACCTCCTACGCTGTGCTTGTCAACGAAGCGATGGTTAAAAGAATGTCATGGGATGATCCACTTGGAAAGAAATTCATATTTTTTGGCGGGGGCCCGAATAATAAGGATACTGTTAAACATGTTGTCGGTGTGGTGAAGGATTATCATCAGAACTCTCTGTATGACCCCATCGAACCCCTGATGATTTTATTGGCGCGCGAAAACAATAATATTTTTGTCCGCACTGGTGACGGCGACGTACGCCAGTCGATCTCCGCCATTGAAAAAGTGTGGAAAGAGATTTTTCCGACCTATACGTTTGAATATAACTTTCTGGATGCAGATTTTGACTCGCAATATAAGGCAGACGAAAAGCGAAGCCAGATTTTTACAGCTTTTTCAGGGATGACCCTTGTCATCGCCTGCCTTGGCTTACTCGGACTTGCCGCCTTTACCACGGAACAACGAACTAAAGAAATTGGCGTGCGCAAAGTCATTGGTGCCAGCATTCAGAATCTCGTTGCATTGGTTTCGAAAGAGTTTTTTATCCTTGTCGGCCTGGGGATGCTCGTGGCATTTCCGGTTGCCTGGTACTTTACAAATGACTGGCTGCGGAATTTTGCTTATCGCATCGAGCTTAGTGAGGAGTGGCCCACTTTCCTTTTATCGGCCCTGCTGGCCCTGATGATCACCATGATCACGGTGGGTTACAACGTCGTGCGAGCCGCGTCGGCGAACCCGGTGAATTCGCTGAGGGACGAGTGAGTGGTGTGATGAGAGTTTGAAGTTTAGTGCATGTAACGTGAGAGTTGCGTGTGCCAGTTACCAGTTACCAGGTTGCAGGCTGCCGCGCCTCCTGTGAGACCCGCTATCCGCTCAATTAAACCGTATCGTAAACGTCGTTCCTTTATCTACTTCACTCTTCACAGAAATACTGCCGCCCATGGCTTCAACCTGTGTTTTGATGAGGAACAAACCCACACCGCGCGCTTCCTGGTGTTCGTGGAATGTTTTGTGAAGACCGAAGAGTTTGTCGCCAAAGCGATCCAGGTCAATACCTTGACCGTTGTCTGATACGCTTAATTCCAGGTGATTATCCCTCATAAAAGTTTTGAAGTGGATCGTCGCCGTGCGGTGAGGCGACCTGTATTTGATGGCATTGGTCAGCAGGTTCTGGAAGATACTTTCGAGATAAGGTTTCGAGTAAAGAATTAGGGGAGCTTCGTTAAAGTCGAACGTGACCGATGCCTGGGCGACGATCAGTTCTCCCTCCAGAGATTGTACGACTTTGTCGAGCACTTCCTTAAACCGGATCTCCGTCACGTCCACCTGGGGTTCGGTCTTCGCCTTCAATGTGTCCATCAGCTCATTCATTGTCTCATTGAGATTTTTGGAAACGTTCTTCAGCTTGTCGAAGATCAGTTTATAATCCGCAATCTCACTGTTGTTGTTGAGCAAGTTGATCAGTGCCTGAATGTTATTTACAGGGGCGCGCAGATTATGCGAGATGATGTGGGCGAATTCATCCAGCCGGCGGTTCTGTTCCCGTAGTTGAAGAGTAAGGCTTTCCAGGTCTGATTTTGAATCCAGAATATTTTTCAACATTTGCTGGCCAGTGAGGTCAGTAATAATTCCCGCAAACCCTGAAAGCAGGTCGTCTTCAGAATGCAAAGGGATCACTGCGAGGCTGACCGGAATTCGTGAACCATCTTTTCGGATGAGCGTCCAATCCGGGTGTGCACCTGATTTCTGACGGAGAGCTTCGGACACGATCACTGCGAACGTCGGTTCCATCTTGGTTCCCGAAATTTGCTGGGCTTCTTCAGCCCTCTTCAGGAGCTCAGGAGAATCATGAAAGTGGAGCCATGGCTTTCCGACATAATCTTTTGCTAAGTATCCGAGTAATTTTTCTGCGGCAGTGTTTAACCCTGTGATAATTCCCTCAGGGGTGGTGGACATGATCGCCAGCCCCGACGCGTTCAGGACGGACTCCTGAAACCTGAATGCTTCTACCCGCGAGAGAAATGAATTTTCTCCCGCTGGATCTTTCTCAGGTAATGAAGCGTTCTGCATGTTGAGAGGTCCAACCGGTAGCCTAAATTAGATAAAATTGGCTTAGCTTAACAGGGCCCGGACCAATTAAGCAAATCCTCTTTGTCGCCTGGCTTCGAAAACAATGACTGCGGCTGCGGTGGATACATTCATCGAATCAATCCTGCCGTGCATAGGGATGATGATGGGGTTCTGATCCTCCGCGGTCCAGACATCGGATAAACCCGTGGCCTCTGTGCCCATGACGATGGCACAGGGCTTTGTATAATCCACCGTATGGTACGGTCGCGAAGCTTTCAGGTATGTGCTGTATGGCACAATATTGTTTTTCTTAAGCCAGGAGAGGGCCTCCTCGGAAGTTGCGGTGGCGACCTGGTTGGTAAAGATGCACCCAACACTGGAGCGGATCACATTGGGATTGTAAAAGTCAGTTTTAGGATCACAGATGATCACAGCGTCTAATCCGGCAGCGTCTGCTGTGCGGAGAATGGCGCCGAGGTTCCCCGGCTTTTCAACCGACTCAAGCACGAGCACGAGCGGGTTGGCGCTGAGCCGGATGGAATCCAAAGAATGGGTTTTCTGCTTTGCTACCATAACCAGACCGCCTGAATTTTCCCTGATGGCAATTTTATCAAATACCTCCCGGGTTACTGAAATCAAAAGTTTGTCGGAGAACGAAGACGTTTTTAATTCCTCGCGTGAGATCAGCGCTTCACAATAGAATACATTTTCGATCTCATAACCTGCATCCAGGGCAAGGCCGATCTCTTTCCTTCCCTCAACAACAAATAAACCCAGCGCTCTTCTTTCCCTTGGTTTTTCCAGGGCCAGCAGGTTCTTAACCTTTGGATTCTGAGTGCTTGTAATCGTTAAATGCACGTAAATCAGTTGACAGTACGAAGTTGACAGTTGACAATAGAGTAAACTTGCGGCATAGATTCCGCTAACCCTTTTGTTTGCGGTTGTTGAAAGAGTCTTTGTTTACCGTTACAAGCTTAAACTTTATATTCTAAACATTAAACTTTAAT
>JBBEBN010000080.1:0-7471 GCA_040882305.1 Cyclobacteriaceae bacterium
ACATGGCAAAAAGATATCCCCCCGCGGCACAGAACGCCTTGATCCTTTTGGCCACCGCCAGCTTCATTTCGGAAACTTTCTTATAGCCCATGCGTTGCGCATTCAGTTCCTGGATATCGGCTTCCATACGGGAAGAATTCCTCCTCATGTGCCGTCCGAATTGGCCGGTAAAATCTTCGTGGTGCAGGTGCAGCCAGTCAAATTTAAGCAGGGCATCCTCCAGTACTTCTACGTCGTAGATAATTTTGTAAGGTATCTCCGCATAGTCGAGTACGAGCATCACTGCATCGGTTTCATCGAGGATAAAATCATTCTTCGGTGAGTAAACGGCAATGCGGGGAGCGGTTTCAAGCCTCACTGCATTCATATTTACCGCCGGGCTTGATATCTCCTGGAGAATCTTGTTCGTCTCGGCGTCTGACAGGACTTCGTGCGTTACTCCCCTGACAAGACATTCCTCCTGGATCTGTTTGGACCAAATAACCAGGAAGCTGCCACCCCGGTAATTCAAAAGCCAGTCAAGGTTAATGTCATGCTGAAGGACAAAATAAGCTATTCCGTACGCTTTCAGGTGGTTGCGCTGGCCTTCATCCATGGGAATGAGGATCGAATTACCCCGGCTCAAATACGGAAGCAGTACCAGCAGCAAAAGAAGTACAACCCTCATCGGAAACAATTTTCGACCTGTCTTTACCCCTGAATTTACGTTTTTCTTTTGTTGAAAGACAAAAATCTCAAAATTGTTTTTTCAATTTGCCGTTCCAGCGCAGTCTGAACAACAATACACTATACTGGAATTGCCCGACCTGCAGGCCTGCCGCGCGCAAGCTGTCCGCCAGCAGGCGATGCGCAGTCCGTCCGCTGCGTTGCCTGAGTGGCCCCGCAGAAAATTTACCCCAAGGCTACGCTGAAGATCTCGTTCAGCCGAATTTCGTCAGAGATGAACTTGTACCAATATGTTCTTCGCCGTGATCATGTGAATACAGTGCCGGTCAGTTGCGCAACACAAAGCGCCTATGGGTATAACTTGCTGGAAGAATCCTTGCGGAAGTCGATCTGCGCAATATCGCCGACCGAAAGCGTCGCGTTGTTTGCCATCGATCCCTTCAGTTGTTGAATCGTGCCCGGAATATTGGCCGATGACTCGTCCAGGTAAAGGGTGAGGGTATCCACATTTAGGTTACTAGACCAGATGGACGAATGATTTACACCGCTGATCCGCAGCCTTCCTATCGTAGAAGCATCTGTTGAACGCAAGTTGAAAGAAGTACGATTTAGATCTACGTCCAGTGTCGCCCCCGGGAAATCCTGAAGGGCAAAGTTCGCTTCCTCCGCCTTAATCAGTTCAAGATTGTTCAACGGCGCTTTTAAGATGACTACCAAGCTTCTGCCTTCGGGACCGAATTCAATTCCATCGATGAATAAGGTATCGCCAACCTGTCGATAGTTGACACGCGGTCTTTTTTCTCCCGTCGCACTCCGGATCTCAAGTTGTGATTTCTCCGAGGGGGCGATCGTTAAGTTGATTGATTTCTGTATCACCAGGTATTTGAAATCACGAAGATCAATCGCTTCAAGCACCTGCTCGGTATGCGCAGTCAACTTGCTTCCCGTGACCCGGACCTGCACGGCGCCGGCGATGATGATGAACGTGATGCTTCCTAGAAGCGTTGCTAAAATGATATTACTGGTTTTCATGCCGTTTCATGATTGAGTTGATCCAAGTGTTTTTTTAAGTCAGATGAAGTGATGCCCAGCAAACTCGCCTGGCGCAGGAAGGCCGGAAGCACCTTGCTGTAGAATTCGGATCTCTTCCTTTCAAGGATAAGTTTCTGAGCCTTAGGGTTCACGAAGTATCCGATACCGCGCCTGTTCTCGATGATGCTGGCCGTTTGCAATTCGTTATAGGTTCGCATGATGGTGTTGGGATTCACGCCCAGGCCTGCCGCCAGCTCCCTCACGGAGGGAATCTTCTCCCCCGGAGGGTATACGCCACTTACGACCTTTTCCGTGATGGTATCGGCAATCTGCAGGAAAATACTTTTGTTGTTGTCGAACTCCATATCACACCTCCTTTTCTTTCAGTTTGAAATAAGCCGCGGTCAGAAGCCCAATACTCATCAGCATAGCGCTAATGGCTACCACGTAAAACACATCCTCTGCGCCATGCACTACAAACAGTATCCCGGCGCTGGAATCAGGATGGTAGTGCTGCAACCCGAGAACCTTGAACATCACGTACGCCACGAAAAGATTAAAGAAAAAGATGGTAGCAAGCGAGAACAGGGTCTTTATGATGGGCTGCCTCGAAAATGCACTCGCGCCGGTAAAGGGGATCACAAGCATTAAAAGGATTACTGAAAATACGGCCGTATAAATCAGTCCCTCGAGACTTTCGGCATCAGGGTGCGGCCTTGGGAACAAATACAACTGCGATTCAAAAGAAAAGTGAGGATAGAAAATCTTAATTACATTTCCTTCAACGTTGTATACCAGCCAGTAAAGAGCGGGCGTGATGACAACGAACAGAACGACCCGGTTGCCGAATTGCAAAAGGAATTTTTCCAACGGCGAAGCAGGAATCAACAGATAGTTGAGTGCCCTCTCTCTCCTTCTGAAGTCAGGAAACGCGGTGCCGGCACAAATGATCCCCAGACCAGAGAACAGCATCATAAAAAGAATTTCATAATTTCTTAATGTTAATGGCCGGAAATCCGTGCCAAACTGAATGAGAAAAAGAAGGATAAAAAGGCCGCCGCAAAACCCGATGCCTGAAAGGAGGATCATTCTATAGTTGTGGATCAAGCTTTGCCTGAAAAGCATTCCAAAACGAGTGAAGCTGAAAATATTATTTGCTTGCATGGCTGAATATTTTGTTTCCTTTCGTAACCGCATTGAACAAAAGCTCGATGTCTACGGATGAATCACCGTTTCGCTGCGGAGTGATGACCTTATAACCGCCCGGCACCATTTCACTATAAAGCACGTGATCTTCGTCAAGGACGTGACTGTTCTTAAATTGAAGCTGCGCGGAGATCTCCAGCATGTCCTTCTCCATGATCACATTTCCTTCATCCAGAATGATGATCCGGTCGATGAGTGTTTCAACGTCCTTTACCTGGTGTGTGGAAATCAAAACCAGTTGGTGCTCGTCCAGGGCGCCAGCCACGATCTTTCTGAAAATAGTCTTGGACGGAATATCAAGACCGTTCGTGGGCTCATCCAGGATCATCAGCCGGCACCGCGTCGCCAGTGAAAAAGAGATCAGAACCTTTTTTTTCTGCCCGTAAGACAACTTGTCAATCACCTGCTGGCCAGCCAATTCAAACTCAGTCAACAGTCGTTCCATCAACGCGTGATCAAAATCCGGATAGAAGGGACCGTTGGCTTTCACAAACCTTGCAATTGAAATGGAGGAGAGGTGAAACTCCTCGGGAACAAAAAAGACCTTAGAGAGAAAAGACGGTTGACGTTTGCGTGGCTCGTGTGCCAGAACATCAAGTTCACCCGAAATCGGAAACAGAAGACCGGCGATCAGCTTTAACAGGCTGGTTTTTCCGGCGCCATTCTTTCCCAACAACCCGGTAATGCTGCCCGATCTCAGTTTTAAATTCAGGTCTTTGAAAAGATGAGGCTGCCCTTGATAACCAAAAGCAACGTTTTTGAGGTGGATCATGAGGAGCTGTTTTACTGTACTACATAACTAATACAGTGGCGAAGTAAATACGAAAATTTGATTTCGCCAAATTTTTGTAAAGTTTTTTTGAAGGCCCAAAAAAAGCCCCGTCCGGGCGGGACGGGGCGCTTGAGCTATCGAAGCCTGGGATCCATTCTCCCAGACTTTTATGCTGTTCATGACGAATATAATGTATTCTATTATAAAATTGAAAAGCGCAGACCTAACATTTGTAGGTTTGGTCACACATAAAACTCCATCTGAAAATCCGTTTCATTTCCACCGACCTGGAGGGGCCGCATGGCGATGATCTGAGCACCGTTGAAAGTGCGAATGAACTCATTCCGGCTGATGCGCAGCTTGCTGACTCCCGGTTTAACCTTATGGTATTGCATCCTTCCCGATTTGTTGGCCACAGCGCTGTAAACCCAGTTACAGTGCACCGGAATAGGGGAGGGGACGTAGCGCATTGACATCAGTAGTTGTTCAAAAAGTCACGGGTCAATATGGAGTTCTGCCTTGAGTTATACTGCGAAAGAAGGCAATACGCGGTGTTTGGAACATAGTTAAAGCGTTTTTTGTACTCCTCTATCTTTACGCAAAGCTCGCGAATGTAAAACCTGATCTGATCCAGGTTCCGGCATTCTGACGGCCTGACAAAATTCCGCGCAGTGAAATTCCTTAATTCGAACTCCAGGTGTTTTTTCTCAAATTCACTCATAGTTATGTGTATTATTACACAACAGTATACAATTTTAAATCAAATAACAAATATTTATAGTGTAAATATACACAAAGAGTCAAAAACATTTCCGATGCGTTCAAATGCTTCACATGGAAGCCTTTATACGCTCGAATTTGCAGCCTGACTTAATATGGAATCCATCAACATCCTGACAAACAAAAGAGTATTATTGACATGCTGATGTGAATGTTCCACATGGAAAAAATGTAAAACCCCAGCCCCCACACTCCCAAGAGCGTTTTTTTCTGAAAGCTCCCGCTGAATTGAACCATTTGCCGGGTCCCACAGTTATAGAGCTGTTGAGGAAGTAAAATGAGTCGAAACGTATCCGGGATAGAAGTAAATTGAGTCGAAACTTATCCGGGATATCCGAAGTAAAATAAATGTAACCTCAGCCTCCGCTGATCCTTCTCATTCCAATAAAATTCCCGACCTTTGTATTTCTCTGGTACTGCGTTTTCCGTCCTGCCCCGCATTTCGGTCCGAACTACCTCAAGATTAACTAGTACACAATTAACAACGAATGAATATTTATGTAGGAAATCTCAGCCGCCAGGCGGGTGAGATCGAATTGCGATCACTTTTTGCAGGATTTGGTGAAGTAAAAACTGTTAAGATTATTAAAGACAATTTATCCGGCGAATCCCGGGGGTTTGCTTTTGTAGAGATGCCTGATGAGAAGGAAGCCTTGCAGGCAATCCGCGACCTGGATTCACAAGAGTTTGAGAACAGAAGACTTAAGGTCAATGAGGCCAAACCCAAAAGCAGCTCACCAAGAATTTATAACAGTTTCAGCAGTAATTTTGGTTATAAAGACCGCAATAGCAACTAGATTTCAAGCAGGACGATGCACGGAGATCAACACGGAGATTGGGAAATAACCTCATTGACTGGGCAAATGCCGGTTCAATTTTTAAATGGGGAAGCTAGGATTGTATAAATAAGGATGTATCTTTGATTCAATTATTCACCAAAATTCTGTTTTACAAAGTATCTTCTCACCAATCATTGCCTCAAACAAGTTTTAAGAATGTAATAGTCCGGGGCTATGCATTGAACAATCAAATAGAACAACAATTAAATTTTAATATAATGAAAGAAGGAGTAGTTAAGTTCTTTAATAACTCAAAAGGTTTTGGGTTTATAAAGCCATCTGATTCAAGCGAAGACATCTTTGTACATCAAAGCGGTCTTATTGACGAAATTCGGGAGAATGACAAAGTACAATTTGAAGTTGAGAAAGGAAAGAAAGGTCTGAATGCCGTGAAAGTTCAAGTCATTCAGTAATAGAAAATTGTAATGTTTGCATGAAAAGCCATCCACAAGGATGGCTTTTTTTTTGATTTCAATGTTTGGATTTTTTCGCTTATGTTTCCTCAGCGATCTATCACCTCAATCAATGACGCTTGCAAACGAATGAATTGAAGAGAACATTATCCCCTACCATGCTTTGGGGACTGGGTGTGGGGTATGTGATTTCCGGGATGTACTTCGGATGGAATCTGGGACTACAGGAGGGAGGTACGCTCGGCCTGGCCATTGCCACATTTTTCATCATCATTCTGTATGTGACCTTTACCTTCAGTTATTCCGAACTGGCCTGTGCAATACCAAAGGCCGGAGGGGTTTTCGACTATGCCCATCGGGCGCTTGGAAAAGACCTTGGGTTTATCGCAGGCATTGCTCAAAGCGTAGAATTTATCTTTGCACCTCCGGCAATCGCCTTTGCTATCGGAGCCTACTTCAATCTGTTTTTTCCTGCCATATCAATACTGACCATCGCAATCATTGCTTATGTCATTTTTACAGGGCTCAATATTTATGGTGTAAAGGCCGCGGCCGTATTTGAACTCGTCATCACCCTGCTGGCGGTGGGGGAGCTGCTTTTGTTTGCAGGACTCACCTTGCCTCACTTTGAGTGGGCGAACCTCCAGGAGAATGCATTGCCAAATGGGTGGAAAGGGATATTTGCCGCCATACCTTTTGCCATCTGGTTTTTTCTGGCGATCGAAGGAGTGGCCAATGTTGCGGAAGAGGCCGTGAATCCGCACAGGACCATCCTCCTGGGATTTGGTTCGGCTATCCTCACCCTGGTGGTGCTGTGCCTGCTCACTTTTACTGCCTCTGTCGGGGTGGCAGGATGGGAGGCGATCGTCTACAAAGCTGATGGCTCGACGTCGGATTCTCCATTGCCCATGGCGCTGGGATACATTGTCGGCGAAAACAATTTGTTCTATCATTTACTCATCACCGTTGGCCTGTTTGGTCTGATCGCCTCATTTCACGGCATCATCCTTGTTGCCGGCCGATCCACTTTTGAATTCGGCCGCATCCGCTTCGCTCCGGAATTCTTAGGCAGGGTGAATACGCGATTCCGGACTCCCGCAAATGCTCTACTGGTCAACATGGGCATTGGCATCGTGGCGTTGCTGACAGGAAAAACCGGCGAGATCATTACAATGTCGGTCTTCGGCGCACTCACTCTTTACATCATCTCTATGATCTCTTTGCTGCGTTTGCGCAAGAAGGAACCTGATCTGCCGCGGCCTTTCAGGGTTCCCCTTTTCCCGCTCTTTCCCTATACCGCCCTCATCATCGCTGCGGTGTCTTTCTGTGCTATGGCAATTTACAATCTGGATTTAGCAGGAATCTATTTCCTGCTGGTGGCAGTATGTTACGGAATATTTAAATTATGGCAAGCAAACGGGAAAGGACCTGGCCCCCTTGCAAGTGATCCCTTTGCAACGACCAAAACGAAAACCATCAAACCATGAGCAGCAACGAGGCCGTTCAATATGTGAAAGATCATCCTTCCGGCAAGGTCAAAATTGCCTTTACGGATATCGATGGCGTGCTTCGCGGCAAATATGTTTCAGCGGAGAAATTTTTATCCACAGTCAAAAACGGTTCCGGTTTTTGCGATGTCATCTTCGGGTGGGATGCGGCGGACCTCGCCTATGACAACGTGAGGTACACCGGTTGGCATACTGGTTACCCGGATGCGCCCGCCCGGATCGATCTTTCAACTTTCCGGAAAATTCCATGGGAAG
>JBBEBN010000081.1:0-7466 GCA_040882305.1 Cyclobacteriaceae bacterium
ATCCGCCCGCACCTGCCGTTTGTCGCGCCGAAGAAGTATTGGGATCTGTACGACAGATCAAAAATTCCCTTCTCACCCTCCATGAAATTGCCTCATGATGTCAGTACGGCAAGTTTTCACAACAGCGGCGAATTCAATTCCTATCTGTCGGGTGACGAGCATCCAACGCTCGCAGCGCCGGTATCCGAAGCATACGCCAGGAAAATTACACACGCCTATTACGCATCAGTCAGCTATACCGACGCACAGATCGGAAAGCTTCTTCAGGCGTTGAATGATTACGGCCTGGAAGAAAGCACCATCGTGATCCTTTGGGGTGACCATGGATGGCACCTGGGCGATCACCGTGTCTGGGGAAAACATACCCTTTCCGAAAGGGCGCTGAAGAGCCCGTTGATCATTAGAGCTCCTGGAATGAAAATCAGGGGAAAAACTTCAGACGCCATCGTCAGCTCCGTAGATATTTATCCTACTTTAATGGATTTATGCAAGGTTCCCATGCCCTATGAAACCGATGGCGCCACTTTTATCCGATTGATGGAGAACCCTGGTTCAAAGTCATTTGTCCAACCCGCGTATTCTTTTTATAACAACGGTATAACTATGCGGACCGATCGCTACAGGATCACTCATTACTTCCGCAAGGAGCAGCTTGTAACGGAGCTTTATGATCACAAAAACGATCCCAACGAAAATTTCAATATCGCTGCCGATGACGAGAGAAGAGTAAGACAGTTGCTACGGAAATGGAAGAAGGGGGACACGGGACTGTATGGAGATGATAAAGTGAGGGGTAGATAGGAATACAGGGTATATGAACATGCAGACAAACAACAGACGCCGTTTTCTAAAAAAACTAAGCGTTGGATTCTTTACCACTTCCACGCTTGACATAAAGTCTTTCGCGCATTGGTGTAAGAATAAGTTGCTATCGGCGCCTCTTCAAAAAGCAGTTCATATTACCACCGGCTTCAAAACAATGGAGGTTCAGCGCAACAGTGCCATTGTGTGGACCCGGCTTTGTAGTCAGGAAATTCCAAACCCGATACGGCATGAGAGAAGAGAAGCGGTCTTTCGTCATCCGATCAGTTTCGATGAGGAACAACCCATAGAAAAAATGGATGGCGCCGTAAAAGGCTCTCCCGGAATCGTAAGGTTTAAGCTTGTCAATAAAAAAGAAGAAAAGATCACGGAATGGCTCGAAGCATCTGAAGATAATGACTTTACCGTAAAGTTTTATTTTGAGGACCTTCGTGAAGATGAAACCTATATGGTCGAAGTAGAAGGAAAATATTCGTTGGAAGGACCTTCCCGATTTGCGCGCGGTAAATTTATGACAGCCCCGGCAGACACCGTTCCGAAACCGGTGAACCTGGTCACGTCCACCTGTCAATATTTCTGGAGTTTCGATGATGAAATACGCGGCTTTAAGACATACGACAGCATGCGCAACCTGAAACCGGATTTCTACATCCATACGGGAGACTATGTCTATTACGACAAACCGGGTCCGCTGGCAACAACGGTTGAGAAAGCCCGTCATAAGTGGCATGCCATGGATTCACGGCCTTCAATCAGGGCATTGTACGAAGAGGTGCCCGTTTACATGATCAAGGATGATCACGACCTGTTGAAAGATGATGCTTACCCCGGGATCTCTCCTTATGGGCGATTGACTTTTAAGGAAGGACTTAAGATCTGGTATGAGAACGTGCCCCTGCCAGGGAGACCATACCGGACGATCCGGTGGGGCAATGATATTCAGATCTGGATGGTGGAGGGACGCGAATACCGGGCAGCCAATACCATGCAGGATAATGCATTGAAGAGCATTTGGGGCGAAGAACAGAAGAAGTGGTTTATGGAAACCGTGCCTGCATCGGACGCGACGTTTAAAATTTTGTTTACGGCTACTCCCGTCGTGGGCCCCGATCGCGCAACGAAAAAGGACAATCATGCAAACAAGGTGTTTCAAACGGAAGGCGATTGGTTGAGAGAATATTTGTCAAAACAGAAAAATATGTATGTCGTTAACGGCGATCGGCACTGGCAATATGTATCGCAAGATCCGGAGACGGGTTTGATGGAGTTCGGGTCCGGGCCGGTCAGTGACTATCATGCGCAGGGATGGGATCCGGAAGACGTAAGGCCGGAACACAGGTTCTTGCGATTGAAGGGCGGCTTCTTAAATATCAGGGTTGACAGGGAAAATGGCCGTCCGTTCATTTTGTTCAGCCATCGTGACGTGGACGGGAAAGTTGTCCATGAAGAGAAGTTTGGCGTTGAGTCATGAGACGGTTGTAAAGCATCATAATCAATCAGAAAAAGTACTGTCTATGAAAAACAAATTTTTGTCGTTCATTATAGGACTGGCTATTGTCTTCAATTTTGTTCTGAAAGTTTCTGCCCAGGTTACTTCCCATCCCAACGTGCTTCTCGTTATAACCGATGACCAGGGATATGGCGATCTTGGGGTTAACGGGAATCCGCATGTTAGAACACCGTTCATAGATGCATTTGCCAGGCAGAGTATACGTTTTAAAAACTTTTATGTGTCGCCTGTCTGCGCGCCAACGCGCTCAAGCCTGATGACCGGTCGCTACTCGCTGCGCACTGGCGTCAGAGATACTTATAACGGTGGGGCTATGATGGCAACGGAAGAGCTGACCATAGCCGAAGTGCTCAAAAAGGCCGGGTATACAACCGGAGTTTTTGGAAAATGGCATTTGGGTGATAATTATCCATTCCGACCCATGGACCAGGGATTTGATGAATCAATCATACACCTTGGCGGCGGCATGGGACAAGTAGGAGATATAACCACTTTCTTCAGATATGACAGCAGTTACTTTGATCCGGTCTTGTGGCACAACGGGCAACAACAGGCTTACCAGGGATATTGTTCAGATATTTTTACCGCCGAGGCCATCAGGTTTATCGAAAAGAACCAAAAAAATCCTTTCTTCTGTTACCTGGCTTTTAATGCACCACACACACCTTTGCAGGTTCCGGACAAGTACTACCAGATCTATAAGGAGATCGACCCTTTATCCGGTTTCCAGGAAGGTGGTCCTCCGATCAGGCCGATGACTGAACAAGACAAGGAAGCTGCACGGAAAGTGTATGCCATGGTCACGAATATCGATGATAATTTAGGCAGGTTATTAAGAAAACTTGAGGAACTAAAAATTTCCAGCAATACGATCGTAATCTTTATGACCGACAATGGTCCTCAGCAAAACCGGTACGTAGCGGGAATGAAGGGGCAAAAGGGAAGTGTACACAATGGAGGAATCAGGGTTCCCTTTTATTTCAGGTATCCGTCTTATGCTCCGAAAGACATCGAGACCACCGCAGCGCATATTGATGTATTGCCGACCCTGGCTGAGATCTGCAATGTTACTTTGCCCGAAGAGAGGAGTATCGACGGCGAAAGTCTTCTGCCTTTGATCGAGGAAAAAAGAGTGGATTGGGAGGAGCGCGGCTTATTTTTTTACTGGAACAGGCGATATCCTGAACGCTATAATAATATGGCCCTGCTGAGAGGGCGGTATAAACTGGTGGGGGATACGGATTACAATGCGATGATCGAAAATTTTCAGTTGTACGACATGATAGAAGATCCTTTCGAGCAGGTCAATATTGTTGGGAAGAAAAAAAACCTCGCGGCAGAACTGAAGGCGGAAATGGATCGTAAATACGAGGAATTAATTCGGTCGGAAAACATTGTCAATCCACCCCTGATCGCCGTAGGCAGTAACCATGAAGATCCCGTGATCCTGAACAGGAATGATGCCGATGGGGAGCGGGGAATATGGGCACAAGAAGAGATCTTCGGAAAATGGCGGGTCAGCATCCGGGAAGGACGTTACAATGTCAGATTCAAATTTATCAAACCCGTGGAACCAGGTGGTCAGATGTATCTTGAAACCGGGCCTGTGATCCATCAGATAAAGAATGTATTCAAGGATACGGATATCATTGAAATGAAAAACGTATCGTTACCACAAATGGAAGGTGACCTCATTCCTTTTTATTCCATCGCCTCACGAAGGATATTTCCCTTTTATGTGGAGATAGAGAGAATCGAGTAGAGTTCACCTTCGGGTTGGCAGGCCGACCTCGATTTTACCACAATCGGTTGTAGCAATCGCTTGACTTTTTAAGGTCAATACCTTACCTTGGATTAATAAGATCTTCTGGTGGTCGTACTTAACATGCTGATAACATCGTGATTGTTGGGATCTTTTACCCGAAAGCATGTCCTTACTTCTATTTCTAAAAAGGGTTTAATGTTTAATCATTGCAGGTAAGAGAACCTGGATCATTTGCTCTTGCGATCTTTTGATAACTTAACCAATTTGCCTATGACCAATTTTACATGACTCAAAAATGAAGCTGTCATCCCTAGCCATGCGGCTTCAACAGTCCCGTTCGCACTTCAGCGATAACTCTCGACTTTTTTTGACATTTCTAACCAAACTATTTCAAACCATGGATAAATCTACATCTATCCGAAATCTATGCACTTTATTGATGCGTATTTTCTTAACACCGTTGGTGTTAACGATCGCGGTCAATTCGGTGTTCTCGGCACCTGTTCGGACTTCGACAAGCCACACTGGCGCGACCGGCGAAGTCACTCTGGCCATCACTGTTTCGGGAACAGTGACTGATAATGTGGGATCTCCTTTACCCGGCGTGAATGTGGTGGAAAAAGGGACCACCAACGGGACTACCACAGATGTTTCAGGAAAATTCTCCCTGAATGTTCAAGGTGAAACCAGCGTGCTGGTCTTCTCTTTCATCGGTTATGCCACACAGGAAGTGAGTGTGGGTAACCGCACGAACTTCTCCATTGGCCTTGCTGAGGATGTTCAGGCTTTGCAGGAAGTAGTGGTGGTGGGTTATGGTACGCAGGAAAAAGTTAACCTGACCGGTGCGGTAGGTGTTACGAATGGCGATGCGCTCAAGAACAGGCCCATTGCAAATGTGGGCGAAGGATTGCAGGGCGTTGTTCCAAACCTGAACGTAAATATCAGAAATGGCGACCCCGCTGAACCGATTGATTTCAATATCAGGGGATATGAATCGCTCAATGGCGGCGCACCACTTGTGCTCGTGGATGGTGTTCCAATGGATTTGAACATCCTTAATCCGAGCGATATTGAGAGTGTAAGCGTTTTGAAAGATGCATCCGCTGCAGCCGTGTATGGCGCAAGGGCCGCTTTTGGCGTGATCC
This sequence comes from Cyclobacteriaceae bacterium, assembly GCA_040882305.1. Classification (GTDB taxonomy): domain Bacteria; phylum Bacteroidota; class Bacteroidia; order Cytophagales; family Cyclobacteriaceae; genus Chryseosolibacter. The sequence continues at coordinate 5,243 of JBBEBN010000081.1, forward strand.
TCGTTACAACGAAAAAGGGTAAAGGAGAAAAAATTAATATCTCATTCGGCACGGAACTATCGCTGGCGAAACCCATCTTTTTGATCGATCCGGTTAACGATCCTTATCAGTTTGTATTGGCAAGGAATACCGCCAATCAGCGTACCAACAATGCTCCGGCCTACGACCAGGATTATATTGACGGAACAAAAGCCTGGAGTGAAAACCCAACCTTCGAAAATGCGTGGGGAGTTTATAACGGAGGCCTTCGTCATTACGGGTATAACAATTATGTGGACCAGCTCATAACTGATTTCGCGCCCCAGCAGAAATACGATATGAGCGTTTCCGGTGCAACCGATCGATCATCCTTCTATATTTCTTTCGGCCATCTCAACAAAGACGGATACCTGAAGAACAAGGAAAAGAACGAAAACTTCAAACGGTACAATGTGTTGGTCAAGGGCGAGTTTAAGATCAACGACTGGCTCAGTACAGATAGCCGTGCGCTTGTAACCTCTGAAAACAGTGATAAGCCACACTTTTACAACTGGGACGTTAACATCAACACCTCTGCCAGGGTGAATCCTATTCAGGCGGTCACCTTTCCCGACCTTCCTTTCTACCTGACCCCGGGTGACCACGACCAATTTTCCCAATACATCGGAATGCATTTTGCTAGCGTCAATTTCCTCCCTTACCTGGAACAGGGCGGACGGAATACGTGGACCAGAAATGATATTGTTTTGACCCAGGGGGCAACGATTAAACCGATAAAGGGATTGAACATCAGGGGAGAATTCTCCGCTAATCTCAGGAATAGGTTTGAACAGGATGCGGCCAGCAAGATCAACGTAGTTGCAAACCAGGACCTGGCTGCGGGTATAAGAGTCGATAACGGTTTCAGCGGAAGCGACTGGATCCAGAATGAATCGAACAATGACCAGTATTATGTATTGAACACTTATGCCGATTACACCATCGACAACGACACAGACCATTTCTTTAAAGCCATGGCCGGGTTTAACCAGGAGTGGGGAAGATTTCAATACGTCAGAGCGTTGGCTTTTAGTCTGATCACTCCCTCAATCCCTGATTTGAACGCCACTACGGGTGCGAAGGAATCAGATGGATCCAAGCAACATACTGCGCTGCGAGGTGTATTCTATAGACTCAATTACATTTTTAAGGATCGATACCTGATTGAAGCCAATGGGCGCTATGATGGTACGTCAAGGTTCCCGAAAGACGATCGCTTTGGTTTCTTCCCTTCATTTTCCGTGGGCTGGAGAATTTCGAATGAAAGTTTCATGTCCTCCACCAACAGCTGGCTTGATAACTTGAAGCTTCGGGCTTCCTATGGTGAATTAGGGAACCAACTCCTGTTCCAGTCTGATGGTAGAACTCCTATTTATTACCCTTACATTCCAACGATGCCGTCAGGTAATTCGGGCTACATGATGAGTGCAGGCATTCCAAGTCCTTATGTGTCTCCTGCGGGACTTGTCAGCCCGACGTTAACATGGGAAACTGTGGCTACCAAAAATTTAGGGTTGGATGTCACGTTGCTGGGCAACAAACTTGATATGTCTTTTGATATCTACAGTCGCGACACGAAAAATATGCTCGCGGACGTAGAGTACCCTGCTGTTCTGGGTACTGGAGCCCCAACACAAAATTCCGCTGACCTGAGGACGACAGGATGGGAATTCTTCGCAACCTGGCAATCCAGGATCAGCGACGACTGGAATTACAGCGTAACCCTGGCATTGTCTGATAATAAAGCCGAGATCACTAGATATGATAATCCCACCGGCTCCCTGAGTGAACATTATGTAGGTCAGATAATCGGGGAAAGATGGGGGTATGAAACGCAGGGGATTTTCCAGACAGCGGATGAGGTGACTCAGGCCGCGTCACAGACTGCCATCGGTTCCAACTGGAGAGCTGGCGATATCCGGTATGCCGATCTGAATGGCGATGGCACCATCACCAAGGGCGACAATACGTTGAGCAATCCCGGTGATCAAAAAATTATTGCCATCGAAGCGCCCAGAGGCAATTTCGGGGTAACCGGTAATATTGGATGGAAGAATTTTTCTTTGAATCTCTTCTTCCAGGGTCTAATGAAACATGACTACTGGCCACCTGACGGCAACTGGAATGCCTTCTATCCCTACAACGCCGGTCACGTTGAGTGGTATTATATAACCGATACATGGAGCGAGGAAAATCCGAATGCTTA
>JBBEBN010000082.1:0-7447 GCA_040882305.1 Cyclobacteriaceae bacterium
TGGAAGGGATGGCCGAGGTCATAGAGATTGATCCCGAATTCAGCGCAATTTTTTTTCAGCGTTTCTACCTGGTGCCGCGACAGCGCTTCACGAATAGGCAGGTGCTGATTTTTTGTCGGGACGTTGTGGTCTGCCGTGGCGGTAGTGCGCTCGGTATTAAAAACCTTGATACCTCTTTTCCGCAGACCGTCAAAAGCCTGCGGGCTGGTTACCTCATGAATAAAATGTCTGTCGATGTAGAATACATTGGGGTGTCCCGGGCTTTCTTTTACGACGTGGGCATCCCAGATCTTGTCGAACAATGTTTTTGCTGAGCTCATTTCTCCTCGCGTGCTAAATGCTTTACAAGTGTTAGTTTGGATCGTTGATATTGAAACGAAACCGCCCCTTCCGAGCGGGCGGAAGGGGCGGGAATAAGACGTTCCTTATTACTACAACGTTTGCTTGCTATTAATTCTATTGTACGTTTTTTCGAACTACGAATATGCCAAAAATCCCGTCGTGCGGCAAAGAAAAGCCCGAAAAAATTTATCGCTAATTGATCATACTCGCCTCTACCTGCTGCTTCTCCGGCCTCAGCTTTCTTACGGCGGCGCCGGCTTGCCACAGTTCACTTTCGCGCAGTTCTTTTAACTCTTCTGCCAGTTTCTCCCTGTAGTCAGGTTTGCTGCAGGTGTCGATGGTGCGTTTTGCTTCGGCACCGGTGGCAACGCTCTGATAAAGTTCCTTGAATACGGGAAGGGTTGCTTCCTTGAAACGTTTTTTCCAGTCCAGGGCCCCGCGTTGTGCAGTAGTGGAGCAGTTGGCGTACATCCAGTCCATACCGTTTTCTGCCACGAGCGGCATGAGACTTTGTGTGAGCTCTTCTACAGTTTCATTGAAAGCTTCCGAAGGAGTGTGTCCGTTTGCGCGGAGCACTTCATATTGCGCTTCAAAGATCCCTGCAATGGCGCCCATGAGTGTGCCGCGTTCGCCTGCAAGGTCTGAGTACACTTCTTTCTTAAAGTCCGTCTGGAACAAATATCCGGACCCGACGCCGATGCCCAGGGCAAATGCTTTTTCCTTTGCTTTCCCTGACGCATCCTGGAAGATTGCATAGCTGGAGTTAATACCTTTTCCCTGGAGAAATAATCTCCGTACGGAAGTTCCAGAACCTTTCGGCGCGACGAGGATCACATCGACGTCCGGAGGAGGAACGATGCCGGTCTGATCTTTGAAGGTGATGCCAAAGCCGTGGGAGAAGTAAAGCGTCTTTCCTTTTGTGAGATGCGGCTTGATGGATGGCCAAAGGGCAATCTGTCCTGCGTCTGAAAGGAGATATTGAATGATGGTTCCGCGCTTTGCCGCTTCCTCAATATCAAACAGAGTTTCACCTTCCGCCCAGCCGTGTTCAATGGCCTTGTTCCAGGTCTTAGAGCCTTTCCGCTGACCTACAATCACCTTGAATCCGTTGTCGCGAAGATTCAGTGCCTGTGCCGGCCCCTGTACGCCATATCCGAGGATGGCGATGATTTCGTCCTTTAGAACTGCCACCGCCTTTTCCATGGGAAATTCTTCCCTGGTCAATACTTCTTCAACGACGCCGCCAAAATTGATCTTTGCCATAATGATGATTTTTAATGTTCGAGTTTAAGGTTTCAGTTTAAAATTTTTTCAGGCAACCTGCCTGTTGTTTCTTTCGCTGAGGGTGTAATACGTGCTGCTGCCCTCAAAGTAATTGGCATGTTCCACTTCGATAAGTTTTTCAAGCTGATGTTTTACTTTTTCCATGAGATCGGCGGTGGTGTACACCAAAAGGATAGCGCTTCCCCGCGTGAAATCTTCTTCGTTCTCATGGGCGATCAACTTTTTAATGCGTACCCGCCGTCTGTTCAGAACGTTTACAATCCGGTTGAGAATTGAAAAGTTGTTGTCGGATACAATTTCGAGTGTGAACTCCTGTTTCATATTTTTATTGCTTTCCATTTCTAATGCCTAATGCCCAATGCCCAATGCCTATTTCGCCGGAGCTTCGAGCATACAATCTGACACACATCCGCCTGCGGGAACCATAGGAAAGACGTTGTCTTCCTTGCCCACCACTACTTCCATGAAGTACGGTGTTTTTGCTGCAAGCAGTTCGCGAATGCTTTTCTGCAGCACATCGCGTTTTTCCACTTTGACCGAAGGTATGTTGTACGCTTGCGCAATTTTTACAAAATCGGGGTTGACCATTTCCGTAGCCGAATACCGTTTTTCATGGAACAGTTGCTGCCATTGTCTTACCATGCCCAGGAAGCTGTTGTTCAGCACGATGATCTTCACCGCTATTTGATATTGCATGATGGTACCCAATTCCTGCAGGGTCATTTGAAAACCGCCATCGCCGATAACAGCGATGACTTCTTTTTCAGGCATGGCGAGTTTTGCGCCCATCGCAGCAGGGAGAGCAAAACCCATAGTTCCTGCTCCTCCGGAAGTGACATTCGTTCTGGGATTCTTGTATTTATAAAAGCGGGAAGTCGTCATCTGGTGCTGGCCCACGTCTGTGACAACAATAGCCTCACCGTTGGTCATTTTTGACAGGTAATTGATCACTTCGCCCATCTTCAGATCATCATACGGATGATTCAGCTCCTTATGAGTGACTTTTTCATATTCTATCTGGTTGAGTTTGTGGAAGCTCTGCACCCATTCGTGGTGCTTGTTGGCATTGCAGTATCCCATCAGGCCCTGAAGCGCTTCTTTTGCATCCGCGTGTACCGCCACATCCGTTTTCACGACTTTATTGATCTCTGCCTTGTCAATGTCAATGTGAATGATCCTTGCCTGTTTAGCGTAACGACTCACATTTCCAGTTACGCGATCATCGAACCGCATCCCAAGACCAATCAATACATCGCACTCATTCGTATTGAGATTAGGGCCGTAGTTTCCATGCATTCCCAGGAAGCCAACATAGTTGGGATGATCGCAAGGGAATGCTCCGAGACCGAGTAAGGTTGAGGCCACGGGAATTCCTGTTTTTTCAACAAAGGCCATCAATTCTTTCGAAGCTCCGGATAACAAAACTCCTTGCCCGACCAAAAGATACGGGCGTTTTGCTTTGTTGATGAGTTCCGCCGCGGCTTCCAACTGGTCGTGCTGCAATACGGGAGTCGGCTTGTAAGTTCGTATGGTGCTGCAGTGCTTGTATTCACTTTCGTCAATCAGTTCGTTCTGTGCATTTTTGGTAATGTCTATAAGCACAGGGCCTGGTCTGCCGGATGTGGCAATGTAAAATGCTTTTGCGACAGCGGGTGCAATATCTTTCGCCTCCGCTACCTGAACATTCCATTTCGTGACCGGGATAGTGGTATTGACAACATCCGTTTCCTGGAAGGCATCTGTTCCCAGTAAGTGTGCAAATACCTGACCCGTGACACAAACGACTGGTGTAGAATCGATAAGCGCATCTGCCAGACCTGTTACGAGATTGGTTGCGCCTGGCCCGGAAGTGGCAAACACCACACCGGGTTTCCCCGAGACTCTTGCAAATCCCTGCGCTGCATGGATGGCACCCTGTTCATGTCGCACGAGGATGTGTTTCAACTCCTTCTGAAAACCGTAAAGCGCATCGTATACAGGCATGATGGCGCCTCCAGGATATCCAAAAATAGTTTCAACTTTCTCGGCTATAAGCGAACGCAGCAGGATCTCAGAACCTGAGATCTTTCTTGCGGCCTGCTTTTCGCCCGGCGATTTTGGTTCAGTCTTCGTCAGTAACGCACCCATCTGCAGCAGTTTTTACTTGTTTAGCATACTTAAATAAAATTCCTTTTTGCGCATTCGGCCTCGGGGCCTTCCACGCGGCTTTACGCTTTGCCACCGTCGGTTCATCGACCAGCAGGTTGATCTTATGACCGAGAACGTCGATCTCAATTACATCATTGTCCTCCACCAGCGCTATCAGGCCACCTTCAAACGCCTCGGGAGTAATGTGTCCGACGACAAATCCATGAGTACCTCCTGAAAACCTGCCATCCGTGATGAGGGCAACACTTTTACCAAGACCTGTGCCCATGATCGCGGAGGTGGGCTTGAGCATCTCCGGCATTCCAGGTGCACCGCGCGGACCGACGTAACGGATCACCACGACGTCTCCCGACTTCACTTTTCCGCTTTCAAGGCCCTTGACCAACTCAAATTCTCCATTGAACACCCGTGCAGGACCGGTGAACTTTTCACCTTCCTTTCCGGTGATCTTAGCCACCGACCCCTTTTCTGCCAGGTTGCCGTAAAGAATTTGTAAATGCGCCGTGGCTTTGATCGGTTTTTCTATCGGAAAAATGATATCCTGTTCCTTAAAGTCAAGCGTCGCAGCCTGAGACAGATTTTCTTTTATGGTCTTGCCAGTGACCGTCAGACAGTCACCATGAAGGAACCCGTTGTCAAGAAGATACTTCATCACGGCAGGTACTCCGCCGATGTGGTGCAGTGCTTCCATCAGATATTTTCCGCTGGGTTTAAAGTCTGCCAGCAAAGGCGTTTTATCAGAAATACGCTGGAAATCCTTCAGCGTAAGGTCGATCGAAGCGGAGCGCGCCATCGCGATAAGGTGCAGCACTGCATTCGTCGAACCTCCCAACGCCATGACTACTGTTATTGCATTTTCAAAAGCTTTCCTGGTCATGATGTCCAGGGGCTTGATATCTTTTTTGAGCAGGCTATAGATTGCTTTTCCTGCCTCCTGGCACTCGGCGGATTTTTCCATGCTGAGGGCCGGGTTTGAAGAAGAATATGGTAAAGCCATACCCAGCGCTTCAATTGCCGAAGCCATGGTGTTTGCAGTATACATTCCGCCGCAGGCGCCTGCACCAGGGCAGGCATTCTGGATAATTCCCTTGAAATCCGCCGGCGTGATCTTTCCGGCTATTTTTTCACCAAGTGCTTCGAAAGCCGAGATGATGTCGAGTTCGCGTCCTTTCCACTTGCCGCCTGCAATGGTTCCGCCGTAAACCATAATGGCCGGGCGGTTTAACCGCGCCATCGCTATCAGGGCTCCGGGCATATTTTTGTCGCAGCCTACAACAGCGATCAGTCCGTCGTAATACTGCGCGCCACACACTGTCTCAATGGAGTCGGCAATGACCTCGCGGCTCACCAGTGAATAACGCATTCCCTCCGTTCCATTGCTCATACCATCGCTTACGCCAATGGTATGAAACATCAGTCCCACAAGCTCATTGTTCCACACAGCGGTCTTCACTTCCTGTGCGAGTTTATTAAGGTGCATGTTGCAGGTGTTGCCATCGTATCCTGTACTGACAATCCCGACCTGCGCTTTGTTTAAATCCGTTTCCGTTATTCCAATACCATACAACATTGCCTGTGCGGCGGGTAATGTGGGGTCCTGAGTGAGTGTTCTGCTGTACTTGTTCAAAACTTCAAAAAATTATTTAGATCAAATATTAAGTCTGGACTGAGTTGTTAATTATATAATCACATAACTGAATGACCTTTCGAGCACCTGACAGCGGTATGCTTCCTGAACAATTGCTCCAAGGCTGTCTTTCCACACCTTCTTGAATGTGTTGGCGTCGATGGATTCTATCCCTGCAATGTCCACTGCAGTCCCGCAGAGGAAAGCACTGTCAGCCGATTCGAGTTCATGCGGATTGATATTTTTCTCCACCACTGGGATGTCAAGTTCACGGCAGATGTTCAGCACAACCTGGCGGGTAATACCCGGAAAAATATTTCCTCGGGGGGCTGTATGGAGCACGCCATCTTTCTCAAGGAAAAAATTTCCGGCAGGGCCGGCAGCTACGTTGCCATTCATATCGAGCATCAGCGCGTCATCATATCCCCTTGATTTTGCTTCAGTTGTGGCAAGAATATTATTGACATAGTATCCGGTGATCTTTCCTTCCACTTTCACGGTCTTCGGGTCAGGGCGGAGATGGGAGGAAACACAAACCTTTAACAGTTTATCGCCGTGGTATTTAGCCCATTTCCAGGTACCCATCATCAGGTATATGTCCGGCGTCTGCGTGAGCCTCATGTTCGGTCCGCAAAAGACCAGGGGGCGGAGATAAGCATCGGCAAGGTTATTTTTTTCAAGAAGCTGGTATGCCACCTGCGTCAGCTCTTCTGAATCGTAGTCCAGAGGAATCCCCAGCAGCGAGCAGCTATTTTTGAGGCGCTCAAAATGTTCGGAAGCTTTAAATAATTTGACGCCGTTTAACGTTTGGTAAGACCGGATACCTTCATAAGCCCCAAAGCCATAGTGCATAGTCTGGCTAAAGGGATCGATACGAACATCAACAGCCTTGATGAACTTACCATTTAGAAAGAGGACCGTGTCCTTGGTGTAATACATATTTACAACTGTTAGTTTGCTATAACCATCATAAAACAAAACCGCCCCGGATTTCTCAGGGGCGGTCAGTTCATAATTTGTTTAATATTCATACCATGATAGCCCCCGAGGGTTTCAAAATGCCGGTAATGACGCCGAGTCGCACGAAAAGCATATTTCCCACGTTTGCATCGGGGATGAATTGCTTGGCCATACCGTTAAGCGCTACCATGTTGTTTTGCTTCTTTACAATTTTCACGAATAATCGATTAGTTTTCAAGCGAAACGCAGAAAAAATTTTCAATTCGAGGTTAACGAATGTTAGGTTATCAGTCAACAACGGGCGATCGTGATAACTAATGGTGAATTCCGGAATATCACTAACCCATTGCTTACTTTTTTCGAAAAATTCTTACTCCAGGCTACTTTCACCAAAGTGCTCCCGTTTCCCCGCCGCCGATTACCCATAACGTTGTGAAGTCCTTATCGGATTCGTTCCGGATGATATACCCTTCGTGGAGAAGTAATGGGAAGGTGAAGCCGCTTCACTGCTGGGTGGCATGACCTTTTTAAGATCAGAGGAAAACTAATACCTATGGCAGCATGTAATTTCAGTATTCCATTCTCCGGTTCTCCCGCCGGTATTCTCAACAGGGCCGAAGCGGCCATTCACGATCAGGGGGGACATTTCCAGGGAGACGATACATCAGGAGCCTTTCAATTGAGGGTACTCGGAAGCGATATCAGGGGTTCCTACAATATTTCCGGACAGGAATTGATCGTCACCATTGACTCAAAGCCTTTTTTGATACCGTGTAGCACCATTCAAAGCTACCTTACAAAACATTTGGAAGGGGTACACGTGTAGCCAACTGCGCGGAGGTTTAAATATCCGACTTCTTCAATTTCAGATAGCTGAAATAGTTGAAGAGGAAGGTCCATCCCAGCGCGATGGCAATAGAGCTGATAGTTAGATAATCGCGAATTTCCTGAAAGGCGTAACGTTCCAGGGGCATGGGCACCAGGTTGGCGATACTTTCCAATGGCAAGAACTGGATCATCCAGGGAACATATTCATCGATGTTTTCGCGTATAATCAGTTCAAGCATGCGGGCAAGTAAAAGCAGG
>JBBEBN010000083.1:0-7419 GCA_040882305.1 Cyclobacteriaceae bacterium
AGGGTAACGAGCTATCGCCGAAGTTGAATTTTATCGGGACGTTCCTGGAGGACCTTACTCCGGAATTTCTGGTACGGCTAAGCAACGAGCCCGCCGCGGTGCTGGTGATCGGAACGGATAACGCCCATGGCATGGCCGAACAACGCAAACTCTTTGCCGATCTGATCAATGCAGGGTGTAAAAATCCGGTGATCATAAGAAGGAGTTACAAAGACCTTCCGGAAGAATTATTACAACTTTATTCCGCCACCGACATGGGAGGCTTATTCATCGATGGACTGGGCGACGGAATTTTCCTCAGCGCCGTTAATTGCGGGGGTGATAAGATGGCGAATGAGACGGCCTTCAATATTTTGCAGGCGACCCGTACGCGCATTTCCAAAACCGAATACATTTCCTGTCCCTCGTGCGGCCGCACCCTGTTTGACCTGCAGGAAACAACAGCAAAGATACGGTCGCGTACCTTCCACCTGAAAGGAATAAAGATCGGCATCATGGGATGTATTGTGAACGGCCCGGGTGAGATGGCGGATGCCGACTACGGATATGTAGGTTCCGGACCCGGCAGGATCACCCTTTATCGGGGAAAGGATGTGGTCAAAAGAAACGTTCCTTCCGCAAAAGCCGTTGATGAACTGATAGACATTATCCGCGCCGATGGTGATTGGGTCGATCCTCCGGCCGCGGCTTAAGCATATATATGGGAACACACCAACCAGATGATCATAAAAAGAAAGGCATCTTGAAAGAGTTCTTTACCCTGGGAGAAGTGGGTGGATATTTCTTCCGCAAAAAGGACCCATCCCGTCCCTCCAATATCAATATCAAAATGATGCACGGCATCTATAAGATATCCATCATCGTCTTTTTGCTGGGCGTGATCTATTTGATTCTAAAACGTCTGCTGTAGCCCACCCGACTACGCTTCTGCCCTCAGTGCCCCACCTGAGCTTCGTCGGGCACTGCCCGCCACCGGGGAAACCGGTATCTGGCAACTGGTAAACTGGCAACAAACACCCTCCCTGACTCACTAAAACACCCCTAATAGCGTTAAATCCAATATAATTGGTTTTGAGAGGGGGCGCCCCAAATCTTGCGCCCCCGCTTGTACCATTTTATGTCATTATTTCCTTATTTTTGACAGAATTACCCCATCTATGGCCAGGGTTTTTATTCTCATTATTGGATGTTGCCTCCTGCTGGGATCATGCACCCAGCGGCAAATATGCCCTGCCTTTCAGAGTGCTTATATCCACGACAAAGACGCCCTGCGAAAGAAATTCAGCTACTTCGAGGAGGATTCTATCCCTAAAATGCTGACGGCCAGTAAGAACAAGTATCTTATCGCAGAGCCGACCCCGTACCGCAAGAAGTTGCGCAGCCTCCGCACCGTTGAAATGAAGCAAGTTCCCGTCATCGTGCCTGATTCCATCCTGAATGAAGACAGCGTCTCCATGGAAGAACTGGACCGGGCGGCCCGTTCCATTATCGACAGCACCTTTATTCCCGACGTTCCGGCGCAGCAGCAACCTGCCCCCACCGCGGACGACAGCGTGTATGTTATTACCGTCGACAAAGAATTGCGCCTCCTGAAATACAATGGCGCTGACAGCCTCGAATACGACTCTGCTACTGAAAGATATGTGGCCCAAAAACCGGAGTACTATGTTAAAGACGTGGGACTCAACATCGAACAGGACAACTACATGTGGTACCTGCGCGACCACCTCGTATTGCCTGACGTCCGCCTTGCCCGACTCCATCAGTCCGGCGAGAAAGGGAGAGAGGCAGGGAAGAAGGAAGCTAAGAAGGAAAAGAAAGGGTTGAAGGGCTTCTTTAAGAACCTGTTCAAGAAAAAACAAAAGAAAGACTCAGTGGAACTGCCGCCGCCACCAAAAGAAGAATTTGATTTTATCGACTCTGACAGCCTCACGCAGGCCGACCCTCCAACAGAAGAGCCGGAGGCCAGGAAAGGATTTTTCGGTCCCAGTAAGAGCAAGCCTAAAGAACAGGCCACCACTGACCCCGCGCTGACGCCTACAGAAAAACGAAAGAAAAAATCCAAACCCGCAGAAGAGAAGGAGGAGCAGGCGGATGGGTTTTGAAGACCTAATCGAACAAAGTAAGATTCCCAAACTGATCCGCAGGCGGGGTGGGAACAATTAGTGAAGGTACGTCGATCTCCACCTGACTGATCCTGGGAGAGACAGGGTAATAACTCAGCTCTGTTGTATCCGCTAGTGAAAAGACCGCGAGAAGTTTTTCCTCTGCGCTTTCTTTATCCAGCCAGATCTTTTCTGTTTCGCGATTGAGAATAACAGGCATGCGCTCCTGCACAGCAGTCACAACAGGGTTTGCGGGAACGGTAATGATGGCAAAAGTTTGTATCTGAAGACCTTCCGTGTCTTCAAATTCTTCCCATAGTCCGGGGAAGGAAAAAATTTCCTGGTCTTTCACGACAAACCGATAAGGGACACTGGTTTTTTTCCCCACTTTTTTCCATCCGTAAAACCCATCAGCGGGAATAAGGCAGCGATGGCCGCGCAACGATTTCTTCAGGGTGGGTTTTTCAGGGAAATGTTCTGCCCGCAGGTTGACCAGTTTTTCACTCAGGGTCTTATTCTTGGCCCATTCCGGAGCCGTACCCCAGTAGAACAGGGAAACACCTTCAGGCGAAGCGCTGGTAATGATCGGCAACAATTGTGTGGGGGAGGCATTGTAGTGCTCCCTGTAGAATTCCGGAACATCCACGGAAAAACGTTCGGAAATTTGTGCTGCTGTGGCGGTGATGCTGTACCGGTCAATCATTCTTCGGGGTAAAAGTCGGATAAAAATTCCAAGGCGCGCTGCTCAGACCAATATAATCCATTTTTATTGAATTGTGTAAAGCCGACATGGCCGCCGCGTGAAAGAATCTGAAGTTTCACGTAGGGATGATCTTGCAGCAAAGTTTTCGGAAAACATTCTGGGCTTAGAAAAGGATCATTTAAAGTGTTGATGATCAGGCTGGGAGTCTTTATATCCCGAACGAAGCGGATGGAACTGCATTTTTCATAATAATCTTTCGCATCCTTAAAACCGTGCAGCGGCGCCGTGTAGCAGTCATCGAACTCCACCAGCGTTTTGATACGCTGAAGTTTTGAAATATCCAGTTCTTTCCGGAAACGCGATTTGGCCAGTATCTTTCCCTTCAGGCTTCTCAGGAAACGGTTTGAATAGAGGCGGTTTACCGGTCGGGAGATCCTCTCACAACTCGTTTTAAGGTCAAGCGGTACGGAAAACACTACTGCTTTTTTTATGACATCCGGAACAACCCTTTCCCCGAGATATTTTAAGGTAACGTTACCGCCAAGGCTGAAACCCACAAGGAAGATCTTCTTATAATGTTTTTTTTCACAGAGGTGGGTGACGAGCGTGTGCAGGTCGTCCGTGGCGCCACTGTGGTAAAAGCGCAGCTGCCGATTGATCTCTTCACTGCATCCGCGGAGATTCCAGGCAACCACGTTGAAGCCCGCAGCGTGCAGCGCCTTCGCCATTCCTTTGATATAGGGACGACTGCTGTTTCCCTCCAGCCCGTGTGAAATGATCACTACCTTTTCGGAGTCACTTTCCAGCCAGTCCAGATCCAGAAAGTCGTCATCCGGAGTGGTTATGCGTTCGCGCGTATAGGGCGCGAGTGATACACGGCGCAGAAGTGCCGGATAAATGGTTTCCAGATGCGAACCAAATAGAAAAAAGGGTGGTATGTATTTTTCTAGTGCCTGCTTCACATTTTCTGACGCGCTCTTCCTTTCCAGCTCCTTGTTCAAAATCTATTTTTTCTCCGCAATGATCTTAAGGTGGCCGAGGTGATGATCACTGTGCCAGGCGTACATGGCCACTATCGTGGCGAGCCTCACATTTTTTTTCGTCTCCGGGTGGATGTATTCTCTTTGAAAGTCTTCCGCCGCAAGGGATCTTAACAGCAATACCCATTTTTCGTGCAGTGCCTTCAGCAAATTTAATGAAATTACGGGATCAGATTTTACTTCGGGCGTTTCCGCCCAGCGTTTTTCGTTGTAGGCCTTAATGACGGGGGTTTCCTCCGTCAGCGCCCATTTGAAGCGGATGTACGCATTCATGTGGCTGTCTGACACGTGGTGGATCACCTGACGGGCAGTCCAGCCATCTTCGCGATAAACGGTCTCAAATTGTTTGGCTGAAAAGTTCCTGACAACCGCCTCCATTCTGGCAGGGAGCGTGGCTATGCGCTGAATACATTCATCCAGCTCCTGCCTCGTATAGGCTTCCTTTGGGGCGAATTTACCCAGGGGATATCGCAAGGATTCTTCATTCATGGGATGCGGCCTTTGCTTTTTTACGCCTGTCTCGTACCCGGATATTCACCATTTCTATCATCATGGAGAATACCACAGCAAAGTAAATATATCCTTTCGGGATGTCTTTGGCCAGTCCCTCCAGAAAGATCATAAATCCGATGAGGATCAGGAATCCGAGGGCCAGCACTTCCATGGAAGGATGTTTGTGAATGAACTCGCTGATCCTTCCGGAGAAGATGATCATAATGCCGATGGAGACGATCACTGCTATGATCATAATGATGATGTGCTCTGTCAATCCGACGGCAGTCAGAATGGAGTCGAATGAGAAAATAATGTCCAGTAAAACGATCTGGACTATGACACCGCTGATATTGACTTTTTTTCCCGTGGCCTGTTCAATAGTTTCTTCTTCGCCCTCCATCTCGTGGTTGATCTCACGCGTGCTTTTGGCGATGAGGAACATGCCGCCGAAGATGAGGATCAGGTCCCGACCGCTAATGGCGCTGTCTTCACTGATCCAGTGAGGCACGCCGAAAAGCGGCTCCTCGAATTTCATCACCCAGGTTATGGTGAGCAGCAGAAGGATGCGCACGCCCATAGCAAGCAATAATCCCATATTGCGCGTTCTGGCGCGGATCTCAACCGGAAGGCGGTTTGAAACTATTGAAATGAAGATGATATTATCAATACCGAGAACGACTTCAAAGAAAGTGAGGGTGAGAAGAGCTAACCAGGCTTCCGGCGTCAGGAAAATATCCATTTGAGGGGTTTATTGGATTTTATATCGACTAAAAATAGCGGAAGAATCATTATTGTACAAGCCGGAAAAGCGTATAAATAAGTTGGTTTTAACAAGCATAAATGGTATCAAAAAAATTCACCCACATAAACCAGTCAGGCTTCTCGTCGATGGTCGATGGCTACGGACTATGGACTATCGACCATGGACTCTATCATTCATGCACGACAACTGCCTTTTTCTGTACCAGACCCTCGGGGGTAGAAAGCTGGATGAGGTAAACACCTGCAGACATTGTTTTCGTTTCAATGGTTTTCACATGTTCACCGGTTCTAAAGGTTCCGTTGAACACTTCTCTGCCAAAGGTATCAAAAACTTTCACGGGCGTTTGATTTTTCACTGGCGCAGGCAAAATGACATTGAGAAGATCATCTGCGGGGTTCGGATAAAGCCTGACATAGTTCTCATGGGACGTCTCCACTCCGGTAACAATAGCTGAGTTTCCTGTACCATCCTGCCGCATGATCGTCTGCAGCACATCCTTAGTCTCCAGGTGCTGAACGAACACGATCACTGCAAAGGGTTCCAGATCGCCATTCAGCGAACGGGTCATGTGCCGCATGTCGTAGGTTGCATAGATCACCTGCGGCACGTCAGTTGCAGAGAGTGATGTTAGCGGCGTTCCGGAAGCATCCGGTAAGAATTTGCGCAACACGTAAACCTGATTATCCACCTCCTGTTCTGCCATTGCAATGAAAACATTGTACTGCCCCGCCGGACCGAGGTCACTCGTAGCCTGAACAGTAGCCTTCACGTTAAAAGTTTTCGAGGAATCTGCATTCGCAGGATGTTCCGCTCCACGGTCGACTGTTGGATCTGCTTTAAAATCAATGGAAATATTTACCGGCGAGGTAACCAGCGAACGCAGGCTGAAATATGTTTGAAGCAGCAAAGGCGCCGTTGCTCCGGATCCAAAACCGGCGTCAGACTGTTGGCCATAGCCACCATCAATAAACGCCCTGACCGCGTTTGTGACACCGTAGAAAGCAGCCCGTGCATTCGGGTCAACAGGGTTATCCTGATTAAGCTTATCAAGCCCGGCATCGTTCTGCGCGCTGGTGTGATGGTATTGAAGTTTTACAAGTTCCTCCGGATTGAATACGAACTCACCATTGTTGTCTTCGACGGCCCTGAAAGCCCTGAAGTTGACGTTATTCTGTGTTTGCTGGAGATTGGTGAAATTCTCCACCAGTAGCGTGCGGTTTCTCTCTTCAATGACCACGTTGTTGAAGGCAAAGCCAGCATTGCCTAACAGATTGGTATGGCTGGCAAAGGCGACCCTGAACCGCACCTGCGTTCTCTCGACAGGAGGTATCACATCGAGTGTATGTTTGCCCGTTGCCCAGGTCTCCTGATCTGCCGTTGACCATCCCGAGGAGAGACCAGATTGTTCTCCGGGATTGGAGTTAATGGTCGGACGGTTATACCAGTCCAGACCGGAAGCTACATCCCCCAATCGCGTCCAGCTTTCTCCGCCATTAACCGAATACTGCAACACTGCCCCGTCTGAGAAGTCGGTGTTTGCCCAGTGTTTGAGAGAAAGGACGGGACGTGAAAAACCTGAAAGATCAAAGCATGGGCTGTTCATGTAGGATGCATCATTGGGCTTGTAAGGCTGGGTGGACCCGGTTACCCATGCCATTTCATCAATGCTTAGTTGCGGCTTCGTTGAGGTGTTAAATTCCCACGTGGAATTTCCCTTGGCGTCCTCTTTTACCCAAAAACCTTTACCGCCATCCAGCGCTGCCATATCATACGAAGGTTCTGCAGGGGAAGACGCCCAGTTTTTCAGAATAGCCACTTCATGGACTTCCGTATCTTCACATCCTCCAAAAATGGCTGCCGTTTTTCCGGTCACAGTAACGTTATAACTGTCCGCGCCGGAATAGCTGTGAATGGGCGCCTCGTACGTTCCCGAAGTAGTGCCGGATGGCGGTATCGAGCTGGCCAAAAAACCCAGTGCTGTTGTTTCGCCATCGCCAAAATCCCACGATACCGTGCTGATCGGAATATCCGGTTTTGCTTCAAAACTTGTCTGATCTGATTCGCAAACATCAAAGAATTCAAAATCCATTTTAGGAATAGGACCAACGATCTGATCCAATCGTAAACTATCCTGGCATACCAGGTTAGGATCGCCATTGTAGGCAGGATACTTGACATGCAGCTGAACGCTGTATGTGCTGACGCCGGGGAAGCGGTGCTGCAGATTCTGACCACTACGGATGGAATCGCTTAGCGTCCATGTGTATAATCCGGAAGCCAAATTACTAGTGGCATCAGCATCGTAATTAATGA
>JBBEBN010000084.1:0-7417 GCA_040882305.1 Cyclobacteriaceae bacterium
TTATTGTTCGCGGTTATCATGCCAAACGCAGCGGTGATGTAATGATCGTACTGGAACCGGGCTGGTACGGCGCGGGAAGCATTCAGGGAACGACCCACGGTTCTCCCTATGCCTACGACACCCATGTGCCTATTCTCTTTTATGGAAACGGAATTAAGAAAGGAACTTCCGTTCAATACCACAGCATCACAGATATCGCCCCGACGATATCCACGCTGCTCAATATCAAGTTCCCGTCAGGATGCACCGGCCAACCCGTCCGGGAATTATTTGAGTAAATGTTTTAAGAAGTAACCGTTAGGTGGTAAGTTATCCCCATTACTTTACTTCTTACTTCTTACTACTTACTTCTTTTCATGAGTGAAACAAAATTCAAACCCGTACTGAGCCTTTGGGATGCCACCATGGTGGTCGCAGGTTCCATGATCGGCTCCGGAATTTTCATTGTCAGCGCGGACATTGTCCGAAATGTGGGTAGTGCAGGATGGCTGATCGCTGTATGGGTGCTGACGGGTGTCATGACCATCATCGCCGCGGTGAGCTACGGTGAACTCAGCGGAATGTTTCCAAAAGCAGGGGGCCAGTATGTGTACCTCAAGGAAGCCTACAACCCGCTGATAGGTTTTTTATATGGATGGAGTTTTTTTGCCGTCATCCAGACGGCCACAATCGCTGCTGTAGGGGTCGCGTTCGCCAGATTTTCCGCCTATATCTTTCCCTGGATGAGTGAAGGAAATATTCTGGCCGATTTTCCCTTCATGGAAATTTCCGCGGCACAGGTCTCAGCCATTATCCTGATCGTATTCCTAACATACGTCAATACACGTGGTATCAAGGAAGGAAAAATCATCCAGAGCACTTTTACCATTTCAAAGCTTGTTGCCCTTTTCGGTCTCATGCTCTGCGGATTCCTCTTTGTGAAGGAAAGCTTCTGGTCTGACAACTGGCAAACGGGCTTTAATGCCCTGCAGGACCTGGGTGTGAACGGTGAAGGAAAGCAACCTTCGGGCTGGACCGAACTCGGGGGCGTTGCCTTGCTGGGCGCCATCGCGGCTGCCATGACGGGCTCCATTTTCAGCAGTGACGCCTGGAACAATGTGACCTTCATTGCAGGAGAAATCAAAAATCCCCAGCGCAACATCGGATTAAGTCTTTTCCTGGGTACGTTCATCGTCACCCTTCTCTATGTGACCACGAACCTCATGTATCTTTATGTGCTTCCCCTGGACGGGATTGCGTTTCCTCAATCCGACAGGCTTGCCGTTGCCGCGGCCAACCAGATCTTCGGCAATCCTGGGATGCAACTTATCGCAGTGCTGATCATGATCTCCACCTTTGGTTGCAACAATGGTTTGGTGCTCGCAGGGGCTCGTGTGTACTATACCATGGCGAAGGATAAACTATTTTTCCGGCAGGCCGGCAAATTAAACAAGAATGCGGTGCCGGAGGGGGCGTTGTGGGCGCAGTGTATCGTGGCCTCCATCCTTTGCCTTAGCGGAGAGTACGGCAACCTGCTGGATATGATCTCGTTTGTAGTGGTTATCTTTTATACGCTGACCATCGGCGGTATTTTTATTTTAAGAAGAAAAAGACCCAACGCGCCCAGGCCTTATAAGGCGTTTGGTTACCCTTTCCTTCCCCTGATTTATATTGTCATGGGTGTAACCTTTTGCACACTTCTGATCATCTACAAGCCTGCATTCACCTGGCCGGGGCTGATCATTGCGCTGATTGGGATACCGATATATTTTGTTGCTGTGGCCAGGCGGCAGAGTAGTAACCGGTAATCAGTATTCAGTGAGCAGCGTGCCGGGCCGCCGGTTTGTAAGGTTTTTCGGTGCTAGAGAAGGATCAAGAAGACAGCTGCTTCGCCAGGATTTCAAGCCCCTCCTCAAATGAATGCGGCTCATAACCGAGTTCCCGTCTGGCTTTGTCAATGATAAATCCTGTGGTCAGTGGCCTTCTGGCCGGCTGAACGAACCTGGTGGAATCGGTGGCTTTGATCAGTGACTTATCGAGTTTAAAGAACTCGGCGGTCTTGATGGCGATATCATAGGGGGACAAAAAATCTTTTCCGGAAACATTATAAATGCCTTTAGCCCCCTTTTTCGCAGCAAGGTAACAACCCTTGGCAAGGTCTTCCGCCAGCGTAGGCGTACGCCATTGGTCATTCACCACGTGGATGGTCTTTTTTTGCTCCAGGCTTTTCTTTACCCATAAGACAATGTTTGACCGGCTCATGTCTTCCGTGATGCCAAAGACAAGAACTGTCCGAAGGATGGTCCATGACGCAGCGCTGTTCCGGATCACTTTCTCTGCGGCCAGTTTACTTTCACCATAGTAGTTCACCGGCGCGGGCATGGCATCTTCATCCAGCGGACCGCTGGATCCGTCAAAAATAAAATCGGTTGAGACATGCACGAGGTGGATATGCCATGCCGTGCAATAGCCGACAAGGTTTTCCACTGCCGTCACATTAGCGTTCCAGCAGGCCTCCCGTTGTGTTTCACAGTCGTCGACCTGGGTCATGGCCGCCGTGTTGATTACCACCTCCGGCTTGGTCAGCCGTAAAACACTTTCGACCTGGTCGCGGTCCGCAATATCAAGGGAATGGTATTCACCCCGGGTGATCCTGAGCGCCGACTTGCCCCTGGCGGTGGCGATCAGCTGAACGCTCTCATCCTGTTGCAGCAGCCGGGTGAGTTTCTGACCCAGCAGGCCATTTGATCCGGTAACCAATATTCTCATCGCGGTTGCCTAATTTTCAGGGTAAGTGTATCCGTACGTTTTTTCGATCTTCCGCCTGGGCATCTCTTCCACGGTAACCTGCATCCGGATATCTTCCAAAGGACGGTCGTGTTCGCCTTTTGGTTGCGATGCAATTTTATCAATCACCTCCAGGCCGTGGATCACTTTTCCGAATACGGTATACTCGCCATCGAGGTGCGGCGTGCCCCCTGCCGTGGTATAGGCATTCACTATTTCGGGTGAAATCTCCTTCTCCACCGAGATCCCCAACTGCTGTTCAACAACTGGCTTTAGCCTGGTGAGGTAAGCCTGATATGCTTTTTCATCGCGGCTCTGAAAAAAACCGTTGATGGTGTCGAAGTATACCTTGTTTTCGGGCTTCTGGAAGAACTGCTGGAGGGCCATACCATATTTTTGGTCGTCAACCTTGATCTGGGATTCCGTATGTTTTATGCCCTGGACAATATAAAACTGACTTCCGCTGGAAGCCCTGTCGGCATTCATCGCGTCGGGTAGCCTTGCCGCTGACAATGCCCCTTTTTCATGAAAAAGTTTTGCTCTGAATTCAGCCGGGATCGTATAGCCGGGGCCACCATTTCCCAGACGCTGACCTTTCTCAGCCCTCCTGGAGTCAGGATCTCCCCCCTGGATCATAAACCCCTCAAAGACCCTGTGAAATAAGAGGCTGTCGTAATAATGTTCCTTCGCCAGCTTGATGAAGTTTTCCTTATGCCTGGGAGTCTCATCATATAATATGGCAACCATATCGCCGTATCTGGTTTTTATCGTCACTACATGATCCTTTTTCTGCGCGCAACCCGTCACCAGCATACTTGAAAACAGGAATAAAACAATTAACTTTTGCATAAATCTAATTTTAATAAAATCAACTGACACACCCGCAACCGGTAACTTACCTCTCCATCTTCCTCCTGATCTCACTTAATATGGTATCTCCACCCTTCGAGAGCACTTCATTTGCAATTCCCTTGCCGAGTTCTTTTGCATCTTCAACGGAAGCAGATCTTTTTATCTTGATCACCTTTTGTCCGTCGAGAGAAATGATGCCCGCCTTCAGCGTGATACCCGATCCTTCCATCCAGGCGTAGCCAAATGACGGTATACTGCAACCTCCTTCGAGGGTTTTTAGAAACGCGCGCTCAGCGCGGATGCAATCTTCCGTTTCAATATGGTTGACCCACCGCTGCAAGATCTCCTTCTTTTCAAAGGGCAGTTTTTTGTGACATTCAATAGCGATGCTGCCCTGCCCCACAGGCGGTACAAAATAGCTCGTCTCAATTCTTTCTGTGATAAGGTGGTCATATCCCATCCTGTGAACGCCCGCGTATGCGAGTATCAGGGCATCGCATTGTCCTGCTTCGAGTTTTGATAAACGAGTTTGAAGGTTTCCCCGAATGGAAACGGTTTTTGCCTGCGGATAGAAATGTTTCACAAACGCCACTCGACGGGTAGAGGAAGTCCCGACCGTAATGTTCTCTTTCTTGAGACTGAAGCTTTTGTCCGTGCTGATAACGACGTCATTCACAACTTCACGCTCTGTAAAAGCGATCAGCTCCAATTCGTCGGGAATAAAGGACGAAAGGTCTTTCGCGCTGTGTACGGCAATGTCAATGCTTCCATCCAATAGTTTTTCTTCGATCTGCTCCGTGAAAACACCCTTGCTGCCGATCTTGGCAATAGACACATCCAGGATTTTATCGCCCGTGGTCTCAATGGGCACAATCTCTGTGAGAAAACCGGATGGTCTGAGAAGGTCCGCTACGTGATGCGCCTGCCAGAGGGCAAGCTTGCTTCCACGGGTGCCTATTCGAATAGTTTTGTTCATGCTTTAGTTGCCAGTTGACAATAGGGTGGACGAAAATTCATTTAGCCTTCTATCGCGTATTGGATCTTGCATTTTAAATTTTTTAAACGAATGTTGAGACGCAAAATCTTGCGTCTCAACAATCAAATCAAACCTTTAATGTTTTTGCGATCTGCAAGGATAAATCCAGAAAGATCATTTTCGCGCTGCCATTTCTTTCCAGATGATATCCTGCATCGTTCAATAGTTTAAATGACTTCTCTATCTTTTCAACATCCAGCACTTTGCTGAATCGCTGTACAAATACCAGCTCCTCACCGCGTGTGCGATTAATGGATTCAGCGCCAGCGGTGTACAACAGCGTTTCACGCATCATGTTGATGCTGTAGGAGATCATGTTTCTCTGACTGACTTTATCCAGTGCATGATATTCTTCGGCAATGGTCACCAGTGTTCCGAATTTGTTTGCAAAACACGCGCGCATCCACTCGGTAAAGAACGGAGTGTTGTTATCCGGTTCCTGGCCGATGAGTCTTAGCGCAAGGTTTATGTTTCCGTCGGCGAGCTGAACAATTTTTCGCGCCGAATCTTCTTCGACGCCCTTTTTTTCTCTCAGGAAAGTCTCCAGTTCCTGATCAGTCAGCAAGGGCACGCTTACGATCTGCGAACGGGAGATGATAGTGGGCATCAGCTGGTCCGCTGCGTTGGTCACCAGGATGAAAAATGTGTTGGGCGAAGGTTCTTCGAGGATCTTTAAAATTCCATTCGCGGCGGAAGGATGCATGGACTCAGGTTGCCAGATGATCATCGCCTTGTTCACACTTTCAAAGGGCTTTAACGACAGCGTCTTGATAATTTCACGACTGGCATCCTTTGAAATGATAGCAAGCTTGTCTTCTCCGCCGTAATAATTGCACCAGTCATCCAGGTTTCCGTAGGGCTGTTCGAGGAGAAAGCTGCGCCATGATTTTGTGATATCGGCCTTGAATCTTTCTTCGTCTTTTTCATTCTTGACGTTACTGACGGGAAAGACAAAGTGTGTATCCGGGTGAATGTACTTTGCATTTTTCGAGCAGGCGGCGCAAACGCCGCAGGAGTCCTCGTCACCGCGATTTTCACAGTGCAAATAGGCCGCGTACGCCAGGGCAAGGGGAAGGTTCACGGCCCCCTGGGCGCCCGCGAACAACTGAGCGTGTGCGCTGTGGTTTGTTCTCACCGCTTCAGTCAGCATCCTTTTGACTTCCTGGACGCCCGGGATATTTTCAAACTTCATCTCTTTACGCAGTGGTTTTAGGTTCCCATACTCGGTGTAATGCGGTCATACGATACACGTGTTCCAAAATTTCCTGTTCTGTTTCGTCGAGCACTTTTTGCCGACGCTCCATGGCCTTCCTTGCGGTGAGAAATGCTTTCTCCAAATTGTAGGTGATGATTCCGCCGGTACCTCCCCAGGAGAAGGACGGAATATAGTTTCTTGGGAAGCCTTCGCCAAAAACATTGGAGGAAACATCGATCACCGTACCGGTATTGAACATGGTGTTGATGCCGCATTTGCTGTGATCTCCCATCATCAGTCCGCAGAATTGCATGCCTGTGCTGATAAACCGGTTTTCCGCATGGCTCCACAGCTTTACTTCATCGAAGGTGTTTTTAAGATTCGATGTATTGGTGTCGGCTCCGAGGTTACACCATTCGCCGATCACGGAGCAACCCAAAAATCCGTCGTGCGCCTTATTGCTGTAGGCGAATATTACCGATGTGCTTACCTCGCCCCCTACTTTACAATGCGGACCGATCGTCGTATCGCCCCTGATCTTGGCGCCCATGTTCACGTGGCCTCCTTCGCACAGGGCAAAAGTACCGCGGACCATCGCGCCTTCGTCAATGACACTGTCCTTTCCGAGGTAAACCGGCCCGCTCTCGGCATTGATAATGGCGGCTTTCACAGTTACACCTTGCTCCACGAATAGATTTTGTTCGCCGTACACAACGGTGTGTTTGTCTTTGATGCCCGCGGAAGCCCTTCCGGCCGTGATTAGCCGGAAGTCTTGTTTGATCTGCGCTCCGTTCAGATTAAATATTTTCCAGGGTCTGTCAATAACGGTGACCGCGTCCTTGTATTCAACCGTGTTGGTGCTGTTCATTTCTCCTTCCGGCGACCGGGCCGCAAGGAGCGTTTTGCCCTGCACGAGAAAATAATTTGCTGGCAGGGCTTTGAGCGTGTCTACGAGCTTTTGATCCGGGCATAATGCGCCGTTGATCAGTAGATTGTCGCTCGTGCTATGACGGGGAAATTTTTTTTCAAGATATGCTGCTGTCTGAAACCAGGGTTTTACTCCCAGCCATTTCTCCCATTTTTCATCGATGGTGAGTATGCCGACCCTGATGTTGGCAACAGGACGTGTATAGGTAAACGGAAGCAGGTTTATCCTGATTATCGGGTCGTCGAAGAGGATCGGATTCATTCCATTTGTTAAAATTTGCGTTCTAATGAGGCCTGCCTGCCGGAGCACGGACCTGCACGCCGGCTGGCAGGCAAAAATAAAAAAGGTCTTCAGGACGAAGACCTTTTCACAGTGCTTATTTGAAGAATAATTAAGCTTTCTTTTGATACTTGTTCTTGAATTTCTCCACACGACCAGCTGTATCCACAAACAGCTTCTTGCCGGTGAAAAACGGATGGGAAGCAGCGCTAACCTCCACCTTGACCACGGGATATTCCTTGCCGTCTTCCCATTTGATGGTCTCCTTCGGAGCATGGGTGGAACGGGTTAAAAACTTGAAATCGCTGGAAGTATCCCAAAAAATCACTTCTTTGTATTCCGGATGAATGCCTTTTTTCAT
>JBBEBN010000085.1:0-7408 GCA_040882305.1 Cyclobacteriaceae bacterium
CTCTTCCTTTACTATAATTCGGATTCGGAATCTTATACTGAAGTACGCTCACTCACCACCTTCTATCGCGGTTTGTGTTACTGGATCAACATCAAAGTACCGCCGATCATTCTTGTGGAAAACGCCAGCACTCCGGAAGATACCAAAGAACAGTTGTTTTCACTGTCACTTAAACCCGGATGGAATCAGATCGGAAACCCTTATCCTTTCACCATCTCCTGGGATGCCGTGAAAGCAGCTAACACCAACATCGGCGTCCTGAAAACCTTTAACGGCACAGGATGGGTGCCTGACGACAAGCTCAACTCGTTCGAAGGAGGATTTGTCTCTCTAAGCGGGACGGCAAATGTCGCCGTCGAAATTCCGTTTACCGCAAAGACGACTTCAGGAAGAACAAAGGATGAAATCCTGGATTTTGAAGGAGGATGGGTCCTTCCTTTAACAATCGAAGATTCAAAATTCCAAACCATCGGCGGTGTGGGTATGCATCCAGAGGCGATGATGAGCCTTGATCCTTACGATGACGCCATACCGCCGAAGATTTTTGATCTCCCGGAAATATCCTTTGCCCATGACGAACCTTTCATCAGAAACTTCACGCGCGATGTTGTTCCTCCGCAGAATGAATTCACCTGGAATTTCACCGTGCACTCGGCAGATGAACCCGCCGTTCTGAAATGGGACGTTAACCGAGCGAGGTCACTCGCCCATGATGTGTATTTGTTCAACGAACAGGAACAAACACTCATCAACATGGCGGAGGAGGACTACTGCAGGATTCCCCCGCAGCAAACATCCTCTTTTAATATTTATTACGGCGTGCCGCGGGAGGATATCAAACCAACGAGGATCCAGCTCGGAAAACCCTATCCGAATCCGGTCACAGACCGCTCGAACGTCACTTTCACGCTTCCGGAAAATCAACTGGGCGCGTATAAAGTCTTATTGGAAGTGTATGATAACCTCGGCAGAAAGGTTGCAACCGTGGCGCGCGGAGAATTCACATCAGGTTTTTACACGGGCGAATGGGTTCCCGAACCTGGGATGCTGAACGCTTCCCTGTACCTTCACAGGTTAACTGTATCTGACAGAAATTCGAATATTATACTGACAGAAAAAATTATCACCAAAAAATAAAATTATGAAAGCCCGCAGGTACTTCTTCATGACGGTGCTTCTTCTCAGCTCGCTTCTTGCCGGGGCTCAGAATGTAACCACGCGTACCAACGATTTCGAGGTAGACTTCAGCGATTCCAAAAAGCTGGTGAATACTACTATTCCGGTGATCAACTGGATTGCCCCTGTGCCTGAGACGAACTATGCACAGGAGATGAAATTTAAAATTCAGATCGAGATCCAATCGGATAAGCCGCTGAAGGATGTCATCATCTACATCAAAGAAAATGAAACCACGTCCAGTAGGGGAATGACAAGCATCAAGCCCGAAGCCGGCCAGGAACTGAAGATGATGGTGGAGAAAACCTTAACGCTGATGGAAGGCGAGAACCTCCTGGAGGTCGTAGCGGAAAATGTTGACGGGCAAAAGACCATCAGCCAGCGAAAAGTACATATCGGAAGCGCAGGCCTTGCCGACGCCATCAGGCTCGACCGAACGGATTACGCACTGGTCTTTGCAACGGACCAGTACGACCACTGGAGCGACCTCGTAAATCCTGTCTTCGACTCAAAGACCATTGCGGCGGAATTGAAAGACATGTACGGCTACAAGGTGGAAGTGATTGAGAACGCCACGCAGGAGATCGTCCTGAAAAAACTGAGGGAATACGCCGAGCGGAAATACAAACCCCTGGACCAGGTCTTTATTTTCTTTGCAGGTCATGGCACGTACGATCAGACTTTTGGCGAAGGATTTGTCGTTACGCGCGAATCCCAGGTGAATGACGTGGGGAAAACAACCTACCTTTCCCATAACCGCCTTCGCTCGATCGTCAATAACATTCCCTGCGACCACATCTTCCTGGCGATGGATGTTTGCTTCGGGGGTACATTCGATGCAGTGCTTGCCTCTGCCCGCGGCGGCGAAGAGGAAGTTTACCGGGAGCAAAACAAGTCTGAATTCATTACCCGCAAGCTCACTTACAAGACAAGACGCTACCTGACTTCAGGAGGCAAGACGTATGTTTCCGATGGAATTCCCGGAAAACATTCGCCCTTTGCCAAAAACTTTATCGAAGCGCTTCGTTCCCGCGGAGGCCGCGATGGCATTTTGACCTTGCCGGAGATTTATTCCTTTGTTGAAAGACTAAAAGTCCAGCCCCGTTTTGGGGAATTTGGCGACAATGCCCCGGGCAGTGATTTTATTTTTGTGCTGAAATAAGACGTCCGGGATCCTTCAAAAAGGCAGTTCTACCCTGCCTTTTTGTTTTTAACCCGCAAACGCTTCAGCTTCTTTAACCTGCCCAGCATCGTTGTTTCAGCCCTCCCGTTTTAAAAAGCCTTCTCCGGGGTTACAATTCCCCACTAATGTACATAGACCATAAAACATCGCATACTTCCGGGAAAACCCGTAGCATCAGGCCTCCCGGAAGTTTTTGTTTTCGGCTTTCTTCGGATATAAGCGGCCTTTTAGTTAGTTTTATTATCCCTAATCCTGATGGTATGAGAAAAAAGGTAATTGTAGCCCTTCTCCTTGCGGCTACTGCTGCACAAGCGCAGAAAGCTTCTATCAAAAGAGTTGAACTCGCCGGCGAAAAGATCGTAGTTCATTACGATCTCGAAGACAGTAATCCCGCGAACGAATATCAGATCAGTCTTTACTCCTCCCAAAGCAATTTCGGCACCGCGCTCACCAAGGTCCGCGGCGATGTCGGCACGGAGATCAAGCCCGGGGCGAATAAGAAGATTGAGTGGAGCATTCGGGAAGAGCTGGGTCCGTTTAAGGGGAAAATATCTCTTGAGATCAGGGGAAAGATGTTTGTGCCCGTTGCCAAGATCAACAGCATTTCGGAGGGCGATAAATTCAAGCGTGGCAAAAGCCACACCGTTACCTGGAAGCCGGGGAACAGCAATCAAATCACGATCGAGCTGATGAAGGGTGATCAACCTATTCAAACACAAAATAACCAATCGAATAACGGAACATATTCCTTCCTTATCGCTCCGCATACCACTGTTGGAAATGATTATTCCATACGCATCACCGACACGAAAGATGGGGAGAACGTTGTCAGGTCGCAGCCTTTTGCCGTCACGAGAAAAGTGCCCTTGTTGCTGAAAGTACTTCCCATTGTGGCAGTGGGTGGTGCAGCTGCTGTGCTGCTTGGAGGTGGAGGTGGCACACCCGACCCGGGAACGGGAAATAATGGCGGGAGCACTCAGATTGAACTGCCGGAATTCCCGTAAGAAAACTAGATGTTAAAAAAGTATTTAAGCCTGGAGATATGAGATTACGTTTACTTTTTTTACCTGCGTTGTTCATTGCACTTTCCCTGCAAGCGCAAACGCCTGTGATCAACTGGATCAAGAAGAACGGTCCCACTGGAGGAGAGATCCGGGATATAGAAGTGGATGCTGCCACAGGCAAGATCTACCTTTTGGATGCCGACAACAGACCCTTTGTTTCCCTGGATAACGGTGAAACGTGGCAAATGCTCGAGGTGTCGGTTGATAACAACTACTTCAATGATATCGAAATAACGAATACCACAATTTTCTTCGTCGGAGGTTATCAACTGTTCGCCTCTGTAGACGGCGGAGCAAGTTTTCAGGAACGAATGACGCAAGTGAGTCCTTATTCGGATGCGCGTCGACTCAGGCGAATGCCTACGAGCGGGAACCTTGTCGTCCTCTCATACGGATCGATCTATACATCCAGCAACAATGGGGAAACATGGACGCTGAGGAACAGCACACTGCCCAATGCCGACCAAAGATACCTGGAAGTAAATGCGGTAGACCAGATATTTGTTCTCAATCAAAACGCCTCATTTGAAGTCAGGCCTTTCCGCTCCACCAACAGTGGTGTCAGTTTTTCTGAAGCGTCTACTGGTGTTCCCGCCGGCCACCAGGTGCTTGGACTTTATGGCGAAAACAGCGGGGCCAATGTTTACTGTATCACACCTACGGACGTTTTTTCCTCTGCCAACGGAACAAGTTGGGCGAGTATAAAAACAGGAATTGCTGACGCAACAATTAATGATTATGGTTCTTATAACAATGCCATTATAGAATTCTCTGCCGATAACCTGGGGATGTACTTCATTGATAACCTCAATCACAAGCTTTATTCGAAAACGCTTGCTGCCGCAACCTGGGATCCGCAGGCTACAGATTTTCCGGCTATTTCGCTCAGCGTGTCGTGCGCGAGTGCCAAAGATTATCCGACAGCGACTACATCGACTGCTTTCTTCGGAACACCCTCCGGTGTTTTTAAGACCACTACCGGAGGTGCTTCGGTAACGGAAAACAATATCGGGATTGCGAGCGTTCAAGCTGAACAAATCCTTGCCGACAATTACAACTACCTTTACATCAAAACGAATTCCCTTGGATTACTGAAATCGCAGGACGGCGGAAACAACTGGGCAAATGTTCCGACACTCTCCACTGACATCCGATATTTTTTTACGGATGACGACGGCTACCCGTTGTACGCGGTAGTCGACTATAACATATTAAAGAGATCCTATGACCAGGGCGCCTCCTGGAATGAGGTTTCTCCTCTGGGGGGCTTTATTTGGGCTGCTTCCCCGGGCGATGGCCAGGTATTTGGCCTGGCACACACGAGTTATCCTATCGGCCTCTATTATTCTGCCGACAACGGCTCGACCTGGACAGCCAGCCCCGTCGCTGTTACGGGTCTGCCGGCACAGTTTTCGATTTACGAAGACAAGACAGCGTTTGCCTCTTCTAACAGAATGATTGTAAACCTGTGGGACTATTCACTTTCTGCTGATGCCTATTACAAAATTGATTTTACGTACAATGCCAGCAATGTGATCACTGCGGCGGCGGCAACTAAAATAACCACCATCCCGATTGCTTTATACGACATACAGAAAGTGGCAGCAGCGAACGGTAAATTCTATCTTTTCGATAATTACTCGGCTTCCTCCGACAGAGTCGCTGTCTCCTCCGACGGGGGAACTTCCTGGGCAACCCGCACCGCTCCGTCAACGAGCGATTTCTTCATGGCAAAGAACGGCTATCTGTTTTTCGTTGACGGAAGTACCGAGAAAGTTCATGTGTCACGGGATGATGGCGCGACATTCATTGAAACTACGCTGCCAGCCACCCTGAATGTTTATAATCTGAATGATATTACTATTGACAACAATGGCTATGCATACCTCGCTTTCTATGGCGACTATCTTTATCAAAGCGCCAACACTATTGTGTTGCCAACGCCGCCGAGCGATCTGAGGGAGATCGGGAAGACTGCCACCGCAGTTGCCCTCGATTGGATGGACGTCGACAGATACGACCGTGATATCATCATCGAAAGGTCTGTCAACGGCGTCGACTTTGTAACCGCTGGCCAGGTGAGCGGTTGGAACGTTTGTTATGGGTCAGGAGACAGAGGATATTTTGTCGACTCAAATCTCCAGGCCGGCACGAGCTATACTTACCGTGTGAAAGCAAAAAACGCAGCGGGAACATCAACGCCCACGTCCACTATTTCAGTCACAACCTCTGCGGCATGCGCCCAGACCCTTCCTGAAAACAGGAGCTGGAGTGCCATCAATGCGGGAGGTGGGGGATATTCAGTCCTCGGTGCCCCGGTCACTGTGGGCATCAAGCACCTTGGAGGCGGAAAATATGAGATCAGCAATCTGTCGTTGAGCCTGACTGGTTCTGTGGAGGTATCTACGTTTTTTGAAAGTTGTGGTCAAACAGTAGTCGGCCAGCCGGGTGATATCAATCCGAATGGAAACGGCACCTGGAATGGAACGACCCTCACCCTGAAATGGCGCGCGTGCGGCAACAACAATACGGAGACCATTTCCCTGACTGTAAATCCCACAGATCCCATTCCTGTAAAACCCGCATCGCTCGTGGCGTATGTGGTTTCCAATACCTCTATCGAAGTGAAATGGACGGCAGCCTACTATGAAAAAAGTTATGTGTTGGAGCGGTCTTTGAGTGCGGGTTCCGGATTTTCTCAAATCGCCATCGTCGACTATCCCCAAACAACTTATACAGACAGCGATCCTGCCCTGAGCCTTGGAACTACTTACTATTACCGCATGAGGGCACGGAACGCCAATACGACGCCGGATGAATCACCTAATTCGGATGTGGTGTCAGTACCCTTTAACAGACCAAATTTTATCGTCGCTGATAACGCTATAACGAATTTCAGTGCTTCCGCAACAATTGGATCCATCTGGGCCGATTTTAACAACGACGGTTTTGAGGATTATTTAACGATGCAATATGATGCCGAAAATGAACTGGCAACCCCCATGATCTTTAAAAACCTGGGTACCGGAGATTATGAAAGCATGATCATAGATGTCGGTGACGTACCCTATTTCCTGCCTTCTGTTGCCGATTACGACAATGACAACTTCCCGGACATTGCATTCAACGGCGATGAAGTTCGCGTGCTGGATATCTTCAAGGGCAATGGCGACTTTACTTTCAGCAAGGTTCCCTCCGGCCAGCTCGGTGACCTTGCGGTTATCGAAAAAGAAGTCGCCGCCTCGTCCTGGGCTGATATTAACAGGGACGGCTTACCCGACCTGCTGCTATTGAGCGGGGAGGACGGAAGCTTTGCCGTTTACAGGCAAAATGCCAACCACGCCTTTACGAAAGTATTCCAGGGAGCACCGTCTCAGGATGAACCCCTTCTTTCCATTTGGGCCGATTATGACAATGACGGCTACCAGGATTTTTTGATGGGCAACCTTGATGGCGCCGGTGGCTTATACCACAACAATGGTGATGAAACCTTCACAAAAATAACAGGCAATGGTTTTGACGGAACGAACTATTTTTCCGCTGCCTGGGGCGATTACAATAATGACGGGAATATAGACCTTTTTTGCGGCTCGGTGTCCTCCAACGCCCTCTATAAGAACAATGGAGATGGGACCTTTACAAAAGATGTCAGCACATTGATCTCTGAGGCAAATTTTTCTACCAGCGGCTCTTGGGGCGATTACAACAACGATGGTTATCTGGACTTGATGACGGTTGCCATTCCCTTTACTGGTTCGCGCTCCCGCCTTTTCCTTCGCGACCCTACTGTAACAGGTAGCGTTGTTTTCAAAAAGATCATAACAGAAAAGATCAACGATCCTTCGGTGGCACATTATAGTGTAGCCAACGCCGACCCGGACAAGAACGGACAGCTGGACCTGGCCATGTCTGCTTTCATCTTTTCCGATTCAGGCGATGGTATTCTTCCCGCAAGCAACAACTATTTCCAGAACAACAACATATT
>JBBEBN010000086.1:0-7382 GCA_040882305.1 Cyclobacteriaceae bacterium
TTTCTTGCTACTCATTTCCGTTGCTTTCTTTAACGCTGCTCTCAGCAAACCCTTGCTGAATTCGAGCACCATCCGTTCATGCAGCGAATGAAAGGCAATCTTGCTGATGTCTTCCGTGAGCTCCAACGGTATGGTTACGCTATCTCTCGTGAGGGAAGCGGTGCGATAGTATTCGGGCCGTTCAACATATTTCGGGAATGCCACCCTGAAAACTTCCAGTTGCTGAAGATCGGATTTTTCCCGCTTCTCATTCAACTGGAAGGGAAAGGATATGCCCATACCTTCATTGGTGAATACCACCATATTGTCGCCGCGGTGGTCTATGATAAAATTTATGTTCCATTCCGACTTCACGGGTGAAAGACCATTGTGCCAGAAGAAGACCAGTTCTGCATCAGGTTTCCCCGGAACGTAATCCTGCATTGCGAATTTGTCCTGATACACGCGGAATTCTTCAATGAAACCCGTCCACCACGCTGTATTCAGAAGATCTTTTTTTAATTGATCAGGAACCAGAAGTGAAAACAAATTACGGTAATCCCCTTCGTAGATCTCCAGCGCATTGCGATAAGCGATAAATGCATTGTTGAAATCTCCTGTCGACTGGTAAATGATGCCCATCAGGTTGTGGATAAAAGCATCGCGCTGGTATTTCCTTTCAGAGTGATACTTATCACTGAGTTGGTTCAAGCGGATGTTCAACCTCCTGCACTCCACCAGCGCCTGATCCGGTTTCCGCATCTTTAGAAAATTGATCGCCTTGAAATACAGAAGCATGAGGTGTTCATGATCCTCTCCCCTATAAACACTCATGTTGGGATTGGTCAGGTATCCGGCGGCCTCATGGAAATAATTCACGTGATAATCTTCTCCGAACAGGTAGGCTCTTTCAAAGAAGTCGTTGCTTGCCTCATACTTCCCCATGATTGAGAGAACCAGCCCGTTGTTGACAAAATACAGGAACTTGCTTTTGCTGTTTGCCAGGGATTCCTTTTGTTGCAATACCTCCAGCGCCTTGGGAAGGTCTCCTTTTTCGAATTCCGAATTGAAGTCGCGGTGCTGATGATAATACGTGGCACAGGAAGCTGTCAAAAGCGCCAGGGTTATCAAGACAGTTCTTTGAAGGATCTTAACAGGGTACATTAGTCCGTTATCAGGTAATCGGTAATTGTTAATCCGGGTGGCATGATTATGCGTCTCTGCCACCCCGACGCACTTCCTTCCCGAACATCAATTCTTCACATATTTCTTAATTTCATTCTGGCCGTACCAGACACGTCTGTTGCTTTGGATATCCGTTAAAAAAAGTGTTGTAATATAGTTTACAACTCTACGGTTATTGTAAGTATCCGTTTCAGAGGTGATTTCACCAAACAGCATCAGGTCAGCGCCAAGTTCCATGCCCATTTTTTTTACGGTAGCCGGATCGGCGAATTCCTGTTGTTCCAGGCGCTCGACTCTCAGCTGGTCCCTGAACTCACTGGATTCCACAAGATCCGCCACGCCGGAATTATGGATCACCACTTCAAATTTCTTCACGAAATTATCCGCATCAATATGTTCGGATGTTTTATTGCGGATAGCCCCCACGATGATCACCGGTTTTGCGGATTTGGCCTTTGCATAGTTTTTGTAGAGATCGGATTCGAAGAGGTCATAGATCATCTGGTCGGCGACTTTTCTGGAATCGGTATCATTCCATCGGCCACTGAGGTCGATTTCCGTGGCGGGATCGACCCGGCTCACCTGGCGGGAGCACCCGGCCAGAGCCACTAAAAAGAGGATAACGGCGATCTTATTCATATGAGGTTTTGCGTTACAAAGTCAAAAATCCTGCCGGTTTTACCCCTATCCCTAAATCCCCTAAAGGAACCTGGGCGTGCCGCCTCCCCCTTCTGTGGACGTTGGAGGGGTACCCTCAAACCAGGTTAGAAGGTCGAAAGCCTTTCAATGCCTTGATCACGCCCCTGGGATCGGGCGCATTAAAGATAAAATTTCCTGCCACCAGCACGTCGGCGCCTGCCTCTAATAACGGTCGGGCATTGGTTTGGTTTACCCCCCCGTCAATTTCAATAAGTGCCAGGGATCCCGATTCGCGGATCATATGTTTGAGGGATGCTACCTTCCGGTATGTGTGCTCAATAAATTTCTGGGCGCCAAAACCGGGGTTGACAGACATCAAACAAACCAGATCGATATCCTGAATAACATTTTCCAGCTGGCGAATGGAAGTATGCGGGTTGATGGCCACCCCGGCTTTGCATCCGAGCTCTTTAATTTGCTGGATGTTGCGCAGCAAGTGCGTGCAGGCCTCGACATGAACGGAAATATTTTCAGCACCCGCCTGGCGGAAGGCTTCCAAATAACGCTCGGGTTGGACTATCATGAGGTGTACATCAAGAGGCTTTTTTGCATGCCTGCGGATAGCTTCCATTACAGGGAAACCCATCGAGATATTGGGCACGAACACACCATCCATGATATCGACGTGGATCCAGTCCGCCTCGCTTTCATTGAGCATCCTGATCTCTTTTTCGAGGTTGCCAAAATCTGCTGCAAGTACTGAAGGGGCGACGACAGGTATATTGGACATGGGCCGGGGGTTAGCCAGCAAAAATAAGGAAGTATTGTAGCATCACAACTTCACAAGCTTAAAGGTGTGGCGTCTTTTTTCAGTGAATACCCGGATGTAATACACACCGGAGGCAAGTCCTGACAGGTCCGCCTTATAGGTCCGGTTCAGCCAGTCAAAGCGCGCCGTCACCCGTCCGAGCACCTGCCCGTGTGATGAGATGATCTCAATATCGCAAGAGTCGATCAAATCCGGACTAAATGGACTGATCGTGAGCGTATCGTCTGCCAGTGGATTGGGAAAGATTTCAAAAGGGTCTGTCTGGGGGATATGCTCCTGGAAATTCACCACAGCCTGAAAATTAGGGATGCCGTAGCCCAATAAATTATCAGGATGATTTGCCTGTGAAGAAGTTTGCTTTAGAAGGCTGATGACCTCTTTATTGTTCAGGTCGGGATACCGTTGAAGGATCCCTGCCACAAGGCTGGTGACAAGTGGTGCTGCCAGTGACGTACCCGAGGACGTTGAAATCTGGCCTGTGGCTTTCACTACTTTAACGCTCGCGCCCAACGCAACCAGGTCTGGTTTTATCCGGTTGTCAGCCGTGGGACCAATGGAACTGGAGTTCGTTTTTTGTAGGGTGCTGCTCACCGCGCCGATGGCAAGTACGTCGAGGGCATCTGCGGGTGCCGTAATAATCCGCCACGAGGGGATCGCACCCTCATTGCCGGCACTGGTCACCACGACGATGCCGCGGTCAGCCGCCCACTGGGCTGCCCTGGATACAACGGTGGTCTTTCCATCCATTTCCATCAGCGCATAGTTCATGGAGGCGTCATCGAAATCATAGTACCCGAGGGAGGAGTGAATGATATCAACGCCAGCGCTATCTGCGCGCTCCGCCGCGAATAGCCAGTTGTATTCTTCGATGCGGTATTCAGTGGGAACATCTTCAGTAATAAACAGTTGAAATGTGGCTTCATTGGCCCCGCCGGTAAAGGCATCCGGTATTTCCGCCGCGATGACGGAAAAGGTTTCCGTACCGTGATCATCATACTGGAAAACGTTGGCCGTGTTGTGCACAAAGTCATAAGACACAGAATCTGCGAACCTTTCCTCCGCAAAAATATGCTGGAAGGCCGCGCCTGTATTGACACCGGGAAAACCGCTGTCCAGCAGCGCAATCGTCACTCCCGCTCCCCTGTATCCAGCCTGGTGCATCCTGTCAATTCCCAGCATTTGCAACTGGTTTTCCGTTTCCGACCCGACATGATTATTTCTCGTCCGAAGGTCAAAGCTCCGGCGCCCGCCTGACTGCAATTTTGAAAGAGGCGCCACAAATTCAATGTGATCAACGTAAGGAA
This sequence comes from Cyclobacteriaceae bacterium, assembly GCA_040882305.1. Taxonomy (GTDB): domain Bacteria; phylum Bacteroidota; class Bacteroidia; order Cytophagales; family Cyclobacteriaceae; genus Chryseosolibacter. The sequence continues at coordinate 3,937 of JBBEBN010000086.1, forward strand.
GCGACTCGACCGAAGCCAACACGGCGGGATCACACTGGATCAAGACACCATTTAGCCAGCGTGTTGTAAAAAAAGTCGGGGCCCCGACGTCCCGGACTCCCTGCACATAATCAGCCTTCACGGGCAAATCCCTTTCTTCGATATCAATACCCTGCTGAAGCCTGCGGTCGATCGCCTTCTGGGAAAGAAATTGAATGGGATTTGAGGTGGTATAAGGTACTCCATCCTTGTCCTCAAAGAAAACCATATATCGATTTTCCTGGGCAGTGGCGGAGGCCGAGACGAACCACAGCCAAACAATTGCGAACAAAATCTTAATACTCGCCATATTCCCTGATTTCCATTTTCAATTCCGTCCCATTCTCGATCTCTTGTTGCCCGAGGCAATGGTCTTCTGTGCAGTAATTCAATTGGGTGACCTCTTTGTAAACCAGACCGGCACCATGCGCGTAAACCTCCTTGCGGGCATCGTAGTGGACGATCAAATCCTCGTTGAATTCCTGTTCTACCGTCATGGTATTCTCAAAAGTCATTCCGTTGAACTCCATTCGCCGGCCAATGTCTTCGTACGCAAAAATATCTTCACCCATACTATTGTAAGTGTTTCCATTCCATTGAGTCCCGGCGCGCACGGGGAACAACAATTTAACAATAGGAACGTTTCCTTCCGAAACGACCAGTTTGTTCCCTTCCCTTCGCACCGACCAGGTGTCGAGTACTTCCCACGGATCAGCCTCAGCAAACCTCCTGCTCCGGTGCAGGACAAAGGTATGACTGTCACCGGACGGAAAAGAATCCACCACCTCCGTCATCAGTTCGTAGTTTAATACCTCCGGTTCAGCGGAATCCTGGTATCGCACTTCATGCACCGTGTAAACTTGATAAACACCGGTTTGAAGGGGAAAGTATGCAGCCCCTGAGTCCAGGACACTGGTTTCTTCTCCATGACACCCTGCAAACAGGGCCAAAAACAGCAAAAAATTAACGAAATGCTTCAACAGTTAAGGTGTTTTATGTAAATCCGCACCTGAATTCAAACGTAAACATCAACAAAGTTATTTTTTTCTGTCCGGAATACACCATGTCCTTAAGAACGACTGTAAAAGTGAGCCATATATCGAATCTCAGTGATGCCCGCTATTGCGCGGGAATGGGAGTGGAAATGCTTGGATTCCGCGTAGTTCCGGGTGCAGAGGATTACATGCCTCCAGATGTCTTCCAGGATATCAGGGGCTGGTTTGCAGGTCCGGCGATCGTAGCTGAGATCTATGGGATGGCAGGCCCAGACCAGATAGAAGACGTGATTCAAAAATATTCGCCCGATTATTTTGAACTGAGCCTGGCGGAGTACCAGAAATACGGAAAAGATCTGCCCTTACCTTGCATCGTTTATTTTGCCGATAGCAAGCAGATGTCTGAAATGCCGCGCGACGAAAAGATTTCCCATGTCGTGGTGGATGAAAACACAACCTGTAAGGATATCGAATCTTTGAAACTTCCGGTTTTATCAAAGATCACCGCTCTTGACCAGCTAACGGACATGCTCAAGGCTGGATGTTTCAAGGGCGTTGTATTGGAAGGCCCCAGGGAAGTCCGGCCTGGCATCACAAACTATGAACAGCTCGGGGCAATACTCGAAGCGCTCGAGAATGAATAGGTGATCGACACCAACACCCGCCTACGGTCCTTCAACACAAGCCACCACAAGCTTCGCCGCGCAGGCACCAACAAGCCTACACCCCCAGCAGTTGCTTCTTCCGTTCACATCTCTTGATCGCGTCGGAGGCCGTTTCAATACTCTTCAGGTCAAAGGAGTTTTTGATATGCAATTTGAAATAATGGATCGCGTCATCGATCTCACCCTGTGCTTCCCGCATGAGCGCGTATTCGTTATAAATGGTGGCGTAGTTTATACCCGGTACCCTGATGCATTCCTTCAACAGGGCCTCCAATTCATTGAACTTTCTCAGGGAAGATAAAAGATAAGCGTAGTTATAGTAAGCGGCAGTATAGTCAGGGTTAAACTTCAGCGCGAGTCTGTAATGCTCCTCCGCGCGGTGTAAGTTTTTAAACTTAGTTTCAAATAACCACCCCATATGGTTGTGTGCCTTGCCGAAATCGGGGGCATCCATCAGTATGTTTTCGAGTAATCTTGCCGCTTCACTTAGCCGGTTCTCGCCAATCAAAGCATCTGCTTTGAGGAATTTCTCTTCGAGGTCAAAATTTACTTCTTCCATAACGGTGGGGGTTTGATCTTCAGACAAATCTAAAACGCAAATATTTAATTTTCTCACCTTTTTGCGTAAACTCTTGCTCATAACGGGTTTTGATGTCAAAACACTCATTTTCTAATTCGGATGAATAGACATCGGCAGTAAAAGCAAGATCGGATACGTCATTCCGTAGCCGCAGTTCTTCCAGTGTATATTCATACAACTGGGTGTTATCGGTTTTCAACCGGACATATCCGTCCTTTGACAAAAGTCTCTTATAGGATTCCATATAGCGCGGACTCGTCAACCTTCTTTTGACGTCGCGCTTGCGCGGCCGCGGATCTGGGAACGTTAACCAGATTTCACTTACTTCGCCGGGTTCAAAAAAATTTTCGATCATCAGAATATGCGTGCGGAGAAAAGCCGCGTTCTCCAACCGTTCATGGAGCGCTGCAGTGCTGCCTTTCCATATTCGCTCTCCCTTTATATCGACACCAATAAAATTTTTTTCAGGAAACAATCTGGCGAGACCGATGGTGTATTCTCCTCTTCCGCAGGCAAGTTCAAGGGTGAGGGGATGATCATTATTAAAATAGGATGATCGCCACAAACCCTTGATGGTCTGGTAGGACGGCTTGGAAGGCTCGATCACGTTCGGATTCCGCTCGATTATTTTAAACCGCTCCAGTTTCTTTTTCACATTATAGTCTTTACAGTTCCTCGACCTCAGCCACCACGTAAGTGCTTCCTCCGATAAAAACAAAATCCTGAGGCCCTGCCTGTGAGAGGGCGGCTCGCTTTGCCTCATTGACATCGGCAATAATTTCTCCTTTCAAACCAAATGCGGCGGCCTCCTGCTGCAATGCTGCCGCATCGATCGCGCGCGGTATCCTCGCCTGGCAAAAATAATACATTGCTTCTTTGGGCAACAGCTCAAGGATCTGTTTCACATCCTTATCGCCGACCATTCCCCAGACGATAAAAAGGCGGTTAAACTTTTGAGCAAAGATCTGTCTCATCACTTGCTGAACGCCACTGTAATTATGGCCGGTATCACACACAACGGTAGGGTTCTTTCCAATTATCTGCCACCTTCCCTTGAACTGCGTGTTGGTGATCACTTCTTCCAATCCTTTTCTCAACTGCGACGCACCAATGGAGAAATGTGTTTGTAAAACATCTACAGTCTTCATCACCCCAGGAACATTCCGCTGCTGGTAAAATCCCTTCAGG
>JBBEBN010000087.1:0-5109 GCA_040882305.1 Cyclobacteriaceae bacterium
TTAATTCATTCGATGTTTTTGATGCGATTAGATTTTTCCCCGGACAACACTGATTGAACAATTAAGGAATTGAGCGCTGGCACGTGCGGCTGGTCTACCAGTACGAAGGACATGGTAGTCCCGTATGCAGCTTGGGTATCTTTATCCGGTAGTTGATCATGATCTCGTGGGAGCCGTTGGAATACAGTCTGATGTCTGACATGGTGATATCATAGGCGTATCCGACGTGAAAGTTCTCATTGATCTGCAGTTCGAACAAGCCAATGACCGAGTCACCCAAACGATACGAGACGCCCAGGCCCACGGCGTCGTAGAATATGAACATGTTGTTGATATCAAAGCTCAGCGGCGCGTTGTTCTGGATCCGGATAAGGGTGGAGGGCATCCACTTTACATCCTTCGAAAGGGTTTTTGTAAAGCCGCCCATCAGATAATAATAGCGCTGTTGTTTTCCTGAGGTGTCGAACGTCGTATCCAGTTCCACATCGATGATGTCGATGATCTTATTACTGAGGATGTAAGGGACCGATAGACCCGCGTAGAGATTTGTCCCGCGGTAGAATACACCGGCTCCGAAGTTGGGATTAAATTTGGATATGACACCCACTTCAGCCCCGTCGCGTGGCGTGGTCTTGAAGTAATCGGACTTCAGCACATTGAATCCCCCCTGAATACCCATGGAAATGAGGCCACCATTCTTCCTTTTTGAAACGGGGATCTTATAGGAATACACTCCAAAGAGACTGTTGTCGCTGTGAACACCGATCTGATCGTTCGTGAAGATCAGTCCCAATCCCACACGCGCCTTGCGGAAACCGGAGTGAATGGTACCACTTAAGGTTTTCGGCGCTCCATCAAAGTTCACCCACTGGTTCCGGTAAATCGCTGTGCCACTTAGCTGAACGTGTGTACCAGCGTAAGCAGGATTCACCAGGAGCGGGTCAAACATATATAAAGACTGGATAGGCCGTTGCTGTGCGCTGGCACCCACGGCACCCAGTATGATTGTGAATACTAATACACTCAGCCTCCCCATGACATTGTAATTATAAGTTTCGTCAATCGTGAATCGTCAATCGTGAGTTAGCTCGTGCGTCGGCGTGTTGCTCATACTGCCCTTGACCACTTTTTCTTATACTTTTCAAACCTTTCAAACCTCTCAAACCCCTCCGACTCCCAACCATCACCTCACCAACTCCAGATAACCCGTCTTCGGCTTCGAGCCGTCGCGTTTGTCGATGATGTAGAAATAGGTTCCTACAGGGAGCTCATTTCCGATCGTGTAGACACCGTTCTCACCGAGGCCTTTGAAGACAACGTCGTTGTTGTCATAACCATCCGCCTGGTATACGAGAACGCCTGAACGGTTGAATATTTTTACGTTGTTGTTCGGGAACTGCGATATACAATCTATTCTGAAGTTGTCGTTCTTGAGGTCGCCGTTGTTGGAAACCAGGTTATACGAGAACACTTCCGTCGCCACTTCACCGACACCGGTAGCCACACAACCCTGTGAAGTCACTACATCAGCCTGGTAGACACCCGGCAGGATGCTTGTGAGATAACTTCCGATACCGATGGTACTCGTATTGGGTTGCAAACTCCAGGTAATTTCGTCCGTTGTAATATTTGATGGTCGCAATTCAATTTCCGCAGTTCCTGTTCCGCCTATCTGTCCGGGAAGTTCTTCACAATAAGACGGTGTCGTATGTATGATCACTTCGGGGATCACGCGGAGGTCTTTCACTTCGATGGAAGTGGGCAGAGAAATACAACCGGTTATTTCGTCCATGGCGGTCACCGTGTAGAATCCGATGTCCCTGTCCTTGTAATTTACGCCATTGAAATCAGGCGTGCTCTTCACGGCCGTTCCGTCGTACCAGTCGAAGGCGTAATTGAGGGTGATGCCACCGACGTTTGCTGCCACCCATCCGTCCGGGAAATCGCAACGTGTTCTGTCAAAGACCAGCTGCGCAATAGGGGTGGGGGGTAACAACCTGCCGTCGGTGATATCACTTGTTGCATCAGCGAAGCAGTTGGTGAAGTCATTGGTTACCCTTACGGTATAGTCACCCATGGCGAGGCCGATGAGTTTATTATTCGTGCCCATGACAGCGCCTGATGCAGTGGTACCGTTGTACCAGTCGAACAGGTATCCGCCCACCATGCCTCCGTCGGCTGTGGCGGAAAGTTGCCCATTGGCTCGTGCGGGGTCGCAGTTGATCAATGGATTGTCTTCCACAATAATGACGACGGGGTTGGTTCTTTCATCGAGCACTTCATCCACACCAGTCACAAAACATCCAGTGTTGTTATCCGTGAGCTTGACGGTAAACGAACCCACGTCTAGGTTATTTTCCTGCCAGTTCCGGTTAAAGCCGGCGATTAAGGTCATCACTGTTCCGGGCTGGGACACATCTGCATTTGCGCCTGGGTATAGTTCAGCCGTGAAATCTATCGGGTAGGGATAACCGCTTGTCGGGCTCCATCCGACCTCTCTTGCCTGGAGTGATCCGTCGGGATTGAGGCAGTCGATGCGGCCCGTCGTGTTCAGGGATAATATTGGAATGAATCGGTTGGAATCGTCGCGCACGACATACAATTTTGTCGAGGTACATCCCGTGGCGGTATTGGTGACAGCAACGGAATAGTCACCATCGAGCAGGTTAACGACGGCGCTGGTCGAGGCAAATGCCGGGGCCGTTGCGTCGAGGTTATTGAACCAGTCGAACAGATAGCTCGGGTTAGTATCGGTTTGTCCGTCGCCTTGTGCGAGCAATCCTGCCGTACCCGTGGTGGTGATACAGCTGATCTGCAGGGCGGTTTGCGTGATGGTTACCAGGGGATAGACGATGTTGTCTTCCAGGATGACTACTTCTGTCGGTGAAGATTTACAATCCGTTGTCAGGTCCTGAACGCGGACGAAATAAGTTCCTGCAGTCAATGCCGGCAGGAGGGGAGCGGTCGTGGGCAGCTGATTTGCGGGAACGAAATTATCATCATACCATTCGTACTGGAAGTCTGTTCCGAGTATCGGGCCGGTGATGGCGGGGCCGCCGCCGATGGAAATCGCTGTTACTTCCGCGGAGCCGTCGCCGATACAGTTTGTCGGATCGACGGTGTCGATGTTAATGATATTGGGAATGCTCCTGCTGCGGTCGAGGACAACTTCCACGCCGGAAGTGTAGGTACATCCCGTAAGGGTATTGGTTACCACAAGTGCGTATTGACCTTCGAAGGCGTCGTCGAGCTGGCTGGTCGGAGTGTTATCCAACTGCGTTGTAACCGGAGGCAGGGCAGCGGTATTCAGGGTCCAGCTGAACGTATAGGCATCCGTTGTGCCATCGCGTTCCTGTGCTGTGGCGATCAGCTGACCGTTGGGGTTTGCGGGGTTACAGCTGGAGTTCGGGGAGAAGGCGAATGCCAGGTTCGGATCGACGGAAAGGTCCATCAGGTCTACACGGAAAGGGGGGGTGAAACAACCAGAGCCGAGGGCCGTGAGTTTCTGGCCAACGACGAAGTAAGTGTCTGCTCCAATGGAAGGATAGTTCGTGTTATCGAGCGCAGGGGCGATGATTATTGTGTTTGTTCCATCCTCTAGGGCTGGAGTAGCAGTGTCACTTCTGAACCAGTTGAAGCTGTAATCCGGGACCACGGCAGGGCTGACGGCCGAGATGGTAATGCTTCCATCGGGGAAACAGATCAGTTGATCCATTTTGTTCACGGTCAGGATCTCAACGGGTTGGGGATTGGTGATCATTGTCACCACGGCATCCGATGCGCAATTTGTCGTTGTGTTGGTCACGCGGACAGTAAACGAGCCAGGGCCGATGATGTCCGTTGACGGGGTGGTATATGATGTACCCACGCCATTGGCCGGGGCCAGAGCACTTCCGACAGGCACGGAGATCCACTGAATATCGTACGCGGATCCTGCGCCCGGAGCTTTTGAATTGTTTGAAAGCACCGTGATCTCTCCGTCAAAGTTGTTATCACATGCCGTATTCGCAAGTGTCGTAAAGTTTACTACAGGGTTTTCACGTTCATCGGTGATGTCCATTTTGAAGGGCGCCGACTGACACCCGGCTCCAGGCGTACCGGTGTTGCGTGTAGCTACCACGTAGTATGTTCCGAAACCTATCGTGCCGGGACCTGTGTAAGACAGGGAATCCAGGAACGTACCTCTCGGCAGGGAGCCATCGGTATTTCCCGCACCTGTAACCACGTCATTCCGCGTCCAGGCAAAAGTGAAGTCGGTCAACGGTCCAATCTGACTGGCTCCATTGCGGTCATTGAAGGTTATGGACCTCACTTCCAGGTGTCCGCTTGGATCGCAGTATAATTGAGGGATCATGTCCACATCCTGAACAAAGATCGGAGTTCCGTTCTTGATGATAGTAGTGGTGGATTCGGAAGAACATCCGGTAATGGTGTTGACCGCTGCCAGTTTGTAAGTTCCATCTTCAAGGTTCTGATACAGGTTGTTTGAACCGGTCTGACCAGCCTGATTCGGAGGAAGTACGAGCCCCGCGGCATTCACGTCAGTCCAGATGTAATCGTAGAGAATTGGCTGTCCCGCGTCCGCGGAAGGAGCGACTTTCGGAGCAGAAGAATCTGTGATATCAATTTCGATCTCTCCTTCGAACGCTGCGGTACATGAAGTGTTGCTGAAAGGAGTGAGCACAATGCTCGGGTATTCGCGCATGTCCGTGATCTCCACTTTGATGGGAGCGGAGGCACAACCTGCACCGGGAGCGCCGGCGGTTCTGGTGGCCACAACATAGTAGTTGGGGTCAAATCCGATTCCGGCATATACCAGGGAGTCGAGGAATGCGCCGCGGGGATCACTTCCGATGGTTGTCGCCACATTGGCCCCGACAGCAACCCTTGACCAGTCGAAGGTAAAGTCGGCGATGGCGCCGATCTGGTTGACACCGTCGCGGTCAGTAAAGGTTACACCGGTAACTTCCAGTCGCCCACTCGGATCGCAATAGAATTGCGGTGTTGGATTGACCACGGTGAGGAACACAGGTGTCTTGTTCTTGATAATGGTGGTGGTGGATTCGGAAGAACATCCGGTAATGGTGTTGACCGCTGCCAGTTTGTAAG
>JBBEBN010000087.1:5209-7357 GCA_040882305.1 Cyclobacteriaceae bacterium
CAGTAAAGGTTACACCGGTAACTTCCAGTCGCCCACTCGGATCGCAATAGAATTGGGGAGTGGGATTGACCACGGTGAGGAACACTGGTGTCTTGTTCTTAATGATGGTCGTGGTACCTACTGCAATACAACCTGTGGCAGGGTTTTCTACCTGAAGTTGGTACGTGCCGTCCTGTAGTCCGCTGTAGAGATTGTCTATACCGGTCTGGCCAACCTGATTTCCAGGTACCACTAACCCAAGAGGATTTACAGGGCTCCAGGTATAGTCATACGCAAATGGTGCCGCAGGTACTTTCGGTACGGATGCATCTGTGACATCGACTTCTATCTCACCCTCGAACGCCACCGTGCAGGAAGTGTTGCTGAAAGGAGTAAGCGTGATGACAGGGGTAACGGTCTCGTCGGTGATATCTATTCTGAAAGGAGCGGAGGAACAGCCAGCGCCCGGTGTGCCGATGGCGCGGGTAGCAACCACCCAGTAAGAGTCAGCACCAATTGTGTTATGGACAACTGAATCCAACTCAGTGCCTGTATGTCCTGCGTCCACAGGCGCGGAGGGATCTGTTGTGACGATCACATTTCCGACCGTATTTCTTGACCAGGTATAGGTGAAGTTATTTAAAGGCCCGTTTTGTTGCACACCATCGCGATCGTTGAACGTGACCTCCACTACATTCAGGTTTCCGCTGGGATCGCAGTAGAATTGAGGAATGGTTGTTACATCCTGCACGAATACAGGTGTCTGGTCCTCAACAATCGTAGTGGTTGCCTGTACTGAGCATCCTGTTATTTCATTTACCGCCGTAAGCCTGAAGATCCCATCTTCCAGTCCCTGGTACAGATTGTTCAGGCCGGTTTGACCTGCCTGGTTCCCCGGCACGACTGATCCTGAACCATCCACATCCGTCCAGCTGTAGCTGTAGAGAATGGGTTGTCCGGCGTCAGGTGAGGGAGCGACTTTAGCAACCGACGCATCGGTGAGGTCCACTTCAATTTCACCTTCAAACACAGCAGTACATGATGTGTTGCTGAAAGGAGTGAGTGTCAGAACAGGGTCAACCGATTTATCGAGAATCTCAAGATTGACGGGTGCGGAGACGCAATCGAGTCCGGGGCTTCCCGCAGTGCGTCTGGCGAATACGGAATATTGACCGGCTCCGATGCCGGGATAATTTATGAGAGAGTCAAGCAAAGGTTGCACAGTACCTACGGCACCAACGCCTGCTCTTGACCAGGTGAAATCAAAATCTGCGATAGGCGCTATTTGTGGGGCTCCCGTACGGTCTTCGTAATTGATCTGTGTCACTTCGAGTCGACCGCTGGGATCGCAGTAGAACTGGTCTACGATCTCCGTGTCGGTAACAAAGATCGGTGTAGTATTTTTTAGGATGGTTGTTATTGCCGTTATGAGGCAACCGGTTTGGTTATTGGTAACTTCAAGGGTATAGTCCCCTTCTTCCAATCCTCCGAAAGGACCATCGGTTGCACTGACACCTGTGTAAGGATTCCCGGGGGTAGCGGGAGTCGTGGAACTGGTCACCACTGGCCATGCGTAAGTATAATCAAAAGGTCCAAACACGCCCGGTGAGGCATCGGTCACATCTACTTCAATTTCACCTTCAAAGATCGTCGTGCTGCACGAGGTATTGCTGAACGGACTCAGGGTAATGACAGGGTTAATGCGTTTATTCTCAATGTCGACCCGAAGAGGCGTTGTGGGACAACCCAATCCGACAACAGGGACGGTAGCTCCTGCTATTCGCGTAGCCACCACGTAGTATGTACCTGCGCCCATGGTGGGATACTGACCTGCCAGAATTCCGGGCTCAAGCAGCTCCCTGTTGATATCAGTCGCGGTGTTGTCTTCAAGCGGAGCCATGGGATCAAATGTTCCCGGCGTTGCAGGGGCTGCCCTAAACCACTGGAAGTCGAAGTCGCCGGTGAGGGCGGCGTTGTAGGGAATCACACCCAATCCAATGGCACTTGCGTCGATTTGAATTTCGGTTACCTGGATATTTCCATTCGGGTAACAGATCAATTGATCCACAAATGTGTGCGTTGCAATTTGTGCAGGCAGTGCAACTTTCGGTATTGTGACGTCCGTGCTTGTAATACAACCGCTCTCGTTATTCGTAGCAAATACAGTAT
>JBBEBN010000088.1:0-7326 GCA_040882305.1 Cyclobacteriaceae bacterium
TCCCGCTCAATGAAAAAACTATCCTGTTGATCATCGATAGCCAGTGGCTCCTTCATGAATGGGAAAAGCCGAAAGACGCAGAATTGTGCGGGGCCACTACTACTGCAGAAGTCCTCACCATGGTGGAGGATATCTTCAGAAACAATCGCGGAAAAAGAATTATCATAGCCGCACATCATCCCCTCATCACTTACGGAGAACACGCCGGGATCTTTACGTGGAAGGCCCATATCTTTCCCCTGGAAGAGATCACTCAATATTTATATATTCCAATGCCCCTGATCGGCTCCATGTACCCGCTCTACCGGAAATGGTTCGGTCACATTCAGGACACGGCACATCCCGTCTACAAGGAATTTGCGCAGGCATTGCAGCGCATCATGCAACAGTATCCGGGTTCGGTTTACGTCGCCGGACATGAGCACGCGCTTCAATACATCTTAAAAGACAGCACACATTTTATTGTCAGCGGTTCGGCTGCCAAGACGGAGTACGTGAAAAAAAAGCGCCATGCTGTTTTTGCGAAAGACATCAGAGGTTTTGCCCAGATGTCCTTGCACGCTAATGGCTCAGTGTCCGTCCGCTTTTTTCAGGTGGATGAAAAGTATCCGCTCTCGCAACAGGTTTTCGCGCGGAACATTCCGGCCATTCGTGAGTTCGCACCGAATTATCATGGCATACCTGATATCGATAAAATTGAACACTTCCGTGTAAAGGCCAGCGATCAGTATGAAGCCGGCAAACTGAAGCAATGGCTGCTGGGAAGAAACTATCGGTCGGCATGGTCACAGGAAATAGAAGTACCGGTGTTTGATCTGGGGACCGAAAAAGGAGGATTAAGGATCTTGCAAAAAGGAGGTGGCCAGCAAACACTATCGCTGCGGTTAGCGGATGCAGGCGGTCGTGAGTATGTGCTCCGGTCAGTGGAAAAATTTCCTGAGCGCGCGATCCCCGAAGTGCTGCGGGAAACTTTTGCGCAGGATCTTGTTCAGGACCAGATCTCGGCTTCTCATCCCTATGCAGCCCTGGTCGTGGCGCCAATGGCCGAGGCGATGGGGTTGTATCACACCAATCCGCGACTCGTCTACATCCCTGATGACCCCAGGTTAGGGGAGTACCGCCAGGCCTTTGCCAACACCCTTGCATTGTTTGAAGAACGACCGGATGAAGACTGGTCTGACGCGCCGTATTTCGGAAATTCCGAAAACATCATCAGTACCAGCAAAGTGATTGAGAAACTCGCTGACGACAACGACCACTCGGTAGATGAGAAATTTGTTTTGCGCAACCGTTTATTCGATCTCATCATCGGCGATTGGGACCGTCATGATGATCAGTGGCGCTGGGCGACAATAAAAGATAAAAAGGATAACGTCTTCAGGCCCATTCCGCGAGACCGTGACCAGACTTTTTTTGTCAACGAAGGAATGCTCGCAAAGATCTGGAGCCGCAGGTGGGCCTTACCGAAATTCGAAGGGTTTGATGAAGATATCAACTGGCCTTCCGGATTGTCCTTCAATGCCCGCCATTTTGACCGCTCGTTCCTCACCCATCTCTCCAGAGAGGAGTGGATCCGGATGGCGGAAGACCTGAAACACGACTTTACGGATGAAGTGATTGAATCATCGGTACGGCAGTGGCCGGATGAGATCTACAACTTGCATGGAGAAGAGATTATCCGCAAGCTCAGCGCGAGAAGGGATAACATTGTATCCGAGGCGATCTCTCACTATGAGTTCCTGGCGCGTGAAGTGGATGTCACCGGGTCCGACAAAAGGGAAGCGTTTGAAGTTGAACGCCTTTCCAACGGAGATGTTCACGTGAAGGTCTACAAGATCACGAAAGAAGGCGAACGCGGAAAAAAACTTTATGACCGGCTCTTCCGGAAAAATGAAACCCGTGAAGTAAGATTGTATGGACTGAAAGGCGAAGACGTTTTTGAAATTTCAGGATCATCGTCGAATTCCATACTTATCAGGTCCATAGGAGGAGAGGGTAACGATGTCTTATCCGACGCATCAAAGGTGAGCGGTCCGGGGAAAAAAACATTTTTTTACGATCAGCACGGTCAGGGAGCATTCAGCTCCGCCGGAGAAGTAAAAGACCTTCGTTCCGCCGATGCGTCGGTAAATGAATATGACCGCACTTCATTTGAGTTCGACAGGCTCGCGCCGCTCCTGTATGGTAACTACAACTTTGATGACGGCATTTTTTTAGGCGGTGGATTTTTATTTCACAGGAACGGATTCAGGAAAGACCCCTTCAGTGAGCGCCATCTTTTTCTTGCCAGTATTGCTCCCCACACTCAGTCGTACAATTTTCTCTATCAGGGAAAATTCACTGAGGTTATCGGAAAATGGGACCTTGAGCTGGAGGCGGATGTGAAGGCCCCCAACTTCGTCAACAACTTTTTTGGAATGGGGAATGAGTCTGTCTTTGATCAGGATATTGATGAACAATCTGCCATTGGTGTTGAACATGCCATTCAATATTATCGATACCGCTTCGAAGAAATGTCGTTGTATCCGTCCTTATCGCGGGCTCTCGGAAGCTGGGGACATCTGGAATTCGGGCCCATGGTGCAACGCGTTGAAATGGAGGAGCCGCGCGCAGGTCAGAACCGGTATATTGAAGAATATGCAGAAACGCTCTCCACAGATCTTTTTTCAGGATACAAATCCTTTGGCGGTATCGCATGGGAATTTCAGGCCGGACACCGCGGGGGCGAATTATTTAGCCAGCGGGGTTCCCTGTTCAGGATCTCGGGCAGGCACCTGGCAGGCTGGGGACGGGCGGCAGATAATTTTTCGTCAATGGACGGCTCACTCTCATTCTATCATTCCTTTCGGGAACGCTCCAGACTTGTCTTTGCCGGACGAGTGGGCGGGGGCATAAACCGGGGCCAGTATCCGTTTTATCAGGCCCAGGTGTTGGACGGCAAGGCCGCGCTAAGGGGATTTCGCGAAACGCGTTTTTACGGCGATTCGAAGATGTTTGCGAATTTTGAAGTACGGGTGCGCCTGCTCAGCTTCAAGTCGTATTTATTTCCTGCATCCCTTGGTATCCTCGGCTTTCACGATGTGGGAAGAATATGGTACAAAAATGAAAATGGGGACGATCCTTCTGCCCCCGACGGCGAATCCGGGGTTTGGCACAAGGCGTGGGGCGGTGGAATCTGGTTTACACCATTCAACCTTGCTGTATTGTCTATAGAGACGGGACATTCACCGGAAGGCACCCTGGGCTATGTGCGGCTGGGTTTTCTATTTTAAGCTTGTTGTCCGGCGCTGATTCAAAATTTTTATAACGCAAATTTCGCGTTCCCCGGCACCTTGTCTGCTTTTGTTGTCGTCTTTGGACCGGTAAGGGCCGGTCAAGGAACAATATTTTTACGGTAACCGCAGAACTCTAACAAGTAGGTTACAGTAATGAAAAAGTCTGTTGGTTTGTGGGTGCTGTACCTGAGTACCACCTTGTGCTCATTTTCGCAGGTAGATACATCCTTTGTTTACAATACAAGCCCACCCTATGGCGGTGTGTTGGATTTGCGCCTTGCCAAATCGCCAACCCGGTATTACTACCTTCAGGAAGGCATCACCTTCAGTTACCGGGAAAGCTCCCCTGGTGTAAAAACCAACACGCCTACCAGTATGACCAGCTGGAATACCAGTCCGTATGGACATGGTAACCTGAGGGAGAAAAATGGCACGTCCGATATTTTCGTGATGAACTACAGGCTGCTAAAACCCAAAAATTACAATGCGTCATATTCGCCGGGATATCCCATCATCATTATGTTTCATGGTGCAGGCGAATCAGGAAACTGTTGGGTCGACAAGAAGTGTTTATGGGCTTCAGGAAGCTACAATCCGAATACAAACAGCCCTCCGGCGCCTACCGATCAGTTTCACAAACTTTTAAACAACGACCGGAACCTGTTGCACGGCGGCGGGCCGCACCTCACCGCAGTCAATCTCGCGGGCTCCAGGCTCCCGAATGATCCGAGTTTGCCTGATCGGGCCTTTCCAGGCTTTGTCTTGTTTCCACAAAGCCTGAATGGATGGAATTCGCATGTTACTGTTGAAGAAGCCATCAAGCTATTGAGGCTGATGATCAAAAAATATAACATTGATGAAAACAGGGTCTACATCCATGGACTCTCAAATGGAGGAGTGGCAGTTTATCACGCATTGAAAAGAGCCCCCTGGATGTTTGCTGCCGCTTTACCGATGTCCGCTGTTTATGAGGCAGGTCTCATCAGTGGCGGAATGATTGGTGAAGTGAGTAAAATACCACTGTGGATTTTTCAGGGCGGCCTGGATGAAGAGCCAACACCCCAGAGGACGTACAGCTATGTGAGGCAATTTCGCGATGCGGGAGCTGACGTGCGCTATTATTTGTATCCGAACCTCGGCCATGGAACCTGGAACACGGCGTATAATGAGCCCGATTTTTTTTCCTGGATGTTGGGGAAACGCAAAAACAATCCTCACATAGCCCACGGAAATCCCATCATTTGCAACACCACCCAGACCGGCGTGACGGTGTCTTTTGCCAAAGGTTTCCTCGCTTATCAATGGCAACGCGATGGCAACATAATTCCCGGAGCAACAAGCGCGGAATTTATTGCGGAAACTCCCGGAACGTACCGTGGACGCTTCAGCAGGAAAGCGAATCCTGCCGAACCTGACTGGGAACCGTGGTCGGAATCCATCGTCGTGAGTGAAATGTATCCGGAAAAACCTTCGATAGAGGTGCTGGGCACCGCGCACTTGCGGGGACCAGGACTCGTCAGCACCGATGAAAACAATACCATAAAGTTAAAGGCTTCCGATTCGTCTGAGCTTTACGTCTGGTACAAGAACGGAGTACCGATTAACTTTCCGGGAACGGATATCGATGACACCTTGCGTGTGGCCACCTTTATCAATGGAAACTCATCGGCAAATGGCGCCTATACACTAGTTGCAGAGAGTTATAATTGTCCGAGCCCAACTTCGGATCCTGTCAACCTGTTCTTTAACAACTCGTCACCACAAAATATTTCCGTTTCAACTGACGATATTGACTTGAAAGGCATCGCAACATCCTCAAGCATTTTTCTCAGCTGGAACGATGTTTCCGGTCTTGAAACAGGATACGAGGTCTGGCGAAGGAAAGCTGGAACGACGGATTTTCGATTTGTGACAAAAACAGGTGAAGATGGAATTTCCTATGAGGATTCCAACCTCGATCCCGGAACAACCTATGAATATAAATTACGCGCGGTCAATAATTCCGGGCGCTCGAATTATGTACCTTCTGATGACATCAGCATCAACTATCAGTTTGCGACCCTGGGGGATTTCCAGACTCCGCCACCACCCCAGGATCTGAAGGCGGTTTCCAACACGTTGAACAGCATCAAACTTTCCTGGAAACCTTCACAGGATGAGAACAACATCAGGGAATACTATGTTTACTACAACAGCGACTCGGTCAGCACCGGCAGCAATGCCACGACGTTCGCACTAACAGGCCTCCCACACAATAACGTCTACGCTATCCGCGTGAAAGCGGTGGATTTTGGCAACCACTTTTCACAACCCTCTAATCAGGTTATCGCCACGACATACTTGACCGGGTTGGTTTACAAACACAGTACCGGAAGGTGGGAAAGCCTTGATGATTCGGCAATGGTTGCAACGTGGGTAAATCCTGAATTCACGGGTACCGTACCCAACTTTACACTGCAACCCCGCACACAGGATGATTATTTCAATCTCCAGTTTGTCGGTTATATCGACATTGAAACAGAGGGGACTTATTATTTCAACATCACTTCAAATGACGGGAGCCGCCTTATTCTGGATGGAACGGTGATCGCGAACAATGATGGGATACACAACACGAAAACGGTCGCCAGCGAGGGAATCTATCTCACGGTTGGCCCACATCCTATTGAAGTGCAGTATTTTGACGATGTAGCAGGCCATACTCTCACCGTACGCTATAAAGGTCCGGGTATTGGCAGCGGCGATGAATTTGTTATCATTCCCGACTCGGCCCTGAAAAGCGGAACGTATACGCCGGCTCCTCTTCCTGCCGCTCCCATGGATCTGAGCGCTGTTGCTGCGGGAATGCAACGCGTCGATCTCAGCTGGCAGTTTGAAGATGATAATCAGACGGACTATGAAGTTTACCGTTCCGCCCTAAGCACCGGCCCCTTCCAGATAGTGGTCAGGGCTGGAGGTTTGTCCGCAGTCGATTCCATTGGTCTTCTGCCTGGAAAGGTTTATTACTATAAGGTAAAGACAGTGAACAACGGCGGCGCATCGGGTTTCTCTTCCGTTGCAACAGCAACAACTTCCACGGATACCGTACTGCCCAGCGTGCCGCAGGAATTAACGCTGATCAATAAAACACTCACGAACCTTGCCTTTTCGTGGCAACCTTCGACCGATAACGTTGGCGTAAAACAATATGAAATTTATTCTGGCAACGAGTTGATCGGCACTTCCACAATGCAGGCCTTCACCGTGGAAGGTCTGTCTCCCAATACCCAGTATGTCATCACTGTTAGAGCTGTGGATGCCAGCGGAAATCGCTCGGAAGCTTCCGGGCCACTGGTGGTAGTGACAAATACTTCGGCGGCCTTTTACTCTCTCGCCACCGGCAATTTGGATGAACTGTCTACGTGGCGCCGGAACGCTGATGGTACAGGTGAAGCTCCGCAAAACTTTTCGGACAATGGTCAATACTTCATGGTCGTGAATCGCACCACCGCATCACTCGGTGGTAGCTGGACGATCGGCGGCAGTTCTTCGCGCGTGATCATACCCGATGGTGTTACGCTCACGGCCGACCATCCGTTTTCGGCAAGCGTTGAATTGGAGGGAAGTGCCGTGCTGAACTTAAACAATGCCACCGCACCCACGCTGGTGAAATTATCCCAGGAATCAACGGTCATCTTCAATGCGCACCCGAACATCATGGCCAACACCTATGGAAATATTATCCTTTCAGGAACAGTGCCAAAGACATTTGACGGCGATACGATCACCGTATTGGGGAACCTTACAGTCAACGAGGGGCTTGCGTTGAAAGGCGCCCCTCACAACGCCACGCACATCCGCGTTTCAGGTACCGTGACCCTGAATGGCACGCGACCTGCCACCCCTACGGATAATACCGTTGACCTGGCATTTACAGGATCCGACGCGCAATCTCTCCTCACCGGCGGGGATGTGTACCTTTACAGAATTATTACAACGCCTGATCACACAGTGAGTATAGTGAACCCTTCTGGTAACTCCGTCAAAATAAACCTGGGATCGCTGAACGGCG
>JBBEBN010000089.1:0-7320 GCA_040882305.1 Cyclobacteriaceae bacterium
TGACCTGTGCAGTTACTTGGCGCACAGCATTTCACATCGCCAGCGATTCTGGTGGGCTACTCATGTAGCGCATCATTCAGGTGAATATTATAATCTGACAGTTTCCTTTCGTCTGAGTTGGGTACAGTATATCAAAATCATTTTCTTTTTACCCGTTTCGTTCCTGGGCTTTCATCCGGTGATCATTTTTGTCACCAACCAGATCGCCGTTCTATTTCAGTTCTGGGTGCACACCGAATACATAAGGAAACTTCATCCGGTCGTCGAATATATTTTTGCAACACCCTCTAACCATCGCGTGCATCACGGTTCACAGGAAAAGTACATCAACAAGAATTATGGTGCGACGTTCATTATCTGGGACCGCATGTTTGGAACTTACCAACCCGAGGAAGAACAGGTTCAGTATGGCTTAACCCACAACATCGAACACAAGGCTAATCCCTTTCATATCAACTTTCACGAATACGCCGATATGGTGCGCGATGTCCGAAAGGCAAAAGGCTTCAAAAAGAAACTCTTCTATGTTTTCGGAGACCCGGGACGGATAGCAGAGGAGAAGAAGGTCGCGTCGCCGAATGGAAAATCACACGTTGAAGCGATTGAATCGGTTACCAGTGATCAATCATCAGTCATCAGTCATTAGTCTGGTATTGGTTTGCCTGCCTCCGCCACGATGAGTCGGGGGCTTCGGCACAGGCAGGCCATAGCTTGCGGAATGTGAAGTTGAAGCCGAGGCGGTCAAATTGTGGAATGTCCAGCCGGCGGACGGAATTGCATAATTGAGGAATTGCGCGAAGGGGCCGTCAGGCGCAAGCAGCCAATGGTTTTGATAACTGGATTATTCGAATAATTTCCAGTTTTTAATTTGTTCAAAAAAATTCCCGATCGAAGACGGGGCCACAATTACACAAAATACGAGTCCGAAAAGAGCTCCGTAAAGGTGAGCATCGTGGTTGATGTTGTCGTTTGATTTCCTGCCTTTGTACCAGGAAAAAGTGATATACAGTATTCCCAGAATGAAACCCGGAAGGGGTATAAAATAGACGTATATATCCGCGAGAGGTTCGAATATGATAAATGCAAAGATCACGGCGGAAACTCCGCCGGAGGCACCCAGGGAATTATAACCCGGGTTGTCTTTGTGCTTGAAAAGTGTGGACACATCGGAAACAACGATCGCCATCACATAGAGGGCAATGAAATAAAGGCTGCCGGCGCTGCCGAACAGGCCGTAAAATTCCTTTTCAATGGCGGTACCGAAAAAATAGAAAGAAAGCATGTTCCACAGAAGGTGTACATGGTCTTTATGAACAAAGCCAGAGGTAACCAACCGGTAATATTGCTGCCTGTGTTGAACTGAATACGGATTCATCATGGCCGCTGCCAAAAAACCAGGTGCCTGGAAAGCATATAAGCTTACCAGTGTTGTAACGCCGATGATAATGTAGGTGATAAACAAAGGAGGTATGATTATGTATGCCTGCCGCCGCGTGGCCAATTACCGGCAGGCAGGTTCTTGCAAACATAATGAATTTCGCTTCCCTAAATGACGCTGTGATAATAGAAAATTACAAACATGTGCGCGGCATTAAGCAATGTAAGCTGCGCAACGATGATCGGGCATCCAATACCATTATCGCTTTGGCTGGGAAAAAAGGTCAAACTCCCCTGTGGGCGATTCTTCTGCGTTAAGGGTTAATTCACTTGCGCCGGCTTTGAAATAATCGTCGCCAATTTTTACTGTATATAACAGGCCTTTGTACTTGTTCTCGCGGGGTTTTCCGTAAATCGTCCCCTTCAGGTTCTTATATAACACGGGATCACCGTTCTTGATTTTTTCCATAATATTGAGTTTCGTATAAAACTCATGCCCGAATTGCTGTTAGCGGTGATTGGTTAGAATACAGATGCTGTGACGGGCAGTCTATGGACCATCGGGCATAATAATATTGACTGATCCCCAGCATCGGTATGAAAAAATGAAGTGCCCGGCAATCGGGCATAAAAAATCTCCATTTGAAGCGAACCTTGCATTTCTAATAGTATTTTTGACTATGAAGTTCGCCATTCCTTTACTCCTGATCCTTTATTTATCTGCCTGCAGGAACGCCGAGGTAGCACCCCCTGCGGCACTTTTCCCCATTCCCTCGCAGGCACAGCTTCAATGGCACCAGATGGAACAGAATGCCTTTATCCATTTTACCACGAATACCTTCACCGATAAGGAGTGGGGTTTTGGCGATGAGAACCCCACTATCTTCAATCCTACTTCGTTCGACGCAGACCGATGGATCAGCACTTTGAAGGAAGCTGGGTTCAGGGGGGCCATCCTCACCTGTAAGCACCACGACGGATTTTGTCTCTGGCCGAGCGAATACACCGATCGTGATGTTGCCGCCAGCCCGTGGAAAGACGGCAAGGGCGATGTTGTGCGGGAAGTGGCTGACGCGTGCAGGCGTCACGGCCTGAAGTTTGGGGTTTATCTTTCTCCGTGGGACAGAAATCATGCGGAATATGGGAGGCCACTTTACATCGAATATTACCGCAATCAGTTAAAGGAGATCTTCAGCAGGTATGGTCCTGTGTTCGAGATGTGGTTCGACGGGGCGAACGGGGGCACGGGTTATTACGGAGGCGCCCGGGAAAAACGTAGCATCGACGGGGCGCGTTACTATGAGTGGCCCGTAACCCTTTCGTTTGTGAGGCAAATGGAGCCGGACGTTCTGTTTTTCAGTGATGCGGGCCCTGGTGTGCGGTGGGTGGGAAACGAGCGTGGTGTCGCAGGTGAAACAAACTGGAACACCATTACACCGGATACATTGTATGCAGGACGACCGGGGATAACGGAATTGCTCAACACCGGTCATCCACAGGGTACACACTGGATACCAGCGGAAGTCGATGTTTCCATCCGGCCAGGGTGGTTTTATCACGAGAAGGAAGATTCTCTGGTGAAATCCCCGGAGAAATTATTTGACATTTACCTTACCTCCGTCGGGCGCGGCTCAACACTCCTGTTGAACATACCTCCCGATAAACGCGGACTCCTTCACGAAAAAGATGTTGCAGCCCTGAAGGGCTGGCGCAAATTACTGGATGAAGCCTTTGATCAAAATCTCGCCCTGAAGGCGGAGGTTACGGCGAGCGAATATCGCGGTAAAAGCAAGCGCTTTGACCCTTCCGGCGTAACGGATGGCGACGCGGAAACATACTGGACCACCAATGATTCAACAACGTCCGCAAGTCTTGACGTGAACCTTCCGGAAAATAGTGAAATTAAATTCCTCCTGATACAGGAATATATCAAGTTAGGTCAGCGGGTAAGTGCCTTCAATGTAGAGTACTGGGAGGACAACACCTGGAAACCACTGGCCTCCGCCGCCACCATCGGATACAAACGCATCCTGAAATTCACCCCGGTGAAAACAGATAAGATCCGCATCAACATTACAGATTCAAAAGCGTGCCCGGTCATCTCTAACCTGGAAGTGTATTAGCGCGCATGCCTCGCGCAATTGTGCAATTCTGCAATTATTCTGCAATTTGACAATAAGGGAACGGTCACCGTTGAGTACAATCCCCCAATGCCTAAAGAGACACCCCGCGCTTCCAGGGAATAAAATCATCCTGATTAAGGAGAGCGGCTTTCGCCTTCTTCTGTCCGCTGGCAACTTCAATGATGAGTTCCAGGATCTCTTCGCCGAGTTGTTCGATCGTTTTTACGCCTGAGATAACTTCACCGCAGTCAACGTCGATGATGTCTGGCATCCGTTTGGCAAGCGGTGTGTTGGAAGATACTTTTATGACCGGCACGATCGGGTTACCTGTGGGTGTTCCCAACCCTGTGGTGAATAACATGATGTTCGCGCCGGACCCGGCCATGGCCGTGGTGCTTTCCACGTCGTTGCCGGGAGTGCAAAGCAGGTTTAAGCCCGGGCGTGTAACGTATTCAGTATAATCCAGAACATCTGCCACAGGAGAGGTGCCACCTTTTTTTGCAGCCCCGGCGGACTTCATCGCGTCGGTAATAAGGCCATCCTTGATGTTTCCCGGAGAAGGGTTCATATCGAAACCGGATCCCACGGCTTCCGCGGCCCTTGAGTAGGCGCGCATGAGTTCGATGAAACGGTTTGCTACCTGGTCGTTCACACAACGGTTGATCAGTTCCTGTTCGACGCCGCAAAGTTCGGGAAACTCTGAAAGGATGGAACTTCCCCCGAGGCCGGCAATGAGATCGGAAGTATGTCCGATGGCGGGATTGGCGGAAATGCCCGAAAAGCCATCAGACCCTCCGCACTCCAGGCCGACCACAAGTTTCGTAAGCGGTGCTGGTTTGCGTTCCTGTTTGTTCACTTCGACCAGGTGAAGAAACGTTTTCTTAATCGCGGTGGTGAGCAATGATTGTTCCGTGCCCTCTTTTTGTTGTTCGAGGATCACCAGTGGTTTTGAAAACGATGGATTGAGTTTGTGCAACTTATCCATGAGAATATCGACTTGTGCGTTCTGGCAACCGAGACTTAAGACCGTGGCACCGGCCACGTTCGGGTTATTGATGTATCCGGCCAGCAGTGCGCAAAGGGCTTCTGAATCCTGCCTCGTTCCGCCACAGCCTCCTTCATGTGTGAGGAACTTGATACCATCGATGTTTTTAAAGATCCTGGAACGGCTTTCTGAAGAATCCGGCGCGAAGGAAAGCGATTCGATCGCCTGTGTATTTCCCTGCTTGTACAGGTCTACAAGTTCGTGCACAAAGGATTTGTAAACATCCGGCGTAGAAAATCCGAGGGCTTCCTCAAAAGCATGGCGTATGGCGTTTACATTTCTGTTCTCGCAAAAGACCATCGGTATCACCACCCAGTAATTGGCAGTGCCAACGCGGCCATCGCTCCGGTGATAGCCCAGAAACGATTTATCTTTCCAGGGCGAAACTTCCGGGGCCTTCCACTCAATTTTTTTTGTTCTTCCCGAGAAAGACGAAGACTTGTGTCTTACATTCTGGGTGTTGATGGAACTGCCGGCGGCAACAGGTTTTGTCGTTCTCCCGACGAGAACACCATACATAATGATCTCCGATTCCGGCTGAAGTGTTTGGTATACGAATTTGTGTTTCGCAGGGATATTTTCCACCAGGGTGGTGGAGGCACCGTTATAGGAAATATTTTCACCTGCTTTCAGATCGGTCAATGCGACCAGTACATTGTCGGCAGGGTGGATCTTCAATACTCGGGTTGACATAAATTAAGCACTATTTCAATGGGATCCAAAGTTACATTGTTTTACATTTTTTTATATTTTTTATGGACGGATTCTGAAAGATTTAACGATGAAGGGATATTATCGCAGAATACCATTACCTTCAAACCTTGAAATTTTGTACAGGAATCAGATGAAAGGAAAAGTCGTCACTTTTGGAGAGATCATGCTGCGCTTCTCGACGCAGGCTTTTTCGAGATTTACACAGTCAACCGCCTTTGATGTGACCTATGCCGGGGCGGAGGCAAATGTGGCGGTATCCCTGGCGCAGTTTGGCATTCCATCGGCGCACGTTACGCGGTTTCCGGATAATGACCTGGGGGAGGCAGCCACGCAGGCTTTAAGAAGGTACCGTGTGGACACCGACTCTATTATATACGGGAAAGAGAGGATGGGCCTTTATTTTCTGGAAAACGGCGCCATGCAGCGGCCTTCCAGGATCATCTACGACCGTTTTGATTCCGCTTTTGCCCACATTAAACCAGGTTCGATCGATTGGAATGCCGCCTTGAAGGGCGCCTCATGGTTTCACTGGACAGGGATCACACCCGCCATTTCGCAGGGTGCTGCCGACGTATGCCTGGAGGCGGTGACGGTGGCGAGGAAGAACGGACTTACCGTTTCGGGAGACATCAACTACCGAAGGAACCTGTGGCAATACGGTAAAACGGCCCTCGATGTCATGCCGGAATTAATCGAACATTGCGATGTCGTGATCGCGGGGGTAACCGACATGGAAAACTGTGCCTCGATCACAGGGGAATCATTTGAAAAGGCATGCATCAATTTTCAGAAGCACTTCGAGAACGTAAAAAAAATAGCTACTACGGAACGGCAGTCCGTCAGCTCATCTCACAACAAAATTTCCGCCTCCCTGTGGAATGGAAAAATGTTGCGGTCAAGACAGTATGACCTCACCCACATCGTCGACCGCGTTGGCGCCGGGGATGCTTTCATGGCTGGCTACATTTATGGCATATTAAAGGGAATGCATGATCAGCAAGCCCTTGAATTTGCCACTGCGGCCTGTGCCCTGAAACATTCCATTGAAGGGGATGTTAACCTTGTGTCGGTAGGGGAAGTGGAAACACTTGTGAAGGGTGAAAATGTTGGAAAATTATTGCGATAAAAATAAAAAATGACTTTTAGCAAACAGGATATTATAGAGGGCATGCGTGATAAAGGTGTTGTTCCTTTATTCACTCATGACAATGCAAAAGAAGCACTGGACGTAGTGGAGGCTTCGTACAGAGGCGGTGTTCGTGCTTTTGAATTTACAAACCGGCGTCCGAATTCTTTTGAGATATTCAAACACCTCATACAGGAGAGAAAAAGGTTTCCGGATCTGATGCTCGGCATCGGCACGGTGATGGATGCTGAAACGACTGAGAGGTTCCTCTCCGCAGGCGCAGATTTTATTATTTCCCCCATACTGAAGCCCGGGATGGCCGACGTTTGCCGGAAGCACGACAAAGCGTGGATCCCCGGATGTGCGACACTTACGGAAATTGTCACCGCCAAAGAACACGGTGCTGCGGTGATCAAAGTATTTCCAGGAAGTGTGTTAGGTCCCGGCTTTGTTTCAGCCATCCTGCCCGTTGTGCCGGATCTTAAACTAATGATCACCGGAGGGGTGGAGCCCACAAAAGAAAATCTCGGTGCCTGGTTTAGGGCAGGCGCAATGTGTGTAGGTATGGGTTCGCAACTGTTCACCAAAGACATCCTTCAGAATAGAAAGTGGGATCTCCTGGAGCAGAAAGTAGCCCAGGCGTTGGCGCTGGTGAAGGAAATACGATCGAACCTTTAATCCATACATTTGGAAACACAAACAAAACCCTACGTTTCTGCGGTGGGCAAATACCGCTGGACCATCTGCGCCTTACTCTTCGCTGCTACGACGATCAATTACATTGACCGTCAGATATTATCACTCATTAAGCCTATCCTGGACGACGAACTGAATTGGTCGAATGAAGAATTCGGACTGGTGAATTCCGCTTTTCAGGGCGCTTACGCTGTCGGTCTTTTGTTTTTTGGATGGTTTGTTGACAAATTCGGAGAGAA
>JBBEBN010000090.1:0-7316 GCA_040882305.1 Cyclobacteriaceae bacterium
CTGTTTCATTAAAAATGGGTATGCTCTGGTAAAACTGGTTGTACTCTTTCGCCAGTTCATATACATAATTTGCAATGACCGCCGGTGAATATTCGCGCGCCGCCTCCCGGACCCTGTTTTCAAAATTATTCAGCACGTGAATCACTTCGCGTTCCGCCGGCTCAAGAGCGTGAACCCGCTTTGTTGAGGTGACGTTCGAGGGGATGTTCATGCTGCGCGCCTTGCGGATAATCGCCCTGATACGAGCATGGGTATACTGGATAAACGGACCTGTAAAGCCCTGCAACTGTATGGATTCATCCGGATCAAAAAGCATGCGCTTTTTCGGATCCACCTTGAGCAGGAAAAATTTCAGAGCTCCCAGCCCGATCATTTCAAACAACTGACGGGCGTCTTTCTCCGTGCTGTCTTCCAGTTTTCCCAACTCCCTGGTGAGCTTCCCGGCCTCTCCGATCATCTCTTCAATGAGGTCGTCGGCGTCCACTACGGTTCCCTCCCGGGATTTCATCCTCCCCGACGGCAGATCAACCATGCCATACGACAAGTGATAGCAATGCCTCGCCCACTGGTAGCCAAGCTTTGCCAGTATGAGGAACAGCACTTTAAAGTGATACTCCTGCTCGTTGCCCACCGTATAAACCTGGCCGGAGATTTTTGGAAAATCACGGAAACGCAAAATTGCAGTGCCGATATCCTGCGTCATATACACAGAGGTCCCGTCAGAACGCAACAACAGTTTCTCATCGAGGCCGTCGGCCGTGAGATCAACCCAGACGGATCCGTCTTCCTTCCTGAAGAAAACGCCCCGCTCCACACCGTTGAGCACCTCTTCCCTTCCCAGCAGGTAGGTCTCAGATTCATAATACAGCTTGTCAAAATCGACGCCCATTTTTCTGTAGGTAGCGTCGAACCCTTTATATACCCAACCATTCATCATCGTCCAGAGGTCAATAACCTCCGGATCTCTTTGCTCCCATTTCTGCAACATGTCAACAGCAAGTCGCATCACCGGCGCTTGCTTACCTGCTTCCCCTTCGCTCGCGCCTTTTTCCATGAGCGCTTTGACCTGTGCCTTGTAAACTTTGTCAAACGTGACATAATATTTTCCCACGAGGTGATCGCCCTTAATTCCCGTGTTGTCCGGAGTTTCGCCGTCACCGTAAAGTTTCCACGCCGCCATTGACTTACAGATGTGAATTCCACGGTCATTAATGATCTGGACTTTGTGCACCATCAGCCCGCTGGCCTTAAATATCTCCGAGACGCTCCACCCAAGAAAATTATTGCGCAGGTGTCCAAGGTGCAGGGGTTTGTTGGTGTTGGGCGAAGAATATTCGACCATGATCTCTTCGGACTGACCGGACAACTGTCCGTAATTTTGGTTTGCGTGGATGTCAAGAAGTGTTTCGACCCATACGTTGTCTTTCAGGGTGAGGTTGAGAAAACCCTTCACCACGTTAAACTCTTTTACGATCGGCGAGTGAGTGACGAGGTAATCACCAATGGCCTTTGCAGTGTCCTCCGGTTTCTTTCCCGTGATTTTTGTCAGCGGAAAACACACAAGCGTATGTGATCCACCAAACTCCTTATTCGTAGGCTGGATCTGCAACTGATCGGCCTTCTGATCAAAGAGCGCAGCAACTGCCTGTTGTATATCCGATCTGAGTTTAGAATCAATCGTCATAAGAAAAATTAATGGCCACAAAGGCACGAAGGAATGCAAATTTTTTTCCGGTTGATAAATAAGAAGCCACCGGCTTAACTTAACTAACAAATCCTTAGTGCCTTTGTGTCTTCATGGCAAGAAAAAATACTTTGTGGCAAAAAACTACCATTCGAGCACGTATGCAAATATCAGCGGGGCAACTATCGTGGCATCCGATTCAATAATGTATTTCGGCGTATCGATACTGAGCTTACCCCACGTGATCTTTTCATTCGGAACAGCGCCGGAGTAAGAGCCGTAGCTGGTGGTAGAGTCACTGATCTGGCAGAAATAACTCCAGAAGGGGATACCATCGCGCTCCAGGTCCTGGTGCAGCATCGGAACAACACAGATGGGAAAATCGCCTGCTATACCACCGCCGATCTGAAAAAATCCGATACCGTCTTTCCCTGCGTTGTTTGTATACCAGTCGGCGAGGTAGGTCATATATTCAATGCCTCCGCGCACGGTAGTAGGTTTCAATTCACCTGTAACGCAATATGAAGCGAAGATGTTACCCATGGTAGAGTCTTCCCAGCCAGGAACGATGATGGGAAGATTTTTTTCCGCCGCTGCAATCATCCAGCTGTTTTTCGGATCGATCTGATAGTACTGTTTCAGAACGCCGCTGTTGAGCATCTTATACATAAACTCATGGGGAAGATATCGCTCACCCTTATCGTTGGCGTCCTTCCACAACTCATAAATATGTTTCTGCAATCTTCTGAAAGCTTCTTCCTCGGGTATGCACGTATCAGTCACACGGTTCATTCCCTTGCTGAGAAGGTCCCATTCCTGTTCGGGTGTGAGATCGCGGTAATTCGGAATACGTTTGTAGTAATCATGAGCGACCAGGTTCATGATGTCTTCCTCGAGGTTGGCACCTGTGCAGGAGATGATCTGTACTTTATCCTGCCGGATCATTTCCGCCAGGCTGATCCCCAGCTCGCCTGTGCTCATCGCGCCGGCAAGGGTGATCATCATCTTTTTTCCTTCTGCCAGGTGTTTTTTATATGCTTTTGCCGCATCAACCAGTGCGGCTGCGTTAAAGTGCAGGAAATGCTTTTCAACAAATGAGGAAATCGCTCTATTTTGACTCATGTTTCAAATTTTTTGCGAAAATACATAAAATGAATGATTTGGATGAAGGCAAATATTTTTCGACTTTCGGCGATCAAATCATGGCTATTAGCGTTACTACCGGATGTTACTGATATTGAGGATTGGTCTATGTGTATTCGGTTTAACTGCCAGCAACACCCTGATTTTCGGTCAGACAGGTACACAAGATGGTTTTGAACTCGTGAGAAACGAGGGCAGTATCCACGTTTATGAGCGCTGGATCACTTTTCCCGGATCGGATCCACCCATCCCTGCCCGCGAAGTAAAAAGCGAGTTCTTCGTCAGGGGCAATATGAACGACGCGCTGTCGCTAATCAGGGATGAATCCATGATTGGTGTTTGGCAAAAACACGTCTCCGAATTCAAAGTGTACCCCCATTCTGATTCCCTCTGGTACGAATACTCCTACCACGATATTCCGTGGCCGGTCAGCGACCAGGACCACTTCCTTGAATACCGGATTGAGGACCCCCGTGAGGACGGGATATTCGTCACTTTCAAGACTGTGAAGAATGAAAAACTGGCACCTGTGAGAAAAGGTGTCTCCCGCATGACCTTATCGGGGAGCTGGTACTTTGAGAAAATCGGACCCGGAAAAATAAAGGCCACCTACCGCATCCTTTCCATGCCCGGAAATCTTCCCAGATTTTTAACCGATCCCGTGATACGGAATAATCTGATGAGTACCGTCAGGGCTTATATCAATATACTCGAGAACTGAGGGTGCAGCGGTGGAAAGGGTAGAAAGGTAGAAAGGTAGAAAGGTATAAGGGTATACTGAACCTAATGTTGTCCTCCCTTCTTTTACGTCCACAATATCTTGAAGTGAAACGCTCGTCTTCAACCTAATTTTACCTTGTAAGTCTCACCCGGTTTGAGGTTCTCAGCCAGAAACTCGGCATCCATTTCATTTAAAATCACTCACTCGGCGAGGACCGGGCGCTCAACGAGGGACTTGACGGTGGCTTCAAGGATCTCAAACGCACCTTCAGCCATCCTGTTTTCGTTGTCAAGCGTTGGATTCACTTCTGCGATTTCCCATGCGCAAACTTTGGGGCTTTTTGCGAGCTCCATGTTCAGCGTTTTGGCTTCGTCAACGGTTAGGCCATTGGGCACGGGCGTTCCGGTACCACTGGAGATGCGGGAGTCCAGGCTGTCGACGTCAAAGGAAATATAGATAAGGTCGCAATGGTCGAGCATCTTAAGGGCCCTCTCCGCTACCGTCGCCGGTCCGGCTTTTTTCACATCCTCTGTTTCAATGAAATTGACGTTGAACTTGTTGAGGAGATAGTTTTCCGGTTTGTCAATGTCGCGCACAGCGATGTAAACGATGTCCTCGGGATAAATTTTTGCGCCTGGAATTCCCACGTCCTTGATCTGTTCCCAGTATTCAAGAGTTTCTCCGCGGGGATCATTCACTTTGCATTCAAGGTTGTCGATATCGCAGGCCATGGCCAGTGCCATCCCGTGCATATTTCCGGATGGTGTGGTGAAGGGTGTGTGTATATCGGCATGGGCATCTATCCAGATGACGCCGAGCCTGCTTTTGGGATGCGCTTTCTTGATACCTGCAATGGTTCCGTATGAAGTGCTGTGGTCGCCCGCAATGATAACTGGGATATAATCGTTCCAGATGGTCTCATACACCTCCAGGCAAACACGTTCTTCCATGATCATCACACCATCAATGAACTTAGCATAAGAATGTTTGGCGCCGTCGAACAACAATTCGTTCACATTTTCCACTTCAACAGACTCATATTGCTTGAAGAAATCGGAACTAAGGTCAAGACTGGCAATTTTCATAGCCTCAACCCCCAGGCTGGCTCCTCTGGTGCCGGCCCCGATTTCTGACTTCACTTCTATGATCTTTATCTCTTTCATGTTTGAATATGTTTCATGATCCATGATGCCAATGGTTATCCCCCTTCCACCGTGGGGTTTCCTGCCTGCAATTCCAACGCGCCATTTCATCACTCAATTTCTTTTATGTTACCTGTTTATACTTTTATGCTACCTGTTTATATCTGTATAATCATAGTCAACGTTTGCAATTGCGCTTGGTATAAATAGGTAGTAAATAAGTTTTATCTGATAATGGCGGAATTGAACCCGGCCTGACCAGCCACTTTAGAGGTCGGGCAAAGGGTGCGCTGTGGGGGAAAAAAAGATGGTAAGCCGATTAAGCATAGGTTCTTTCTGCGTATTGCAAAGATGGCAAATTTATACCAATATTGCACTTCTTCGGGGGTATTCGTTGGTTTTGAAAAGGGCCTGATCAACGGGAAAAGCAGGTCAGGAACCGTTAACCGGAAACGATATTTTTCACCTCTAATTGTTGCAACAGGACGTAATTACAACCACTAACGGCTAAATGAAGAGCTATCGCGAGCTGATCGAGCAAACGTTCGAATTTCCCCAAAAAGAGTTTAAGGTAAGAGAACATGAATTGCTGTTTAACGATGTACCCCTCATGGACATCATAAAGCAATACGGCACTCCGCTGAAAATTACCTATTTGCCCCGCATCAGCGAAAACATACGGTTTGTCCAGGCTACCTTCAACAATGCCCTGGAAAGGTTCCGGTATAACGGAAAGTATACCTACTGCTATTGCACAAAATCGTCGCACTTTTCATTCGTCCTGGAGGAGGCCATGAAAAACCCGGACGTGCACATTGAAACGTCTTCTTCTTTTGATATTCCCATTATCAGGGCTCTTTACAACCGTGGAAAGGTCTCAAAGGATACGTATATCATCTGCAATGGGTTTAAAATGCCCCTTTACACCCAGTATATCAGCGAATTGCTAAATGACGGGTTTCACAACTGCATCCCCATCCTGGATAAAATGGGTGAAATTGACGCTTACGAGCAGGCTGTAAACGGCCCCTACCAGGTGGGTATCCGCGTAGCGTCGGACGAGGAGCCAAAATTCGAGTTCTATACCTCCCGCCTCGGAATCCGATACAGCGACATTACCCCCTTTTACAAGGAAAAAATTGAGAACAGTGAAAAGGTATCCCTGAAGATGCTGCACTTTTTTATCAATACGGGCATAAAAGATACCGCCTATTACTGGAGCGAACTCAGCCGCTTTATCTTCAAATACTGTGAACTGAAAAAGATCTGTCCAACCCTGGACTCCATTGACATAGGCGGAGGGTTCCCCATCAAAACTTCCCTCACCTTTCAGTACGATTACAAGTACATGATCGAACAGATCGTGGAGAACCTCAAATGGATCTGCGACAAGAACAATGTTTCGGTTCCTAATATCTTCACGGAATTCGGCAGTTATACCGTAGGAGAAAGCGGCGCAGTGCTCTACAATGTCATTGACCAGAAACTCCAGAACGACAAAGAGCTCTGGTATATGATCGACGGATCTTTCATTACACACCTTCCGGATGCCTGGGGAATGAACCAAAAGTATATCTTGCTCGCCATCAACAAGTGGGACGACCCGTACCACAAAGTGAACATGGGCGGGCTCACCTGCGACAGTATGGATTATTACAATTCAGAAGCGCATTCAGGTGAAGTGTTCCTTCCCATGATCAATGACGAGGAGCCTCTCTACATTGGCTTCTTTCACACGGGCGCCTATCAGGAGTCCCTGGGTGGATACGGAGGGATCCAGCATTGCCTGGTCCCCGCCCCCAAACATGTGCTCATCGACCGCAATGAGGACGGTGAAGCCACCTCCAAACTTTTCGCCGGCGAACAAACCAGCGAGAGCATGCTCAAGGTGCTGGGCTACGAGGCGACCTGATTCATGTGTTCATGTGTTAATGTGTTGGTGTGTTGGTGTAGCCTGCCTGCCTTCCTTCTGGTGCCAATTGTTATGGGGAGGTATGACTTTTGTGATGGCAGAACATCGAATTTCGCGTTATTTTCTC
This sequence comes from Cyclobacteriaceae bacterium, assembly GCA_040882305.1. Taxonomy (GTDB): domain Bacteria; phylum Bacteroidota; class Bacteroidia; order Cytophagales; family Cyclobacteriaceae; genus Chryseosolibacter. The sequence goes on from JBBEBN010000090.1 coordinate 6,730, forward strand.
TCAATAAATTTTCGGAGGAAGGTTTTTTTTCCTACTTTCATTTACCCTTTCTCTCCTGGCTGAATTTAATTTATCTCGCAGATGAAGCATAGCAGGAATTTATTTCAGGCCGCTGTTTTTCACAGGCAATCCGTGCTGAATCCGACGGGGACTTATCCGATAATCCAAAAAAATCTACGACTATGAAAGTGTACGATGACAAGCACATCAAGAACATTGTTCTGTTGGGTGCGCCCAAGGCCGGCAAAACTTTGCTGGCCGAAGACATGATATTTGAAGCCGGCATAACACACCGGAGAGGAACCATTGAAGGTCAAAACACAGTATCAGATTACCACGACATCGAACACGAGCGTGGTAATTCTGTTTTTGCGACTCCCCTTCATTCGGAATGGAAAGATTACAAGATCAATATTATTGACACGCCGGGATTTGATGACTTCATCGGCGAGATCATTTCCTCCACGCGTGTAGCCGATACGTGCGTCATGGTGATCAACGCCCAGCATGGGGTGGAGGTAGCCACTGAACTGATCTGGAACTACGTTGACCGGTTCAACAAGCCTATCATCTTCGCGATCAACCAG
>JBBEBN010000091.1:0-7299 GCA_040882305.1 Cyclobacteriaceae bacterium
TAATTTGCGGGAAAAACACAGTCAACCATAATTTCCAATAAGTTATAACAATGAAAAAAACGTTTCTAGCCGCCTTTTTACTGGTCTTAGTAAAAGTCACCTTTGCACAATACGATCCCAAAGCGTTGGAAATCCTGGAGGCCATGGGTGAAAAATACAAATCCATACCCGCCTACGAGGCCAACTTCTCGTATGCCCTCACCAATGATGTGGAAAACATCAAGGAAGAATTTAAGGGTAAGCTGACCGTAAAAGGCGACAAATTCCGGATTTCGCTCCCCGAACAGGAGGTTATCAATAACGGAGTGACGGTGTGGACCTACCTCCCGGAGGTAAAGGAAGTAAACATCGATAATTATGACAGGAATTCCGGTGATATCAATCCTCTAAAGATCTATGAAATCTACCAGAAAGATTTTAAATACCTCTACATTCAGGACAAGGCTGAAGCAGGGGTAATGTGCGAGGAAGTGGACCTCGTTCCCGAGAAGAAAGATGCACAGTACTTCAAGATCAAACTCCTTATTAAGAAGAAGGACAAGGTGATCCAAAGCCTCACCATGTTCGACAAAGGCGGAAACCGCTATAAATACAGCATCTCGAAGTTTGTTCCAAACGTCTCCGTGGAGGATGGTTACTTCGCCTTCGATCCGAAGAAGTACCCGGGGGTGGAGGTCATTGATCTCCGCTGAGCGCGGGTTAGGTTTCAAGTTTGAGGTTTGAAGTTCGAAGTTGCGCTCGTCGCTGCTTTTGACAGCAAATCTGAAAGTCGTGCATGGAACTTAAGGAGGAAAGTGATCTTCCAACCGTCCTATGAGGTTGGATAAGTTGTGTTCAGCAGACAACACGTTCGGACAGAAACTTTCGAACTTCAAACTTCGAACAAATCCAGTGTTACACGATGAATTCCTGTCAGCTATTCCAGCAAATTACGACTAAGAAATCCTATCTGTCTGTCGGCCTTGATACTGATCTTGAAAAGATTCCCCGGCATCTGCTCGCTCTTCCGGACCCGATCTTTGAATTCAACAGGCAGATCATTGATGCTACTCACCAGTACTGCGTGGCGTATAAGCCCAACATCGCTTTTTATGAGGCGCTGGGTCCTAAAGGATGGGACAGCCTTCAGAAGACGTTGGCGTACATTCCAAAAGACATTTTTACCATTGCTGATGCGAAAAGGGGTGATATCGGAAATACTTCCGCCTTATATGCGAAAACTTTTTTTGAATACCTGGATTTTGACGCGCTCACGGTTGCGCCTTACATGGGCGAAGATTCGGTAAAGCCGTTCTTAAAGTACAAAGGCAAGTGGGTCATCCTTCTGGCGCATACTTCCAATCCCGGGAGCGGGGATTTTCAACTTATTGAATCCAGGGCCACGGGCCGAAAACTTTATGAAGAAGTGATGATGAAGGCCTGCCAATGGGCTACGCCTGAACAACTCATGTTTGTGGTCGGAGCCACGCAGGTGGAAAAAATCTCGTCGATACGAAAGATCGCTCCGGACTATTTTTTCCTTGTGCCGGGAATAGGAGCGCAGGGTGGCGATCTTGAACTGGTTTCAGAACACGGAATGAACAGCCAATGCGGTTTGCTCGTCAATTCCGCCCGGGCAATCATTTATGCTTCCACCGAAAAGGATTTTGCTCCGCAGGCGGGTAAAGAAGCCTGTAAAGTTCAACAGGAAATGAGTCGTTATCTCGACAAGTATATGTAACTTGGGTCTGATGTAAAGTCCCTCTCATCATGAACGAGTCATTCCTTCATTATATCTGGCAATTCCAGTATTTTGATAAAACAGATCTCAAAAGCAGTACCGGTGAAGAAATTGTCATCTTTAATCCCGGTCTCAAAAATACCGATTCGGGTCCCGACTTTTACAACGCAAAGCTGCGAATTGACTCCATCGAATGGGCCGGCAGCGTGGAGATCCACATCTACTCCTCCGGATGGAGAGAACATAGACATCAGGAAGATCCGGCATACGAAAATGTGGTGCTGCATGTGGTGTGGGAAGAAAACGAACAGATCATCCGGAAGGACGGAACGCTTTTGCCCACGCTTGAACTTAAGGCAAGGGTATCGTCTGCCTTTGTCCTTCAATACAAACGCATTGTTCACAGCCGGACCAAAATACCCTGTGCCAATGCCATCGGTTCTGTTCCGCATATTATCAGGATATCCATGTTAGACAAGGCGCTGATGGCCAGACTGGAAAAAAAAGCAAACACCATCCTTCTGGCCCTGGAGAAAAATAACGGCGACTGGGAAGAAACCTGCTATCAGATGCTCTGCCGCAATTTCGGATTTAAGGTGAATACCGATCCATTCCTACAACTAGCCCAATCCTTGCCCTACAGGGTTCTCATGAAACACGGCGACCGGCTGGACCAGATGGAAGCCATGATCTTCGGCCAGGCCGGCTTCCTCCAGGAAACGATCAATGATGACTATTATTTATTGCTGAAAAGAGAGTACACCCTTCTGTCAAAAAAATACAATCTGAAAGGCAGGCGGATGCGAAAGGCTCAATGGCGGTTCCTTCGCCTCAGGCCGGCGAATTTCCCTACCATCAGGCTCGCCCAACTCGCCTCGGTTCTCTACCACCAGAAAAACCTTTTCTCAAAAACGCTTTCCACCGCTTCATGGAAAGAGCTGATACCCACTTTTTCTGTTAAGCCCTCTGACTATTGGTTGTATCATTATCAATTCTTTAAAAAACAAAAGAAGGAAATCCCCTCACTGGGAAAGATGAGCGTTGAGAATATTGTGATCAACTCCATTGTGCCGATGCTGGTAGCGTACGGGAAGTCCAGAGACGACCAGCGATTCATTGATCGCGCAGTCCAGCTGCTGCACGAAACCCCTTCGGAAAAGAACAATATTCTGCAGTCCTGGGAAGAGCTTGGGTTGATCAGCAAAACTGCTTTTGATTCACAGGCCATGATCGAACTTCACAACAGCTTCTGCCTCCGGAGAAGATGCCTGGATTGCAACATAGGATTTTCCCTCCTGCACCCTTAATTCCCCTAATGGGGACCTGACAATAATGGAACTTTTAACGATTCTTCACCTCACCCTTCTCGCCAGCGTCTCTTTCATCGTTTGGAAGAAACAAACCGTGCTGAAAAAATTCTTCCTGCCGGCACTTGCCGTTAAATTACTCGCCGGTGTTTGCCTCGGACTTGTATACACTTATTACTATTCGGTTGCGGACACGTTTGTTTATTTTAACGACGCCACTAAACTGGCCTCCCTGGCCATGGAAGATTTTTCTGCCTATGTCAGGTTCTTGATTTCCAATACAAACCCGGGTGTGCTTGAGCTCTCCTTCCCTGAGCCGCGCGCTGTCTTCCTTATAAAGATCACCAGTGTTTTTAATTTGCTCACGCATGGCAATTATTGGGTGATCGGTTTTTACTATTCTTTCATTTCATTTCTGGCGGCATGGTTTCTTGTACGAATCCTCCACCGGCATATCCCGGCGACAAAAGGTGCCGCCCTCATAGCTTTTCTTTTTTTGCCATCCGTGGTTTTCTGGTCGTCCGGGCTGTTGAAAGAAAGTCTTGCACTCGGCTCTCTCTATTTTCTCACAGCCGTCTTTTTAAAGATCTGGTTCGGCGAGAAACCTTCCCTTGTCCAATATGTTGTCGCCGCCATTAGTTTATGGACCTTCTGGAATCTGAAATATCAATATGCTGCTGTTTTCTTGCCGGTAGTATTCACAACACTTTTATATAGATACCTGGTGGGAAAGAGGTTTTTATCGTCGCCGGGTTTGGGACTTGTTGTATGGCTTGCAATGTTGATCGTACCCGCGGTCCTGATCACGTTTTCACATCCTAATTTTCATTACGATCGCATCCTGAACGTGATCCTGGAAAATAATGCGGCGTACAATGCAATGTCAGCGCCGGAGGATGTCGTACATTTTAGTGAGCTTGATCCGAACCCAATCAGCTTTTTGAAAAATTCTCCCCGGGCACTTTTTTCGGGATTGTTCCGTCCCCTGTTTTGGGAAACGTCGGCAATCATTCAGGTGCTGCCCGCGGTAGAGAACACCGTCGTCCTGTTTCTGTTCCTGGCGGCATGTTTCAGGTATAAAAGCTATGTTTCCTCCCCGCACCGCACGCTGCTACTTGCCGTGACGGTGTATGTTATTCTCCTTTGTATACTGATAACGTTTTCGGCGCCCAACTTCGGCACACTCTCGAGATACAAGACGGCGTACATCTCCTTTTTCGTCCTGATGATCCTTTGCAATAACCCGTTGTTGAACTCCATGGAAAGATCATTTCGGCGGCTTGTTAGTCAGTGAATGGCGATCTACCTTTACTTTTTAACCGATCAGAAATGGAAAATCCTGTAATCATATTTGGGGCGAACTATCTCGGCAGGGCGGCCAAAGAAATTTTTGATCGCAATGGAAACGTTGTGTACGGTTTCCTGGATGATAACAAGAGCCTTCACTCCACTGAAATTGACAACGTGTCTGTGCTCGGAAGCACGGATGACGACGGTTTCCTGAAACTTATCGGAAAGAAATGTGAAGCTTTCGTGGCCCTGGACGACAACAGATTGCGGAAGACCGTGGTGAGGATGTTGAACGAACAAAGGAAAATGCAACCTGTCAACGCGATCCATCCAAATGCAGTCATTGCCGGATCCACTACCATTGGCCATGGAAATTTTGTCGATGCTGGCGCATTAACAGGAGCCGGAGCGGTGATCGGAAGTCATTGCCTGATCCAGGCAAATGTGATCGTAGGTGCAGAGACGAAGATCGGTGACTATGTGCAGATCGGCGCATCGAGCACCGTCAATTCCGGGGTGGTCATCGAGGACGAAGCCTTCATAGGCTCGGGCGTGATCATCGTTTCAGGTGTAACCGTTGGAAAGGGAGCAAGGGTGGGTGCGGGGTCTGTCGTGATTGCACCCGTCAGGGCGGGGGAAACAGTTTTTGGGAACCCTGCGGCAACCATCAAAACGTAACACATGGCAAAATTCTCCGAGGCAGACCTGGTCCTGAACAGCGATGGAAGTGTCTACCATTTAAATCTGCTCCCCAAACACATTTCGGAGACTGTCCTGACTGTGGGAGATCCGGGGAGGGTGTATGCCATCAGCCAGTTTTTTGATTCCATCGAATTCGAAATGAACAGGCGCGAGTTCATTACACAGGTGGGAAGATACAAAGGAAAAAAACTCACTGTCATCAGTACGGGAATCGGAACGGACAACATTGAAATATTTTTTGCGGAGATCGACGCACTGGTGAACATCGATCTGAAAACACGCGAGCCCAAAAGCCGCAAAAGGAAACTGAAGATCATCCGCATCGGCACTTCCGGCGCATTGCAGGAAGACATACCGCTGGGCAGCCACCTGGTTTCCGATTATGCGGTGGGCTTTGACAATCTCATGAGCTTTTACGATCTCAAACAGGATGATATTGAGCGGAGCCTGGGAGAAGATATCCGCAAAAAAATAAAGCTTCCTTTCACGCCATATGTGGTGAGAGGATCGGAGTCCCTGAGAAAGCAGATCGGCGACGATATGATCGTGGGCAACACCATCACCGCTCCCGGCTTTTATGCCCCCCAGGGCAGGGTTATGAGGATTCCCATCAAATACCCAAAGCTCCTGGATAATCTTAACTCTTACCACCATAAAGGGGCCGATTTTTGGCTGGCAAATTTTGAGATGGAAACAGCCGGTTATTACGCCCTTGCGCGCCTGTTTGGTCACGAGGCCTTAAGCGTCAATGCCATCATCGCAAATCGTTTAAAAAATCAGTTTTCGAAGGATCCCAACGCCATTGTGGAAGGGCTGATCCAGAAGGTGCTGGACCGGGTGTAGGCCCCCATAGGGGACATAAGAGGCATAAGGATAAATGCCCGCATCAATGGAAAAAGGGAACGCTACCTTATGTCCCTTGGCCTTTTTGTCCTGATACCGTCTCTCAGACCCCGTTAACGGCACTATCCATCCGGACGATGTGTTTTCCAGCTGTGAAAGGGTCATCGTTGTAAAACCCTGACAGAATCCGGTGAGCTATTTGCTCTATCACCAGTTCCTCATCGGTTTTACCCTCTTTTCCACGCCAAAAAACCCGATTTGGGTGCCTTTTCATGTCATCGACGTACTGCCGCGCACGGTCGTATTGCTCATAGGAAAAGGTGATGGTAAAGCAGGTTCTTACTTTTTGTGTATCCATAGCAGGTAAAAAATTACAATACTTATGCCATTTAGATTTCTTTGTTAATTATAATTAAAAGGGCGAATTGAAGGCAAAGGCTTGCCCGCAGGCGGTCAAAAGTGTTCGCACTTGCAACAGTAATTGATAACTTTAGCGTCAGGGATGAGAAATATAAAGATCTTTAAATTATCGAATGGAATCCGCGTGGTGCACCAACAACTGGCGACGACCAAAATAGTCCACTGCGGGATTATTCTCGATATCGGAAGTCGTGATGAAAATACCGACAACCAGGGTATTGCTCATTTTTGGGAGCACATGGCTTTCAAGGGAACAAAAAGGCGACGGTCGTTTAATATCATCAACAGCCTCGATTCAGTCGGCGGAGAGTTGAATGCTTATACAGACAAGGAAAAGGTGGTGTTCTATGCCTCGGTACGCGACCAGTATTTTGAACGCGCCGTGGATGTTTTGACCGATATCACTTTTCATTCAGTGTTCCCGGATTACCAGATTGAAAAAGAACGCGGGGTAATCCTGGAAGAGATGGCGATGTATCACGACAGCCCTGATGATTCCCTTCAGGATGAATTCGAATCCATCGTATACAAAGACCATCCGATGGGAATGAATATCCTTGGCAAACCTGAGACTGTTAATTCGTTTATCAAAAGCGATTTCCTCACTTTCTTTAAAAATCACCTGGGAACGGACAAGATCGCATTCGCCTGTGTCGGCAATATTTCACTCGACGAAGTGGAGCGCATGGCCAAAAAATATCTTGAAGTACTCTTAAGCAAGAAAGCAAAGGCCCGGCGTAAGAAATTTAAGCTCTATAATCCGCGGAAGCAGATACTGGCCCGTACAGTGAAGCAGGCAAAATGCGCCATCGGTCGTGACGCATACTCTATCACCAATGATAAACGCATTCCGATGTTTCTGCTGGTAAACATCCTCGGAGGCCCGGGAATGAATTCGAGGCTGAACCTCGCCCTGAGGGAAAAATACGGGTTCGTCTACTCTATTGATGCGCACTACATTCCGTACACAGATACGGGGATGTTTGCCGTTTTCTTTGGCACGGAACCCAAGCAGTT
>JBBEBN010000092.1:0-7299 GCA_040882305.1 Cyclobacteriaceae bacterium
TTTTCATATTGGGGTACAATGGCATAACGCGCAATCAGCAAATCCCAGGCTTGCTGCCTCAGCGTGGTCATTTCGCGGTCGCCAGGTTCGCGGCCGAAATTCATCACATAGTTTGCCCTTCTTTCCTCCACAGCGCTTTGAAATTCTTCAATTGAAATGGAGTGACCGTTTATTTCCCCTACCTCGTTCTGATTAAGAAGTACGCTGTTGTTTGTTAACAACTCTCCGAGAATAAACGCCGCAAGCGCGAGGAAAATAAAGATCACGAGAAGCATGCCCATCTTGTCGCGCAAAGTCCCAATTAATGCCATAATTAAATTATAATGTTCGTGAAGTTTTAGAGCCGGATTACCGCTGATCGTTCAGGGCCTGCCTGCTGGTGCTCCTGCTTGCGCGCGGGCAGGCTAAATCAACGTTAAGGCCCGCAAATTTAACGGGTTATCTGTATTTGAAAAATTTACTTTTACAAAATATGACACGGGTGGGATATGGGGGGAGCAAAATGCACTTAACCCATTGATTATCAAGCAACTCATTTACCCGGCGGCTATGATTACCTTAACAGTATTGATACGGTTTTCTTCCGTGGCCTGCACCACGAAGGTGAAAGGAGGTATTTCGATGGTTTCGCCTGTTTTGGGGAGATCTTCCGTGTAGGAAAGGATCAGGCCGCTTAATGTATCGTAATCGCCGGTGGGCAACTTCCACCCATGGGTTTCATTGAGATAATCTATTTCCAGGCGGGCGCTGAGCAGCCATGTGTGATGATCAAGTTTCAGTTCGACCTCAGTGCTTTCATCATGCTCATCTTCGATTTCTCCAAAGATCTCTTCAATCACATCTTCCATACTGACGATGCCCGAGGTTCCGCCAAATTCATCCACTACGGCCGCCAGGCTTTTGTGCTCATTGATAAAACGCACCATCAGTTCTTTTGCCAGGGTCGTCTCCGGAATGGTGATGATGGGAGTGAGTATTTCCTCTATACGTGTGGGTTTTTTGAAAAGTGCCGAGGAATGGCAATAACCCACCACGTCATCAATGGAGTCTTTGTAAATGATGATCTTTGAATGCCCGCTCTCCAGAAATGCTTCGTGCAATTTCTGAAGCCCCGCATCTAGCCCAACGGCGACGATCTCCGTTCGGGGGATCATGCAATCACGGATGCGCACGGATTTAAATTCCAGGGCGTTCTTAAACATCCTTTTGTCGAGCTCGAGGTCCCGGTCCACCTGTTTTATCCGGTGCATGCTTTTCAGATACTGATTGACATCTGTCAGTCCGAATACAGGCTTCTGTTTCGAATACTCCAGGCCGAAAACCGCATTAATGATAAACTTTGCAAGTGAGATAACGGTGAAAACAACCGGGAACAGCACGGCGAAGATGAGAACAAATGGTCCGGCCATGGCCTTCACCATTTTTTGTGACCGGATAATAAAGAAGCTTTTCGAAAAGAATTCAACCGTGTATAGAATGACTACCGAGAGCAGGAACGTTAAGACCGCCATTGGCATTAACACCGTAAGGGCAAGGGGGGAAAACTGCGCTTCATACCACGAGAGGAGGCAAAGGGTGGCGAATATTCCAAAGAGCAGGAGGGATGCAATATTTCCAATGAGGGTCGTACCGATAAACCAGGTTGGTTTTCTTATAAAGAAGGCCATGATCTTCGCCGGGATGTTTCCACTTTTACCCTGAAGCTCGAGCTGTTCCCTGTTTGCGGAAAGGAAGGCGACCTCAATACCGGAAAGGAATATTGAAAAGATGAGGGAACCGGCCATACCGGCCAAAAATACGCCTTCCATATTATGATTTTCGCCTTCTTAAATTATAAATAAAAAAGACAACCAGGGCGAGCATCAGCGCCCAATAAGCATTTCCAAAGCCTACAGTCCTGACTTGGTGAACACCAATAATGAGAAAAGCCACCGAAAATGAAAGGAGGACCACATCAGGAAGTTTCATAAAAGGCTAAAATACCTAGAAATAAGGATTGCCGGATAATTATTCTTCGACGGAAAACACGCCCTCAGGTTTTTTTATCACATAATCAGACATGTCCTGCCTGGCTTCGAGGCCTTGTCCATAGATGACGTCGGCTTGCTGGCGTATGGTAACGAATTTATCTGTAAAGATCTTCTCCTCTGCAGGTTTCCAGAAAAGTTCTTCCGTGTTCAGCAGTTCATTTTTCTCCAGGTTCTTCACTTCTACTTTTCCCCGGCCGCGCCATTGATTTTCTTTTTTGAAGTAGTAAGCCTCATTGGCGCGCAACGTTGACTCAAGTTTGCCGTTTTCGTCGAAAAATTCCAGGTAGAGGCCTTTGGGAAATTCGCGGTCGCCAGTTTCGAATTCATAGACCACGGCGGCGATCATTTTTACTTTTACCTGATTGTCTTCGGTATAGTAAAGCTCGACGTTCTCACCAATTCTCATTGGGCCGTCATACACCAATGGCTCCTTTATTTCCGATTGATTACAGGCGACGAACAAGATCACCGCCAGAATGGTGCAAAGTATTTTGGAGGGAAGAAACGAAAAAGCCATAGTGGTAACTATGGCCCTGTCAGGTTTACACCAGTATCGGGTTAATCGAATTTCCTTTTGATGAACCATTGGTCGTTAAAGGTGATTCCAAAATAGATCTTAAAATAATTTTCCTCGAGCATGTTTTCCGCTTTGTCCCCGCGCTTCCCGTATTTAAAGGCCAGGTCCAGACTTGACCGCCCTGCAGGCATAGAGAGCCCAAAATTGATGCCAACATCCTTCACAGGATTGCCATTGGCTAAAAAGGGATTTTGTTCCATGCTTACGCCAGCGCGGTAAGTTAACCGTTTGAGGTAATTCTCAGATGCAAACTGATCAGGAGTGATCTCTCCACCAATTGCGACACGCCACGATTCACCAAGGCCCTCGTTCTGTTCGTCCACATTCCTGAAAGAAGTCCAGTCCTGATAAGAAAATTCTGATCCGATGGTCCATTTCAAGCCTCTTCCAAGGGAAAGCCCTACCGTGAAAGACGCTGGTATGGAAAAAGACCCTTTCTTTGAACTGGGCAAAATCACTACGTCTGTGCTATCATTGAGATCTCTCGCGCGGTAGATCTTGTCGGTTTTGGTGGCATCAAGGTCTGTGGCAAAATTATAGACGGCCCCTAAACTAACGCGATAACGGCCACCGCTAAAAAGCGAATCCTTGCTGATGGAAAGTCCTGTGCCCAAAGCAAAATCCCTCACGTAGGATTTTTCCTCTATGGCTGCCACATAATTAATGGGTTCGCTGGAGTTGATCAGTTGATTCTTATAAGAATTCAGAATCGAGCTGAAAATGTAAGAAGCCTTCACGCCAACGGCGATTGCCTTTGTAATGCGCACACCATTCGACCAGTACAATTGTGTGAGGCCACCAGTGCCTTCTTCAATGACGTGCACCTCTTCAGCGCTATTTGCAATTGGATCGGTGTATTGTAATTTATAGTTCACCGAAGAGTATGGCATCAGCCCCACGGAGGTTGTCCATTTTGAGGGTTTAATGGGAAAGGCAGTCACGAGATAATTCATGTTTCCTCCCTGGCTGGTTTCACTGAGAGTATCACCGCCGATGTTCCTGCGCTCCAGAATGATCCCGGCCTGAAATCCGGTATAAATGGAATTATATACCAGTAAGGCAGGATTCTGGTTGTTGATAAACCAAAACTGAGGTTGGCTTACCCCTACCCCTGCCATGCCCTGATGATTGACAAGGGCATTTCCATAAGGTTCTCCTATGCCGAAGGAGGAATACGGAGTTCGTGCCGCCTGGCCGGAAGCTTCAAAGAACATTGCAGCGGCGAAAAGGAAAATAAGACTGTATTTATGAATGATGGACATTATAGGTCAAAATGCTGTTTAAACCCATGAGGACTAGATCAGGGCTCGCAAATATGGAGGCTTTCAACTGGTTTTCAAAAAATCCGGCGTCTCCTCCGCATAAAATCACGTTTAAACCGGGAAATTTTTCATTGTACTGCCTGATTATACCCTCGATCTCCGCCAGCAAACCATTAATAACGCCGCTCTGAATGGCGGTTTCCGTCGTTTCCCCGATCAGGTCAACTCGTTCCTTCGGTGAGACTAACGGCAATTTCGCCGTGAAAGTATTGACCGCCTTGAAACGCATGTGCAATCCGGGGGAAATGCTTCCGCCATGGTAGTTTCCGCTTTTGTCAAGAAAATCATAGGTGATGCAGGTACCGGCATCAATGACGAGGCAATGGGCGTCGGGAAAAAGTTGTTGTGCCCCGCAAACTGCCGCCAGCCTGTCCATGCCCAGCGTCTCCGGCGTCTTATACAAATTGTTGACCGGCAACGGCAGCCCGGCGTTTAAGACGAATTGTTTTTCCGCTTTTGATCCCCATGCGACCATCAATTGTGAATCCGCCCTGACGGAACTGATCATCATGTACTGATAGTCTGCCCGCTGAATATACCTTTCGAGCTCTTGCGGCGAATAAAAGGTTAATTTTTCGATCAGCTTTTCGTCCTTGAAAATTCCTACCTTGGCGGCGCTGTTACCCGAATCAACAACAAGATTCATTTGCTAAGAAGTAAGTAATCTTCAAAGGTAATCAATACCCCGCACGGGGGAAATTTTCGGGGTTCGGACAAAACATTTCTTGAAATGAAGTTGGAACCAAGTGGCCCTCATATGAAATCAAAGTATAAAGTCGCCGGATTGATGTCGGGTACTTCGCTGGACGGCCTTGATATCGCCTGTTGTGTTTTCCGGAAATCAAAGTTGGGATGGAATTACAGTATAGAGAAGCAGGACACCGTCCGGTATCCACAGCAATGGCTAAAGAAGCTTTCGGAGGCCCATACCCTCGGAGGCCGGGATCTGATGGCTATGGATGCTGTTTATGGGACCTGGCTGGGAGATGTTACCCGCGATTTTATTCAGCGCAATAGCCTGAAGGTTGACTTCATTTCCTCACACGGGCATACTGTTTTTCATCAGCCTGCCAAAGGATTCACCATGCAGGTCGGCAATGGATATTCGCTTCATGCTGCAAGTGGCCTTCCCGTTGTTTGCGATTTTCGCATGCAGGATGTGGCCTTCGGAGGTGAGGGAGCACCGCTCGTGCCGGCGGGCGATAAATGGTTGTTTCATCAATACGATGTTTGCCTGAACCTCGGAGGCATTGCCAACCTTTCCTTAGATGTGAAAGGAAAACGCCTGGCCTTCGACATCTGTTTCTGTAACATGGGATTGAATTTACTCGCTTCGGAAGTGTCAAAAAGGTATGACAGGAACGGGGAAATGGCTTCGGATGGCGCGATTGACAGCGGACTGTTAAGGAACCTGGATAAAATTTATTCAAAACTTAGCGCAAAGAGGCCCTCCCTGGGACGGGAGATATTTGAAGAACAGATAGCGGAGCTTCTGAAGAATAAGAAGTTAAGCGTGGAAGACAGGCTTTGTACGTTTACCGAATCTGTGGCCATGGAAATAGTAAAGGCTATTACGTTGCATAAGAAGCAGGCAAAGGTGTTGTGCACCGGGGGCGGAGCCTTCAATTCATTTTTGATCAGCCGTATGCTTCAACAGGGTGGTGATGATCTCACCTTTATCATTCCGGAAGACGAGGTGGTGAAGTTCAAGGAGGCGATGGTATTCGGGTTTCTGGGGGTATTGCGCGTGAGAAATGAAGTGAATTGCCTGAAGACGGTCACGAATGCGTCCAGGGATACATCCTCCGGCACCATGATCGGATTTTAGAATGGATCATCAGCATGCCTCGTTTGAAATTGCCTTGAAGCAATTAGCTTAATCTTTCATTCCAAACAATCCCTCATTCAACGCATTTAATGCCTTCTCCTTGTACTGTTTGTCGATGAGTACGGACACATTGTTGGCGCTTCCGCCGCAGGAAACCATTCTGACAGGTATGGAGGCAAGTGATTTAAAGACGTCCGTGAGCACGCCTTCCTTATCCATAATGCGGTTGCCCACGATGCAGATGATGGTTTGATCCTTGTCAACCTCGATGGATCCGAATTTTCTTAATTCCGCCTCGATCGACGGGAGGTGTGCCTGGTTGTCTATGGTTAAGGAAACCGCTACCTCAGACGTTGCGATCATGTCAATGGGTGTCTTATGGTGTTCAAAGACTTCAAACACCCTGCGCAGAAATCCATATGCCATGAGCATGCGCGATGACTTGATCTTGATGGCGGTAATGTTATCCTTGGCGGCGATGGCTTTAAAAGAACCCTGTGAGCCTTTTTCTGTGATGAGCGTTCCCGCTGCCTTTTCATCCATCGTATTCTTCAACCGGACCGGTATGTTATATTTCTGAGCGGGTACGATCGTGTTGGGATGAAGGATTTTTGCTCCAAAGTACGCGAGCTCCGAAGCTTCGTCGAACGTAAGCTGTGAAATGGGAAAAGTTTTTTTTACAATGCGCGGATCGTTGTTGTGCATGCCATCGATGTCAGTCCAGATCTGTACTTCTTCTGCTTTCACGGCCGCACCAATGAGTGAGGCGGTGTAATCACTTCCTCCGCGTTTCAGGTTGTCAATTTCGTTCCGGTGATTGCGGCAGATGTAGCCCTGTGTGATGAGGATCTCAATCGCGTTCATGGAATCCACAAGGGGTTTCAGACGTCTGGAGATCTTTTCCAATTCCGGCTCTTCATTTTCATCGATTGACATAAAGTGCAGCGCGGGCAGCAGGCGCGAGCTGATCTTCTTTTCCTGCAGGTAATGATAAAAAAGTTCGGTGGAGATCAATTCGCCCTGGGCAAGTAGTTCGCGGTAACTTTTGTCATCGAACTGTCCGGCGGCAAGCAGTCGCATGAGGATAAAGTACCGGCTGACAATTTCTTGCCCGATGGTGTGAGATGCCTCCCCTGTAAACAAATCTTTTATATAGACGTGATAATGTTTTTCCAGGGAAGAGATCTCCGTTTCAGCCTTATCCATATTTCCAGCCATCAGGCTTTCACCGATGGTCACCAAAGCGTTGGTGGTGCCGGAGAGCGCAGAGAGCACGACAATTTTTTTCCCCGGTGTGGCCAGTACGAGTTCAGCAACTTTCTTTAATCTTTCGGGTTTGCCCACAGACGTACCGCCGAATTTCAATACAATCATAAAATGCTGTTATTAAGAAGCGCGCAAATTTAATGAGCAGGACGCATTAATATAAACAAGGGCAAGGTGGATATTAAATAATATTTTACCGAACAAGTGTTCAGTTGCCTTGCGATCCGATCCCTGATCTGCGGGAGTTGGTTCTTGAATGCAGGGCAAAAAAAAGAC
>JBBEBN010000093.1:0-7290 GCA_040882305.1 Cyclobacteriaceae bacterium
CGGTTCTGCCATGGGTGGTCTTGAACTCTCGTTTAATGGAATCGGGAATAGACAATACGCTTCCATCTTCGCGGCGGTGCGTGTAATCGAGCACCTGAATGCACCTTCCCGTAGGCGTGTAGTATTTTGCGGTTGTTACCTTTAGCTGGGAATTGTAGGATAACGGGCGGCTTACCTGCACCAGCCCTTTGCCATAAGATTTTTCGCCCAGCACAATACCCCTGTCATAATCCTGTAAAGTTCCGGCGACGATCTCGGAGGCGGAAGCGCTTCCACGATTGATGAGTACAACCACAGGGATATCGGTATCCAGCGGATTGTTCAGCGTTTCATACTTGAGATTATTTTCAGGGATCTTGCCTTTTGTGCTGACCACCAGCTTGCCCTTTGGAATGAAAAGGTTGGTGATGTTCACCGCCTCGATCAGCAGGCCACCAGGATTTCCACGCAGGTCGAGTATCACACCTTTGGCGCCTTTTTCCTTTAACTCCATCAAAGAATTCTTCACTTCCCGGGCTGCATCCGGCGTAAAGTCCGAAAGGTGGATGTAGGCGATATCGTTGGCCACCATTCCTGAATACGGAACATTGTTGACCTTAATTTTTTCTCTTTTGAATTCCAGGTTAACTGGTTTTGCAACGCCGTATCTTTTTAGCGTCAGTGTCACCGGAGTTCCCACCTGACCCTTCATTAACTGACTGGCTTCCTCCCGGGTTAATTTCGACAGTTCCACACCATCGATGGCTACGATTTCATCCCCGATCTGAAGACCTCCCTTCTGTGCCCCGTAACCATCGATGATCATGGTTACCATAGTGCGGTTGCCAATTTCACGTGTGATGGCGCCTATACCGCCGTACTGACCAGTATTGAATGTCCGGTAATCCTCCACTTCATCTTCCGGGATGTAGTTGGTGTACGGATCCAAAGAGGCCAGCATGGCATCGATACCCACGCGAACCAGTTTGTTGGGATTGATCTCATCGACATATAAGGCATTGACTTCCTTAAAGAGCGTCGCGAAAATATCGAGGTTCTTCGCGATTTCGAAATACCGGTCGGCCGGTTTTGTAAATGCCAGGGCGAAAAAAGCCGCCACTACACAAGTCA
This sequence comes from Cyclobacteriaceae bacterium, assembly GCA_040882305.1. Lineage (GTDB taxonomy): Bacteria > Bacteroidota > Bacteroidia > Cytophagales > Cyclobacteriaceae > Chryseosolibacter. The sequence continues at coordinate 1,111 of JBBEBN010000093.1, forward strand.
GGACGATAAACCGTTTTTTCATCAGGATGAATTTACATAATAACGCAGTAACAGAAAAAAAGTGTCCCTGCTTTGAAAGAAAGAAAAATACGCTTTTACGGTACGCCGCGCGAGGGGACCTTTACGCGATTTCTCAGGATGTGGATATAAGACCTCATTGTACCGGTCAGACCGCTCTGAAGCTGTCTGACTGGTATGCTCTCCTACGACCAGGCCTTTTTCAGAAAGCGAATCCAGTTTCCGTGGGCGAGATTGAGGATATCCTCTTCCGAATAACCTCTCTTCGCCAGTAAATCAGGGATCCTCTGCAGGTCGGCAATGGTTTCAAGATCATAGGGGCTTTGTTCTCTTCCGTATGCTCCGTCAAGGTCGGAGCCGATACCAATGTGTAACGCATTGCCGGCAAGCTGGCAAATATGGTCCATATGATCGATGACGATTTCGAGCTTGCAGTTCATCTGCTTTGGATCGGATACCCGGCGGATCCAGTTTGGAACCATCATCCAGGCATCCAGCACGCCACCGATCACGGCTCCGCGTCTGATCAGTTCCTTTATCTGATCGTCGCTGAACTGCCGGTTATGGTTTACCAGCGCCCGGCAGTTATTGTGACTTGCCCACACCGGTCCGCGAAAGTGCTCCATGGCTTCCCAGAAACTGTCATCACACAAATGTGTCGCGTCCAGGATGATGTTCAGGTTCTCCATTTCTTTCAGCAGCGCCCGGCCTTTGGCGCCCATCGGTCCAGTGGCATCCGTACCCTGGGCATATCGGCCGGGCCCATAGTGGGCTGGCCCGAGCGCGCGAAGGCCGTATTGATAGGCTTGTTCCAGGTGCTGAAGCGTAACGATGGAATCAGCGCCCTCCAGGCTGAGGATGTAGCCTATTGCTTTTTTTTCTCCGCTGTCGCCGGATTGCCAGTGCTGCAAATGACCTGCTGCCGCGTCCCAGTTTGTTATTTGAATGAGTTCGCCATCCTCTTCCATGGCTTTGTACCACGCGAGCTGCGCCTGCGTTTGTGCCCAGGCCTGTTCAGGTGAATGCCAGCCGGGAAGGGAATTTTCAGGACTGACGTACCGCGCAATCTGGGTGGCCACCACCAGACCTATATTTCCTTTCCTCAGCTCCGGAAAGCAGACTGTGGAATTTCCCCTGTCGGGTTTGTCGGTCATTCCTTTTTCACGCTGACGGATCTCGTCGACAGGTTTTCGCAGATCGCGGTTCCATTCCATGGCGTTCATACTGAGGTCGAGGTGAGCATCTACTAAAAACATTTCGCGTGCGTTTTCGTGTGAGTAATTCTTAAACAGAAATTTTTCTTCTGCGCGCCAGGATAGGCCACGTGGTTTCGATCGTATTTTCCCGGCAGACAGCAGCCTCATCATATAAGGCAACCGTTGGGCAAATGTGGTTTGGGACGCCGTATAAAACATCGCCTACTTCATGGCCATGATTTTTTCTGGCACGGAAAACCATGTGTTCTTCACTGTGTCCGATGGGTTGCAGGTCGGGGGCGTTCAACAGGTATACTCGGTTTGTGATGGGATTTTCAGAGGCGATAGACTTATGTCCCAGGTCAAGGCAGATGGTTTCTTCATCCGGTATGCTGATGACGCGCGACACGACCAATGCGGCAAACTCAAAAGGTTGTTCCGGGAGCAGTTGCTGATAACCGCTATCCCAGAAAATAAACGTTCCAGGGCTGGCCTCGACGTCCTTTCTTTTTGCGTGTATGGGAAAGGTTGGCGTTCCTCCGGCAACCACCACGGGAATTTTTCCCGTGGCTTCGGCGATCTCCTTTTTGAGGTTATTCACGGGGGCGAATGCTGCGTCGCATTTTTGTCTTCGCACGGAAATGTCGGTATCACGGAGGTGCCCGTCATAAATATGGAGTCCTGCAATTTCAATTCCCTTTGTTTTGGCTGCTTCCAGGTAGAGGTCCACTACTTCTTTTCCCGGTTTGATGCCTGTGCGGTTCATTCCGACGTTCAGGTCGACAAAAACCCTCACATTCAGCTGATATTGTTTTGCTGCTGCTGATAATTCCAGCAGGCTTTTGCGGTTGTCGATCAAACAGGAGAAAACTGTTTTCGGAAATTTCAGGATCAACTCACAGAAGCGTCTTGCTTTTGGTCCGGTGGGTTGGTATGCGAGCAACACATCCGGAGCGCCTTCGCCTGCGAGCATTTCCGTTTCGGCGATGGTGGCGCTTTTGAATTTGGTGATGCCTGCTTCCAGCATCAGTCTGCACACCTGCGGGCATTTGTTGGTTTTGACGTGTGGTCTCAGTTGCGAAGGGTCCGACACAAAAGTTTTTAGAAGGTCAATATTCCTTTTGACCCTGTCGGGATAGATGACGAGGGCAGGCGTGTCAAGCGTTTCGGCATTTTTGATCGAGTACCATTCCATAACGCTATGATTGAAGTTCAAACATCGCCTCAATTTCAACGGGCATGTTGTCGGGCAGGGATCCCATTCCCACGGCGCTGCGTACACCCACCCCGTTATCCTCACCCCAGACACTGGCAAACAGTTCGCTGCATCCGTTGATCACAAACGGATGGCGTTCAAATTCCGGAACGCAGTTTACCATGCCCAGAACTTTGATCACGCGCTTGATGCGGTCGAAGCTTCCAAGGTTTTGTTTAAGGGTCGCCAGGATGGCGAGCCCAACTTGTCGGGCCGCCTGTTTGCCCTCTTCCATCGTCAGGTCCTTGCCAATCCTGCCGACGATCATGCTTCCATCCGCTTTTACCGTGCCGTGGCCGGAAACGTAAACGAAGTTTCCCACTTTTAAAAAGGGTTTGTATACACCCTTTGGTGTTGGGGCCGGTGGGAGGGTCAATGCCAGTTTTTCAAATCGCTGATCAGCTGTTGTTGTATTCATAGGCGAAAATTAAATAAAAGCATCCAGGATCATAACACCTATTATTCCCACCACGGCGACGATGGTTTCCATCACCGACCAGGAACGCAGCGTGTCCTTGATGCTGAGGTTGAAATATTCCTTGAAGAGCCAGAAGCCACCATCGTTCACATGCGAAAACATGAGGCTTCCCGCGCCGATGGCCAGCACCATGAGATTGGGATTTACATCCGGGCGGCCCATCAGCGGCATGATGATCCCGGCGGCTGTTAATCCCGCCACGGTGGCTGAACCGACGCACACGCGGATCACGCAGGCAATCGCCCATCCAAGGATGAGCGGGTGCATATCGAGACTGGAAAGCATCGCGCCGATCTCGTCGCTCACACCGCTGTCCATCAGCACCTGTTTCAGCGCTCCGGCACCGCTCATGATAAGCAGGATCATGGCGATGTCTTTCACAGCATCTCCATAGATAGCCATGATCTGTTTCATGCCCATCCCCATCCTCAATCCGAGCGTGTAAGTGGCGACGGCGAGCGAAATCAGCAGCACCATATCAGGGTTGCTCAGAAAAACAAAACCCTTGCCGAGAAAGCCTGTGTCGGAGAGATAGGGTCTTAAGATCGTGGTGAGGGCCAGGAGTATCACGGGCAGCAGCGAGGAAATGATGCTGTTCCAGAGCCCGGGAAGTTTGTCATCGGCTACGATGCTCGGTTGAAATGTTTTCGGCAGATCGGTGTGAATTCTTCTCAGTGTTCTGGAAAACAAAGGTCCTGCAATAATAACGGTTGGGATACCTACCACTATCCCGTAAAGAAGGGTTTGTCCCATGTTGGCGCCGAACTGTGCCACGAGATAAGAAGGGGAGGGGTGAGGCGGTAGAAATCCATGTGTTACAGAAAGCGAAGCCAGCATTGGCAGGCCGATATATACCGCGGGAAATTTGTAACGGTACACCACCGAAAAGATCAGCGGGATCACCAGCACGAATCCGACGTTATAAAACAGGGGAATGCCGATAATGAACCCGGTAGCCATCAGTGCCCACTGAATGTATCGCTCCCCAAACAAGTACATCATACCTGAGGCGATGCGCTGGGCGCCTCCGCTTTCCGCCACCAGTTTTCCCAGCATGGCGCCTCCGACGATCACGATCACCAGCGAACCCAGCATGTCGCCGATACCCTTCTGGATGGAGCCCGTGATCTGGCCCGCGTCAATACCCAGAAGTAATCCGGCGAGGATCGAGATCAGCAAAAACGCGAGGAAAGCATTGACTTTGAATTGGGTGATCAGAAGAACGAGTATCCCAATGCAGATGAAGACAATCAGTATGGACATGCCCTGTAGAAAGTGGAAAGGTTAGAATTTATCCGGGATCTGGATGATGCGGATAACAATTTCATGCGGGTCGCCATCTTTGTCGAGCAGGCTGAATCTTACCATGGGATTATCCTTTCGCAGGTGATTTTCCACATGGGTGATCTGGTTGTCGAGCAAATGTTTTTCTATTTCTTTCTGAAGGATCTGCAGCGCATTGGCAAAATCCACTTCCAGCGAACTCGGATTATAGGTTGAAGTCTTCATATGCAGGGTTTTACCACCGGATCAGTGCAGAGGCCCATGTGAACCCACTGCCAAATGCGGCTAAACAAATTAAATCATTTTCTTTGATTTTACCTTCCGCCCAGGCCTCACTCATGGCAATCGGTATCGACGCCGCGGTGGTATTGCCATAACGCATGATGTTGTTGTAGACCTGGTCATCTCTTAGGGCTAGTTTTTCCTGGATGTACTGGCTGATACGCAGGTTTGCCTGATGGGGCACCAGAAGGTCGATATCTTCTTTTTTGAGTTTGTTTGCCGCAAGTGCTTCATTGATCACTTCTGCGAATCGGACGACGGCATGTTTAAAGACCTGGTTGCCATTCATCACCACTTTATACGTGGTGGTGTCCGTGATCTGATCTGGCTGTCGTTCTGAGTTCGGTCGACTGCTGCCAGGATCTTTGATGTAAAGTTCTTCTGCATATCGGCCATCTGAGTGAAGGTGCGTGGATAATATTCCGGGTTTATCAGACGCCGTGAGGATGGCTGCGCCCGCACCATCTCCAAAGATCACTGCCGTGTTCCGGCCCCGCGTGGAAATGTCCAGCGCTGTTGACTGGATCTCTGCACCAATGACGAGGACCGTTTTATACATCCCAGTTTTGATGAATTGATCAGCGATAGAGAGCGCATAGATGAAGCCTGAACAGGCATTGCGTATGTCAAGGGCGGGAATTCCGTCAAGGCCAAGTTCCCTTCCCAGCAACACGCCGGATCCGGGGAAAAAATAATCAGGTGTGATGGTCGCAAATACGATGAAGTCTATATCCTTCGCGGTGAGTTTTGCCCGCTCAAGGGCCATGTGCGCGGCCTTCGCTGCCATGTTGGCAACGGTATCCTTTGCTGGATCGATCCACCTTCGCTCCTCAACCCCCGTGCGTTCAATGATCCATTCGTTGCTGGTGTCCATTACGGTGGACAAGTATTCATTCGTAATAACTTTTTCGGGAACGTGGTGGCCGAGCGCCACAATTCTGGAATAACCCATGCTTGAGATTTAAGGATCCTAAGGTAATCAAATCAGTTGACAACTGTCAACTGGTGAATTGTCAACTGATTTAAAGCACGACATTCACAATCCTCCCCGGTACCACAATGACTTTCTTCGGTGGTTTTCCCTCGGACCATTTCCGTACGATCTCGGAAGCGAGCACAACTTTTTCAATATCCTCTTTCGGCATATCCAGCGCAAACTCCATCTTCGCGCGGACTTTTCCATTGATGGAGATAGGGTATTCAAAAGAATTTTCCTTCAGGTAATCTTCGTTATATGGAGGATAGGTTGCGTCGAACACCGTTTCCCTGTGTCCCAGTTTTTCCCATAGCTCTTCCGCCAGATGCGGAGCGAACGGAGACAAGGCAATGACGAGAGGTTCCAGGACCGCGCGCTTGTTAGTCTTTTGCGAGGTCAGTTCATTCACACAGATCATGAACTCGCTCACTGAGGTGTTAAAAGAGAAGGTTTCGACATCCTGTTCTATCTTCTTCAATGTTTTGTGCAACACCTTTAATTCTGCGCGGGTGGGTTCTTCGGCGCTCAAAGCGAAGTTCCCTTTTTCGTCGTGAAACAGGTTCCAGAATTTACGGAGGAATTTGAAGACGCCATCGATGCCATTGGTATTCCACGGTTTTGATGCCTCCAGCGGCCCCAGGAACATTTCGTACATCCTCAAAGTATCCGCACCGTATGCATCAATAATATC
>JBBEBN010000094.1:0-7266 GCA_040882305.1 Cyclobacteriaceae bacterium
TCCTCGGAGGTTTTGTCGCGGGCAGTAAACAATACCATTTTCGCTACCAGTAACGATGAACTTCGTCCTGCCATGACCGGTGTTTATGTGAACCTCGGTGACAAGAACACCACTTTTGTTGCCACCGACGGCCACAGGCTGGTTCGATACAGAAGGACGGATGTGAAATCAGATAATGGGAATGCGATCATCATTCCCCGCAAAGCGCTGAATCTGTTGAAAGCTACTTTGCCCGCGGAAAATACTGAGGTGGTCCTTAACTTCAACATGGCCAATGCGTTTTTCAAGTTTGGCAACATCCGGATGATCTGCCGCCTGATCGATGAGCGTTTTCCCGACTATGAAAATGTAATCCCTTCAGGAAACAACATCAAGATGACGATCGGTCGCAATGACCTTCTCGGTGCACTCAAGAGGATTTCCATCTATGCCAATAAAACCACCCATCAGGTAAGGTTAAAAATTACCGGAAGCGAGTTGCAGATCTCCGCCGAGGACCTTGATTTTTCCAATGAAGCAAATGAAAGGCTGAGCTGCGAGCACGATGGAGAGGATATTGAGATCGGATTTAATGCAAAGTTTCTCGTGGAAATGCTTGGTAACATGGATTCAGAGCAGATCAGGCTCACAATGTCGGCGCCCAATAAAGCAGGCGTCATCCTTCCGGCAGAGAAAGACCAGGCGGAGGACATCCTCATGCTCGTCATGCCAGTCATGCTCAATCAGTACGTTTAATTTAGTCATTGGTCATCAGTCATTGGTCATTAGGGAATGTATACTCAATGATGAGGGTTCCCTATTGTCAACTGCTAAATTGTCAACTGATTAATCCCCGTTTCCCCAATTCAATCACCTCCATATTCTTTACCTCTTTGTTTGTTATTTCAAAACGCAACAGCGTTTTCACGTGATGGAATCCCTGATTGCCGGCGGCTCCGGGATTGAGGTAGAGCATTCCCCCGAACGCGGGATCCTTTGCCACGCGAAGGACATGCGAGTGACCGCAAATAAAAATATCCGGAATGCGGGTGGCTAACATTTTTTTAATTCCTGGATTATACCGGGGAGGAGCGCCACCGATATGGGTCATCCATACAGACAAACCTTCACACAAAAAGAAAAGATCTTCAGGAAAACGGGTCTGAATATCTTTATCGTCGATGTTGCCATATACAGCGCGCAGCGGTCTAAAGGATTCGAGTTGATCAGCGACTTTGACATTTCCGATGTCGCCCGCGTGCCACACCTCATTGCAATCGCGGAAATGATCAAATATTTTTGGGTCAAGAAAGCCATGGGTATCTGACAACAGGCCGATTTTCATTATGCAGCTTAAGAATTTTGCCACGAACCCAAAAGCCCTTGCCACGAAGACACAAAGCTTTTTTTGTCACCATGGCGCGAAGACACGAGGACTTTGGGTTTCCCTAAGCGTTTCTTCCCCTTCGGCCGAAAAAACATGCCTGGTGTCTTACTGCCTAAAAAAATTATTTTTGATGTCATCGCGCAAAAGACCTAACCAATGAAGACCTGTTTTCTACCGCTGCTTCTATCACTTTTTATTTCCTTTTCTGCCCACCCTCAGGACTTTCCCTATGGCGCCGTCACGCTGAACGATCTTACTATGACCAGGTATGACTTCGACTCGACCGCGGGTGCTGTTGTACTGAAGGAATTCGGTGAAGCTTATGTCAGCGCCGAGGATTATCAAAACTCCAGGTTCAGAATGGCGAACTCATCTTCAAGAAGAAAAAATAATACGAATATAACATAATGTCATCTGCTGGCGATCGTTTGGAAGCCAGGAGCAGGAGGAGCGCTGGAACTGGTCGCTGAGGTTTTGGGCGGGTACTGTTCTGGTTTGGGTGTAAGACAAATTATATTTAATTTTGCTTAAACGGCGGCAAGCCTGAAATTCAGCCAAACGGCCGCAGGGAGTACCTGAAAAAGTCTCTTATCGGTCATTTTCTCAAAGTACCGACTAAAACGAACGCTGATTCCTTTTCTCTTGGTTAAAAAATTGGATTGATCTTATTTTGCAGGCTTAATAACCCTTATTTTCTAAAATTCTTATGAAGCGTACCTCCATTTTGTTGATTTGCGTGTTGGCCGTTGTTGGTGTCTCTGCACAAACTGCGAGCGATGCATTAGAGAGAGATAACCAGACGCTGCGCGAACGCTACCTGGTCATGAAGAACAAATCCCAAAACTACCAGGAATACAAGGTTATTAAGGAGCACATCCTCGACGGTATGTGGCGGATCATTCAGGATTCTTTGGACCAGAAGCAAGTTTCCATCCGCCAGGCAAATGCCGAGATCAACAATTTGAATAATGAACTGGATCAGAATAAAGCTGCCCTTAAAGCGAAGGAGGAGAGCATGCAGGACGTCATGTATGCCAGTACGCATATCACGGTTATGGGAATTGATTTTGACAAAGGTTTCTTTGCCGCAATGGTGGGCGTGATCCTGCTCTTGCTGGGCCTGGTCATTGCTGTCATTTATTACACGCTCAAGATGATGCGGAGAAACCTGTCGGAAAAAGTCGAGTTGATGAATTCCATCAGTGCGGAATATGAGGATTACAAGCGCCGCGCAATGGATAAGCAAACGAAACTTTCCCGCGAATTGCAGAACGAAAGAAACAAACTCCAGGAACTGGGAAGTCTTTAATAATCAGGACTTTCAGCGCCAAGAAAGGCAAAAACCTGCCGGTTCTGCCTTTTTTTATCGGTATACCCTTACGTAATCCAACTCCATCCGCTGTGGCCAGATGTCAGGGTCGACTCCTTTTGCTCCGCCCCAGTTGCCACCCACAGCAATATTGATGATCAGATAGAAACGCTGGTCAAATGGCCAGCCCTTATAATCACCGTTGGGTTGGCGCTCAACCGTATGGTAAAGTTTGTCGTCCACATAGAAGTCCATTCGATCCTCCTGCCAATCCACAGCGTAGACATGGAAGACGTCCTGCGCATCAGGGATGGTGATCTTTCCCTCTTTCTGGGTTTGTTTGATATGGTTGAAGGCTTCCGTATGGATGGTGCCGTGAATTACGCCGGGGTCATATCCCACGTGCTCCATAATATCGATCTCCCCGCTGGCAGGCCATCCTCCGTACTTCCAGTCCGTAGAAAGCATCCAGATGGCGGGCCACGTGCCTTTTCCGCGCGGCAACCGCGCTTTTATCTCCAGTCTGCCGTAAAGCCAGTCACCGTTGCCCCTTGAAACCACTTTCGCCGATCTGAAAGCTTTCCCGCCCAGAGAATCTTTGTGCGCCTGAATGATCAGGTGCCCATCCCGAACGCGGACATTTTCCGGCTTGCTGGTGTAATACTGCAGTTCATTGTTCCCCCACCCGCAATTATCGGGGCATCCGTCACCGAGATCATAATCCCATTTTGTTGAATCAGGCGCTCCAGCAGTCTCAAATTCGTCAGACCATACTAGCTTTCGCTCGCTGCCGCTTTCGCAGGAGATCAGTGATATCAGCAAGAGCGCTGCGCATGGGTGCTTCATTTCAGTATCCGGTTTTGGCCCCAATATAGGGCATAAGTGCATAAAGGCATAGGGCATAAGGCAATGTGGGATGGTGGAAAGGCAGGTTTGAATACAGATCGAAAGGGAGGTAGTTAAGATAAGGCGGATGAGTTCTCAAACCGACCCGACCTGGATTTAGACCTGATTAAACCGGTATTAAACCTGAATTCTTTTTGTAACCTTTGGTAAACCCTGAAGTTTCCCTTCTTGAAAACTTTTGCACCCGATTTGAATTCCCTTGGAGATAACGCCTTGATGATCAAGGTAAAAGATGGCGATCTTGACAAGCTTGGGCTATTATTCGAGCGTTATAAAAAACCGTTGTTTGGTTTTTTTTACGGACTTAATAAGGATGTTGATTTAAGCGAGGACCTGGTGCAGAATGTTTTCCTTCGGATACTTAAGTACCGATATCTCTTTCGCGGGGAAGGCGACTTCAGGACATGGATGTTTCATATTGCGCGGAATGTGAGCCACGATCATTTCCGGAAGACCAAATGGAAGGGCAGGGACGATCTCGAACAATGGCAGGACCGGCTGAGCAACGACGAAAATCGCCAAACGGAATTCCAGCAGGAAGAAGAATTCCAGCTGCTCTCCATGGCCATGGACAGACTGCCGGAAGATAAACGTGAAATTCTGCTTCTGAGCAAATATCACGATAAGAAATACCGCGAAATAGGCGAGATCCTGGGGTGCACTGAAGGCGCGGTCAAGGTAAAAGTTTTTAGAGCCCTTCAGGAATTGAAAGAAGTGTACAGAGAATTAGAAAAGCACTCATAACAATGGAAAAGCAAGACATTCATCGATTGCTCACCCGGTTCAACTCCGGCGAATCCACCGAGGCAGAGAGGAAGGAAATTGAAAAGTTACTGGAAGCTGGTCTGGTAAGCCTCGAAGATATTGAGGGGTTGCATTTTCTGGATCAGCAAATTTTGAGAATGGAAACGCCATCACCTGGCGCGCGTCTGGATCAACGCTTTTATCAGTTGCTTTCTGCCGAGAACCGGAAGAAAAAACCTTCCTGGTGGAAGTTATACATCTCGTGGCCCGAATATGCTCCGAAATTGGCAATGGCATCCCTGACATTAATTCTCGGTTTTGTGGCCGGCTATCATTTACGGCCGGCTTCAAACAATCCGGGCAGCCAACAGATCGAAGTCTTAAGCCAACAGGTTTCTGACCTCCAGGAAATGATGATGCTTTCACTATTGGAGAAAGGATCTGCAACGGACAGGCTGAAAGCGGTAAACCTCACCCAGGAGATGAGCGAGGCCAGCGTGAAAGTTACCAATGCGCTCATATACACACTGAATCAGGATGAGAATGTAAACGTAAGGCTTGCTGCCCTCGATGCGTTAAAGCCCTACACACGCGATAGCAGCGTAAGGGCAGCCCTTATCCGCTCAATAAGTAAACAAGAATCACCCCTTGTCCAGATCTCGCTTGCAGAGCTAATGGCGGCCTTGCAGGAAAAATCCGCTGTGAAGGAGTTTGAAAAAATTGTCGAGTCAGACAATACACCTGCCGATGTGAAAAAGCGAATTAAAGAAAATTTGGAGGTCTTAATTTAAGAAACTATGAAAACAAGAATACTATTGTTGGTCCTTATACTGGGACCTGCAGCTTATGCCCAGAATTTTTCCGAGACGATTTCTAAGGAACTTACTTTTGAAAAAAAATCACCTGATAATGCGCTGATGATCGCGAACATCTTTGGAAATGTAAAGGTTGTGGGACATGAAGGGCAAAAGATCCTGTTGGAGGTAAAAAGATCCATTTATGCCAAAACGGATGCGCGTCTGGAAAAAGGCAAGCAGGAAGTTCAGTTAGGGATTATTGACCGGGCCGACACGATTATTGTTTATGTCAGCGATGGTTGCAATCAATTCCGCAAAAGAAGTAATCGCTCAGGTCAATCCAACAGACATGACCGGGGTTGGGGTTATCATTCCGAGTGGCAAAATAATTGTCATGTAGACTATGACTACAAAATGGATTTTACCCTAAAAGTTCCGGCTTCACTTCATCTCCTGGTCAGTGCCATCAATGATGGGGATGTAACAGTTGAAAATATAAATGGTATTGTCAAAGCGGGAAACATTAACGGCAGCATCCGGTTGACGAATCTCAAAAGCGAAGCTGATGCCCACACCATCAACGGCGATGTGGATATTGAATATGCGCAAAACCCGGGGAAAGATTGCCGGTTTTATACACTCAACGGCGACATCAATGCTTCATTTCAACCCGGTCTTTCAGCCAATATGAGCTTTGAAAGTTTTAACGGGAGCTTTTACACCAATCTCAATTCTTTGGAAACACTTCCTGTCAAAGTTGAGAAAGCAACCAAGGGCGACGGAATTAAATACAAGATTAATGGTAATCGTTATCAGATAGGAAGAGGAGGGGCCATGCTCGATTTTGAAACTTTTAATGGCAACGTGTATGTGAAAGAAAAAACAAACTAAAGTCCAATTCAACGAAAAATATCATGAATAAGAAATTTTTAATTATTAGTCTTATACCGATCAGCTTAGGGCTGGTCCTAATATCAACTTCCATTTCGCGGGCACAATCCAACAATGAGTTTGTTGTTCCTTTAAGCGATCCGGCGAAACGCGGAAAATTGAAAGCCCACCTGAATTACGGATCAATTACGGTGAAAGGCACCGCGCGTAAAGATGTGCTCGTCAGATACGCTTCCGCGGAAGATAAAAATGAAGATGACGACAAAAACGGCAATCAAAACAAACAAGGCAATCAAAACGAGCAAAATGACAGGAATTCCTCCAGTTCGAGGGAAGGGCTAAAACGCATCGGTGGCGGAGGTATGGACCTGGAGGTAACGGAAAATAACAATGACATTACGGTAAAATCGAATTCATGGCATCGCAGGATCAATCTTGAAATTGAGATTCCCTCAGGAATGGACCTGAACCTCCACACGTACAACGGAGGTGACCTCATGGTGACCAATGTTCAGGGTGAACTGGCCTTGTCGAATTACAACGGGGAGATCACAGCCCTAAACATCGCAGGTTCGGTGGTCGCGTCCACTTTTAATGGAGAGATCAAGGCAACTTTTGACAGGATAACTGAAGGAACACCCATGTCGTATTCGACTTACAATGGAGATATAGACCTGACATTCCCTTCAACGCTGAAAGCTACGCTGAAAATGAAGACGGAACAGGGTGAGATCTTCACTGGGTTCGAGGTCAATCTCACCAGCAGCGGACCTGTTCAGATGAAGGATACAAAAGGCGGAGTCACAAAAATTGTGATCGACGATTGGAAACGCGCAGACGTAAACGGTGGTGGTCCTGAATTCACCATGAAGAATTACAACGGAGATATTCTTATCCGGAAGAAATAACCTGGTAGAGACAAGGCATGCCTTGTCTCTACCAATCGTCTGTGTATCCGTTTTAACCTTTCACACCTTTAAAGATGATCTCCCCCTCCACCAGCCCATACCTCGCGCGTTGTTCCGCGGAAAGGCTATTCACAAAATCATCTTCGACAGCCCTCAGCCCGGCCTGTTCAATGCGCCGGGAATAATCCTTGCCATAACGGCGCACATGATCATCCTGGCCAAAAAGTTTCTCCCGGGTCTTTCGGTCTGTAACGGAGGGATCTGATAAAGTTCTATCCGGTACCGGGCGAAAAAAGGGCACCTGAAGAATGGCAAAGCCTCCGGGTCTTAATACGCGGGCAATTT
>JBBEBN010000095.1:0-7251 GCA_040882305.1 Cyclobacteriaceae bacterium
CACGTCCGGTGATATGGATGGCGTGGCCGCGGAACAAATGACAAAGCTCACAGTTTCTGTCATTCCCCAGAAGTCGTTCTGCCCCGCCACCCTTACACTAAGCGTATGCGCTGCGGGGCCAAGTGCGCTGCTATTCATCGCGAAGATCTGGTCGAGCAGGTCTGTGTCGGGCGTGACGTCTATTTGTGTTCCATTGCCAACGCCTGGATCGGTGTTGAAAAAATACTCAAGCTTGCTGATGGTCTTGCTGCGATCGACATACACGGGCGTGTAAGTCGCTATACTCCATTCTCCCAGGATATTCTGAGTGCGCACCGCGAGCACGTGCATTCCGGTAGAGAGGCCGGAAGATGCGGCGGCGAAACTGAAATCAACAATGGGTCCCGCTGATCCAACCGACACATTAGTTGCATTGCCGACGCCGGGATCTGTATCAAAAAAGTATTCCGCGCCAGAAATATCCTGAATCGCCAGGGGATCACTGGCCAGCACGTAGACCGGAGTATAAACGGGCATACTCCAGAAGTTATTGCTATCCAATACCCTTACTCCCAAGACATGCATTCCTTTAGAAAGCCCCGATGACGACGCCAGAAACACGACATCTACATTTTGATTCGCCGAGAAGCCAGGCAACGGTGTTGCCAGCCCGAATCCCGGATCCGAATCAAAAAAATATTCACCGGAAACGACGGTGCTTACCTGTGCGGACGCCTTGTATCCAAGGGCGAGCATCCCGATGAGAAGGCAGATGGCCAGGCGCATAACTTTCTCAGTTGCCTTTGGCCTCGACACGAACATCCATATTCGACCCTTGCGAAACGGTGTTCGGCGCCGTGATCGTTCTCACAATGGGCAAGGAGGTGCCATAGATATCATAGGGGTTTAAACCGCCGAACACGCCCATGTCAGTTCCTCCAACACCGGCGCCGATAGCCGGAGACCCGGCCTGCAGCGTTAAGTCATAGCTGAAAGAAAACGACGTCCCCAATAAAACATTCGCGAAGAGAGGGCTTAGCCCTTCTTTATTGTTTACACTCGTATTTCCGTTTAGCGTTGAAAAAACATCATTGCTGGTGCTAAAGCTCAGGTTATTCTGCTGAACATTATTGCTGAAGGTACCGAGGCCCACAGGCGCGACACCGAGAAAAATATTATTTTGAATATTGCTCAGGGTCACGTCCTGGAAGGCGGTTGCCGTTCCCGGGCTGGCATATGCTATAAACACGTTGTTTTCCACCGTACCGCCGTTTAGTCCCTGAATAGCGGCGCCTGTGCCATCTGCGTGGTAAATAATATTATTCGACAGCGTAATATTGGAGCTCGCGGTTTGAAGGAAAAAGGGAGCGTTCGTTTCATTTTCTCCAATAATGCAATTTTGAACGATCATGTTACCAACCGTATTTGCATTGGGAACGATCACGCGGCGGGCGCGGCAATTATCAATCATGATATTTGAGAGGAGCCCCTGATGGGTCACATAATTGATCATAACAAGGCCTGAGATCCTGACATCATTGGTGTTGATGCTAAGGGACGACATTGAAGAAACGGATGAACCGGGCTTGTCAGGATTATAACCTCCTCCAATCAGCGAGACGGACTTGTCAATAATAGGATCAGTATATAAGACGCTGCTCGGCACGACATAAATGATATCGCCGGCTGCAGCCGCAGTGATGGCCACATTTATGGAATTGGCTCCTGTAAAAACATTTGTTCCTCCCGTTGCGCCGGTATTACTATTGGCGATGTACATCGTCTGCGAAAAACCGGTGGCAACAGAAAAGAGGAGTGCAAGCGCACAGAAAATTTTTTTCATAACAGCGGGGTTAAGTAGCTTACTTATTTCTACAAGAAAGAAATATTCTCAAAAACTAATTTCCCTTGCCCTGCACCCGCACATCCATGTTCGGTCACTGCATCATTGCAGCCAATGCGATTACCGTTTGCACGATGGGTAATGAAGTCGCGTTCAGCTCAAAAGAATTTGCACCCGCGTACAGGCAAGGCACATGCGACAAAATGCCATCAGGCAGAGAAATGATCTCATAACGAAGATTAAGGAGTTTTTTTCAAGGAGAGGGAGCTCACCAGGCCAAAAAGCAGAAAGAGCCCTGCAAAGGAATGAGTGTGGGGTTTCTGTTTCATCAGCCCGAGCCGTTTGAACGCCTAACGAATATAATACTTTTTTGCCAGCAACAAACTGGCGACGAGAAATTTACCCCTCCAACCCCCCTGAAGAGGAGGCTCACTGCGCGGAGTGACTAATAGCCATTGGGTAAGCGGACGCCTTCGGCGAGGACGATACGGAATTCGTTCAGGATCATGGCGGTGGCGCCCCATACTACCTCGTTTTCAATTTCAAAATGAGGCGCCATCATCCGGTACTTTCCTGCGGCGAGGATCTCCTTTTCCTTCACGGCATCTTCCCGCGTAATATCATGAAGCTGGGCTTCTAGAATACGGAAAACTTCGTACGGATCGGGTTTGAAAAAAGGCCTGGCGTCAATCGACGCCACAATCGGAGTAACAATATAATTACTGGGTATGACAAAAAAATCGCTGAGCCGGCCCAGCACGTTTACGGAGTGCCGCATCACTCCTATCTCTTCTTCGCACTCGCGCAAGGCCGTCATGATGGCATCCTCCCCTGGTTCGGCTTTTCCTCCCGGCAAGCTGACTTGTCCGCCATGCGCGCCCAAATATTCCTGGCGTTTAATAAGGGGGAACCTGATCGCGCCCTGCTCTTCATAGAGCAAGATCAGCACACCACCCGGCTTTGGCGGATGCCGGTGGTCAAACAGCGGTCTTACGTCCCCTACCGGTTTTGCCCGGAACACATCATGCGCCCTCTCTCCCGGTAACGGCATGGCTAGCCTTGCCTTCAGCCGCAAACAAAATTCATCGAAACTCATCCACTGATATTTACCACCCACCGCATCCTGCCCAATGTCACTCCAAAATATTCCACTCCTCATTCAGGATCGGAATGGCGGTATGGGCGGTAAGGTCGAACTGGCAGGGCACCACCGCAGCGTAATTATTGGCAATGGCCCATTCATCGTTGTCTTCACCTTTGTCGAAGTTCACAAAGTTACCCACCATCCAGAAATACCTTCTTCCATTCGGATCGAAACGCTGATCAAAATCCTCCACCCATTTCGCATTTGCCTGGCGGCATATCCGCACGCCCTTGATGGGTTCCTGGCGCATTGCAGGAAAGTTTACATTTAAAGCAACACCTTTTGGTAACCCTCTTTCCAGTACCTGCAGCGTGATCTTTCTGATGAATTCCTCCGTGTGGGAAAAATCCGCCTTATGGGAAAAGTCCGACAAGGAAAAGCCTATTGCGGGCGTTCCCTCAATGGCGGCTTCTATCGCCGCAGACATCGTTCCTGAGTACAATACGCTTATGGAAGTGTTGCTTCCGTGGTTCACACCACTTACCACAACGTCGGGTTGGCGCTGACCCTTTAACACAAAATGACGGGCGATCTTCACACAATCGGCAGGCGTGCCCGAGCACTCATATGCCTTCACGCCCTCAAAAATAAAATTCTCCTCCAGTCGCAGTGATTCCCCCACGGTGATGGCGTGGCCCATGCCGGACTGGGGACTGTCAGGTGCCACAACCAGCACTTCCCCGAGGTCCTTCATAACGTTGACCAGGGTTAAGATCCCTTTTGAAGTAATTCCGTCATCATTGGAAACAAGTATCAACGGTCTGCTCATGGGTCGATTTTAATAGATATAAAGGTCAGGAGAAAATCAGCATGTGAGATTTACGATGTTCGGGTCGGATCAGGTGCCAACCAGTGAATTGTAGTAAGCTACGATTTTGGCGAGATCGTATTTTTCGTCGAAGTCAAGCCGGTTGGCCTTGATGTATCTTTCCACATCCTTTCCTTTATTGCCCATCAGCGCAATCAGATCATTTTTGTTCCCCCTGAAGTCCTCGATGGAGCCGTCTTCCTTCATCAGAAAGTAATGATAGGTTTGGACCAGTCGCGTATAGGACCCGCCGTAGAATGCGGAGTTATAGGTCTTATACTCGAGGAATTCACGCGACAGAAGTGTGATCCTTCCTTCTTCCAGCAACTCGAAGAAGACGGGGGCTTTATAGTTGGAGGGGTTGCTGTAGGGAAGAACAAAAAATTTCCGGTAGCGGTGAGCGGTTTCATCAAAGATCTCAAAATACAAAATCTTCCGGGCGTGGTATATCTCCGCCTTGCGGTCATTCAAGACGAGCTGTGCGGTGTTGAGCTGAAAATCATATTTCACAAGTCCCTTTAGTGTATCGCCGTTCAGCAATACAATTTTACCTTCATGCCAGAGTTCAGAGGGCCAGTTCCTTTGTGAAAAAACCGGGGAGCAAACACCGAGGAGCAATAGCGTCAGCGTTAGTTTTTTGAAAGGATGCCAGGGTGTGAGAAAAGTCTTCACGTTACTTATTTATTTTTTAAGATGGTGTGGCCCAGTTTGTCGCGCTTTGTCATGAGGTACTTCTCATTATGGGCGTTGGGCACCATTTCTATCGGAACATTTTCAACAATTTCCAGGCCATAACCCATCAGGCCAACGCGTTTCTTCGGATTATTGGTGATCAGCTTGATCTTGGTGATCCCCAGGTCGCGAAGGATCTGTGCGCCCACGCCATAATCGCGTTCGTCCATGTCAAATCCGAGCTGCAGGTTGGCTTCCACTGTATCCCATCCCTCCTCCTGGAGCTTGTAGGCACGCAACTTATTCAACAATCCGATTCCACGCCCTTCCTGTTTCATGTAAAGCACAATACCCTTCCCCGCGCGATCGACCATTTCCATGGCGTGGTGAAGCTGAGGACCGCAGTCACAACGACAGGATCCGAAAATATCTCCCGTGACACAGGAAGAGTGTACCCTCACCAGCACAGGTTCATCTTTGTGCCAGGTGCCTTTCACCAGCGCAAGGTGGACTTCCTGAGAGTTTGTTTGCTCGAAGGCCACCAGCTTAAAGTCACCGTGCTCCGTAGGCATGTCAACCTCCACCTGACGGCTGATCAGCGATTCTTTCTTGATCCTGTATTCGATAAGGTCTTTGATGGATACCAACTTGAGGTCAAACCTCGTGGCCACTTTCACCAGGTCGGGCAGGCGCGCCATGGATCCATCTTCGTTCATGATCTCTACGAGCACCCCGGCAGGCTTAAAGCCTGCGAGGCGCGCAAAATCTATGGCAGCTTCCGTGTGGCCAGCGCGACGCAGCACGCCTCCGCGCTTTGCTCTCAGCGGAAAGATATGGCCGGGTTTTCCAAGCTCGTTGGGCTTGATGTCCGGATCTACCAGCGCGCGGATGGTTTTAAACCGGTCATGGGCTGAAATTCCGGTAGTACAGCCATGACCGATCAGGTCGACGGACACGGTGAAGGGCGTTTCAAACACCGCAGTATTGATACCCACCATGAGGTCAAGGCCCAGTTCCTCACACCGGTCCTCAATCAGGGGAGCACATATCAGCCCGCGAGCGTGGGTGGCCATAAAGTTCACAATCTCCGGGGTAATACATTCGGCGGCGCAAATAAAATCACCCTCATTTTCACGGTCTTCATCGTCGACAACAATAATGACTTTGCCGTTCTTGACCTCTTCGATCGCCTGTTCAATAGTATCTAAGTGTATATCATCCATGGAGGGTGTGTTACGCTTGGTTAAACAAAAAAATCCCGATTCCTGTTCAGCGGTTTTAATAATATCTGCCCGACACAATTCCGAGCTCTCTGGCGATCTCTACGTCGGCATTCTTCAATTTCATCTGCATTTCCAGAAGGTCATCAATTTCTTTTTCACTGATTCGTTTTTCCGCATCTTTTAACTTTTCCTTATTCTCTTCGATCAGGCGCTGAATGTACCGGTATTTTTTCCGCAAGACATTCTGGTGGGCATGTTCCTGAATGATCTCCTTCTCATCGGAAAAATGGATATGATACTTTGTACCCCAGTGAGGGCTTGCGTAATACTTCCGAAGAGTAAGGTCGGCGACGAGCGCCTTGATCTTTTCCGGGGCATTATCGAGAAAATAACCCGAGTCAATGAGCTTTCCTTCGTTCCTGCAACGGAGGAATGCGTTGTAGATGAGGGCGTATGATTCGTTGATGAACTCGATGTCTTCAAATTCGGAAATAAAAAAAGTGAGCAGGTCAATATCTTCTTCCAGTTCACTGTCGGCATAGTTCAACAGCAACCGGACCATCTCTCTCTCCTGCAACTCCTCCGGATTGACCGCTTCACTTTTTTGTGTCGCGGCTTCGATATCAGGAGCAATCTCCCTGGGTTCCTCACGTCTTCTATCCTCTTCCTTCTTTTGCCGGTAGGTGATGAGGATCTTGTTCAGTTCTGTAAAGAGAACAGTCTCCTGGATCTTTAACAGGTTACTCGTTTCCTGAAGGTAGACCGTCCGCTTGATGGGATCCGGGATCAGGCTGATGCTGGTAACGACTTCGCGAATCGCTTCCGCCTTCCTGATCGGATCACGGGCGGCATCTTTTGAATACAGTCCGATCTTGAATGAAATGAAATCCTGAGTATGATCTATGAGGTATTTCTTCAGTTCGGTGCTTCCCATTTTTCGGGAAAAGCTGTCCGGATCTTCGCCATCGGGAAGCAAAACGATGCGGACGTTCAATCCACCCTTCAGCACGAGGTCAATTCCCCGCAAAGCCGCTTTTATTCCGGCTGCATCGCCGTCATACAGCACCGTCACATTTTCAGTGAACCGGCGCATGAGCTTGATCTGGTCCTCGGTCAGTGCGGTCCCGGAAGAAGCTACAACGTTCTCGATATCCGCCTGGTGCAGGGAGATCACATCGGTATAACCTTCGACGAGGTAACAGAACGCTTCCCTGCGTATGGCATTTTTTGCCTGGAACATCCCATACAGCGCCTGGCTCTTATGGTAAATGTCCGTTTCGGGCGAGTTAATGTATTTGGGCTGATCCTTCTCCTTTGTCAGTATCCTTGCGCCGAAGGCGATCACTTTTCCGGAGAGATTGTGGACAGGGAAGATCACGCGTCCACGGAAACGATCGTACTTTTTTCCATCCTCTTTCTTCACCATCAGCCCCGACTTGTCCAGCATCCCTTCGCTGTACCCTTTGCTGAGCGCAGTTTTGGTCAGATCATCCCACTGGTTGAGGCTGTATCCCAACTCAAATTTTTCAATGGTGCGGTCATTGAAGCCGCGTTCGCGGAAATAACTCAGTCCGATACTTTT
>JBBEBN010000096.1:0-7222 GCA_040882305.1 Cyclobacteriaceae bacterium
CCATAGGCGGCGTAATGGAAAGAACGGATCATTCCCGCGACATCTCTCAGTGGTGAACGTTTAAGTCGCCGTTCACTGTAGCTTCGTGCAGGTTCACCCTCAAAATCCGTGATCACGAAATCTTTTCCCGTGAAGAGTACCTGGCCCAGGTGGTAATCGCCATGGATGCGGATCTTGATCACATCAATTTTTCTGCCATAGATCCGGCGCAGTACCTCGAGAATGTCTTCTTTTATACTGAGCACATCTTCAGCCTCCTTTCGCACTTCCTCGTCGAGCTTTTGAAGATTTTTACTTTGGTTGAGGAAGGTGCCGCGCACAAGGGACTGCAATCCTGAATAAAGGGAACGCTGATAATGTAGAGAGTATGGTTCGGGTTTGAAATCCGCAAAAGCCGTTCCCGATGCCAGTGCCAGGTGCATCTCGGCAGTCCGCACACCCAGTAATCTCGCCTGTTCGGCTGTGGACGCATCTATGAGGTCTTTCATTTCCGTGGGAATATGGTCATACGAAACGGGTTCAATCAGGCTTCCTGTTTTCTCGTTGGATAATAAGGACCTGTTGCTGACAAGTATGGTTTCGTTGAAGTCGTTCAGGCGGTCGAGCATCGTGACCCACGCATCACCGCTGCTTTCGATCATCTCCTGCATCATCCCCACGATGAGGGAATCCTTTTCATATTTCCATTCGATGGAACCTACAAATGCAGGGATATTTTTAAATGAAGTATTTTCTGTGAGAAACTTTGTTATTTCCAGGTCCGGATTGATGGCGCGATCTACTTTGCGGAATATTTTCAGAAAAAAACGGTTGCCATAAATAATGGACGTGTTGCTCTGTTCACCGGAAAGTACTTTTGGCCTGAGCTTTTCCTGTTCCCCGGGCGGTATGACCAGTCTTTCGTTGGCAGAAAAAATAAGCTGGCTATTTTTCAGTTTGATCCGATGGCCCTTACACATAAAATGGATCATCGCCTCCTGCAAAGGTGCACCATATAACGCATCGTAAAGCAGACCATCCACACCATTGATCTTCATTTTGGAAATGACAGCCTTGGGGCTCGACTCCTGCAGTTTTAACCCGATGGACAGTGGCGCAAAGCTAACTGGCAATTGATAAACGTCAGGTAATCCGCTTTGATAGGTCACCTCTATGAGGAAAATGACCGCGCTGTATTCCCCAAGATCTATCACTGCGTGCTGAATGACCTGCATATTCTCTATCACCCTTCCTTTTCCTCCGAACCACCGCAGTTGCATCATATAGGCGGGAAAGATTTTTGTTTCCAGGCGGGGAATGACTTCCTTGCTCAGTAGTTCTTCCCATTCCTTGAGCTCAATGTAGGGGAGTATCTGCTTCTCTGACAACAGGGCCTTGCTTTGTTCCATAATAAACCACTGACAATCGTGGCCACCCAGGGTGAGAAAATATGGGATATCCGTTTTGACGATCGGAAATTTATTTTTGCTGAATACCTCAACAGGATTGTAGCCGTTGAATTCGCCCAGGTCAAGTTCCACAGGTTGTGTATAACGTGAGAGGTTCACAACCACGAGCATGGTCTGTTCTTCATATGTCCTTGTGAAAGCAAGTATCTTTGGATTTTCTGATGAAATAAATTTCATCTCACCGCGGCTGAAGGGCTTGTATTGCTTGCGTTTATTGATGAGCCGTTTCATCCACCACAACAGCGAAGAAGTATTCCAGTTTTGGAGTTCTACGTTTACAGCTTCGTAATGATATTCCGGGTCAAGAATGACTGGCAGGTAGAGCTTATGGGGATTTGCCTCTGAAAAACCTGCATTACGGTCTGAAGACCACTGCATGGGTGTGCGGACGCCGTCGCGGTCGCCAAGGTAATAATTGTCGCCCATTCCGATTTCATCACCATAATAGAGGACGGGTGTACCCGGAAGGGAGAATAAAAGGTAATTAAGCAGTTCGATCTTTTTGCGATTGTTGCCCATGAGCGGTGCCAGGCGGTGCCTAATACCGAGGTTGATGCGTGCTTTTGGGTCCTTCACATACATTTTATACATGTAGTCGCGCTCCTCGTCGGTCACCATTTCCAGCGTGAGTTCATCGTGGTTGCGCAAAAAGATCGCCCACTGACAGGTCTTAGGTATAGCCGGGGTCTGGTCAAAAATGTCAGTGATCGGATATCGGTCTTCCGTTTGCAATGCCATAAACATTCTGGGCATGACAGGGAAATGGTAATTCATGTGGCATTCATCTCCATTCCCGAAGTAAGAGGCCGAATCCTCAGGCCACATGTTGGCTTCTGCAAGCAGCAATGTTCCCGGAAAATGTGTGTCGACATGTTTCCTTAATTTTTTCAAAAAAGTATGCGTCTCCGGAAGATTTTCGCCGTTGGTCCCTTCGCGTTCATAAAGATAGGGCACTGCGTCCAGGCGGAAGCCATCCACGCCCATGGCGGCCCAGAAATCGATGGCCCGGAACACCTCCTCCTGCACCAGGAGATTGTCATAATTCAAATCAGGCTGGTGGTGAAAGAAGCGATGCCAGTAATATTGTTGCGCTTCAGTGTCCCATGTCCAGTTGGAAGTTTCGAAATCCTGGAAAATGATCCGTACATCTTTATATTGAGTGGGGTCATCCGTCCAGACATAAAAATTTCTTTCAGGTGAACCCCTTGGCGCCCGGCGTGCGCGTTGAAACCATGGATGCTGATCGGAAGTATGGTTGATGACCAGCTCGGTGATCACCTTCAGGGTCCGGGCATGGGCCTGAAATAATAGCTCCTGGAACTCGGTGAGGTCTCCATACGCAGGGTTGATGGAGTAATAATCCGCAATGTCATACCCATCGTCGCGCTGGGGAGATGGATAAAAAGGGAGCAGCCATATGGCGGTGATCCCAAGGTCCTGAAGATAATCGAGCTTCTGCAACAACCCTGCAAAGTCGCCGATGCCGTCGCCATTGCCATCCCTGAATGCTTTGATATGCACTTCATAGATTACTGCGTCCTTGTACCAGTGCAGCTTTTCATTAAACATCGATCCATCTCCCTTCATGTGTTCATTATTTCATTAGTTGGCCCCACGTCACTATTCCCCGTAAGGGTATTCAAATGGGTAAGCATCACAAACAAAATCCCTCCGCGCACCGTCTGCCTGCGTTTTCTCAAAAGTGATAAAATTGTATACCTTGAAAGGTCGGCTGGTGATTCTTTTAATCTCCCGCAACCATTAAATTAACAACCTAATTGAAGACTATAAATTTAAAGCTAATTAATTTTTATCTCAATATTACTTTGCTGTTGATGATGCTCGTCTGCACTATCCGCTTTGCGGAAGCACAGGCGGACGGGCGGAAACCAAAAGCAGGCTTTTGTTATCGTCCACGGGGCCTGGGGCGGTAGCTGAGCCTTTCGCAAAGCGGATTCGCTGATGACGGACAAAGGCGTGATGGTATACCGGCCTTCGCTTACCGGACAGGGAGAAAGGGTTCACCTGGCTTCTCCGAACATCGCTTTAACGACCCATATCCAGGATGATGTCAATATGATTGTGTTTGAGGATTTGCGGGAGATTATACCCGCGGGTCACAGCTATGGAGGAATGGTCATCGCCGGAGAGGCAGATGCTGTTCCCGACAGCCCCCAATGGTCGGCCGTGGATGAGCTTGTAAAACTCTTACTGAGTTTGAAATAGCATCTATGATTCCTTTTTCAGGGATGGCTCATGAAGAAGCGTGAGGATGACAACAACGCCTGAGTCATCCTCAACGATCTCTATATTGCGAATGGTTGTCCAAATGCGGTTTCCCTCTTCAGTCTCCACCTCAATCTGGTCGCCCGCCTTGTAATGAAACAACTTGTAATCATCCGGAGTGAGCAGCAGCTTACTGAGGATCGTTTCACCTCTTTTAAGGGTCAGCAATTCCTCTCTGTGAGTTTTGCCAACGATAAAACGCATTCTGAAAGAGCCCATTATTTTGTGAAAATAATCTGTGTATATATAAGCGCCTTACGTAATGGTAACACCCGGAATAAGCGTTCCATCTTTATTAGGTCGATTTTTTCGGGGAATGAACCTTATGGCGTTGAGGAGTATTTTTTTTACGTTGACCGGTTTATTATTTTCGCTCACTGTTGAACGGTACTTCATGACGATCGAGGAGATACAATTGATCTGCAAAAAATACCCCGGTGTTACGCAGGATATCAAATGGGCCGATCACCTGTGCTTTAATGTTGGTGGAAAAATGTTCCTGATCACGGCTCCGGATCAGGTGCCGTGTTCGGCTTCCATTAAAGTTGCCGAAGAAAATTTCGATGAGATCGCAGCCAGAGAAGGTTTTATGCCGGCCCCATACCTGGCCCGTTATAAATGGGTATGGATGGATGATATCCGTCGGCTATCCAGAAAAGAATGGGAAGCATGCATCGATACAGCGTGGCATCTTGTTGCTTCCAGACTTCCGCTTAAGATCAAAAAGAAGATCGGCTTATGATCCGGGGGCCTTAAGGTTCCCCAACAAGATCCTCCTTGTAATCGGAGACTTTCACGTTCTCCATTTTTATTTCAGACAGTTTTTCCAGAGACCCCGAAACAAACATCGGTTCAAGATCCGCCGGCGGAACGGATTCGTCTGCAGGTTTATAATTGACATAATCCTGCCATAAGATGCCGCCTACCGTCCGCGGATTAAACGCCTCGCGGAAACGCAGTCCGCCGCCCTCCGTTTCGTAGCTGTAGGCAAAGTAATCCATGGTATGCTTCTGCTGATGAAACCAGTAAAGGAAAACGTCGGAGTGGTCTTCGCCTCCTCCCCCCTGGTCAAAGGTCACACGCACAACATCGTATGGTTCATTTTTTATGATCGCTTCTTTTACCCATTGCTTATTCACGGCATCATCATTCAAACCAAAGGGAAGTAATGCGAAGTATATTACTGAATTAACTGACCGGGTAAATGCCTGCTTGCGTTCGTCTGTGATATCCAGTACGGCGCCATTGCGAAAACGCGTAAGCCCATCGTTATTTAGCACGTCTTTTATCACGCCGGTTGTATCTGTAAATTCCCGGGTGTAAGTAAAGAGGCCGCCTTTCCTGGAAGCTGTATAATGCCTGTCTCGGAAATCAAATTCCAAATGGAAAGACCGATACGCTCCTCCTCCGTGCGCTTCAATGCCGTTGTCGACAATGCGTTGGGGTTTGCTGTCGCCACAGGAATAAAGAATGGCGGCTGACAACGCAAAAAAAATACCATTAAGCAGGGGATGAGTAATTTTCAGCATCAAAAATATTTTGTTGGTTTTCGGCATTGGGATAAATTTAAATATTCCGGTCAATTACAGCGGCGTTACAGACCTGGTAAATACTATCTTTACATAGTTTAATTTCTTGCACCATGAAGAACCAGGTATTCATTTATTTATTTTTCATATGGTCGGCTGAGGCAATATATGCCCAGCTTCCGCCCAAAGATATCAAAGACCTGGCTTTCATTTCAGGAAAGTGGAAAACTACCACTTCATGGGGTGATATGGAGGAATTCTGGAGCGAACCAATGGGCGATTGCATGATGTGCGCCTATCGGTGTGTAAAAGACGGCAAGGTGGTCTTTTATGAATTCATCGTTATTGAGCAAATGGCCTCAGGGCCGGTGATGAAACTAAGGCACTTTAATCCGGGAAATATCGCGTGGGAGGAGAAAGACAAACCCTATGAGTACCGGCTCATGTTTCTGGAGGCTGATAAAGCCAGGTTTGAGAGACCGGATAAAAAAACCTATATCACCTTCCATCGCACCGGACCGAAGACCCTTAAAGTGATCCTTGAAAGCCAGGATAAGGAGGGGCAATGGGTGGAGGATGTCTTTGATTACAAACTGGCGGAATAGTGCGAATCATGATTGGTTCGTATGTAGAGACGCAACATCTTGCGTCTTTACATACATGACTCGTCCCCAGAGACAACGCCTCACCACTCACCACCTGCCTGCTCACAAATAACTCAGCCACCAGTGCTTGTGGGTACCCTTATAGTTATTATACCATTTACAGAAGGGATACAGGAATAACACGACGAGGATCCAGGCAATATAGGCTCCAACAAGGGGGTAACCGTATCCCTGGGGCAATCCGCCAAAACCTGCGCTGAGGTGAAAATCAATTTCAGTCCACCCCTTATCCGTCCGTATCGTGTAGAGTACGATTGCTGAGAGGTGAAGCAGATAGAAATGAAGGATATAGTAAAACAGCGGCACACGGCCAATGATGGCAAAGGGGCGGAATGCCGCACTGTTCACTTTCTCGAGCCATGATAAAATGATCAGTACCGGACCAAGGGTAAGCAAAGTGTACTGCAGGGATACCGGATACTTGGTCACGTTTATAAAACTGAGGAAGGTATAAACGGCGTCTTTTTGTTCAATCCAGGGCGCGGGATCTCCGTAAAGATTGAAGGTGCGCAAAAGCACAAACAAGAAGATGGCGGAGACACCTGTTCGGAGCAGAAGTTTTTTTCGCATGCTGACATCAAAACCTTTTGTATACCATTCACCGAGACAATATCCCAGTAACAGGATGCCGAGCCAGGGAAGGAAAGGGTAGGGCACCATGGCGGAAACTCCTGGGAACAGCTGTATAAAATTAGACTGGTGAATAAACGTCCAGGGTATCAGGAAACGGTCGCCAGGTTGAAGCTGGACCAGGTGTAAAACGTCATGACCGAAAGTAATGATCAGTCCCAGTGCGAGAACAGCACGGAACGGAAGGTGAATAATTGCGGCCATAACGACCATACAAAAACCGATAGCCCATATAACCTGAAAAATAGTAACGTCATAGTAAAATTGGAAGAACATGCTGAAACGGACGACTGTCACTTCAAGGAGGATGAGCCATAATCCGCGGCTGAGAAGAAACCAGGACAATTCCTTCTTTGTTTTCCGCTGCTGGCTGATTCGCACAGCGGTGCCGGCCAGCAATACGAAGGTCGGTGCGCAGAAATGTGTGATGAAGCGGGTAAGGAACAGGATCGGTGTCGTCCTTTCCAGGTTTGTAGGGTCATACTGGAATGCGTCTTCATGATAAAAATCACGGGCATGGTCCAGGGCCATGAGCACCATGACTATGCCGCGCATGATGTCAATGGTGGCAATGCGGGGCTTTTCGGTGAGAACATCAAGGGTTTCGCGAGGGAGTACTTGAGTATATGTCAGGTTCATAAAAGTGAGTTTGCTGATCTTTTAC
>JBBEBN010000097.1:0-7216 GCA_040882305.1 Cyclobacteriaceae bacterium
CGCAAGGCGGGTCTTTTTCAATGCAATGATCCTGAAGCCAGCCTCTTCGATCATTTTGATAATTGCACCTGTATTGTTCACTCCGACCGCGTCGGGTTTGATCATCGTAAAGGTTCTGTTTCCTGCCATATCGTCTTTAATTCGCTAATAATTCGCGCAAAAATATAAAAAAAGACAACAGTGTGACGGTTTACCGCACTCCAGCAGGAAAATATCCATGAGACTTAGAAAAAAGTTTACCATTTTTGCCCCTCATTGCTTTTCCGGCCCTATGCAGAATATTCTGGAATTTAAGGACTTTTTGACCGTGCGCCGGAAAGTGCTCGTCGTGACCCATTATAAACCGGATGCTGATGCTTTAGGCTCATCTTTGGGATTGGCTGGATATTTAAAGAAAAAGGGGCATTCCGTCACGGTGATATCGCCCAGTGACTATCCTGATTTCTTGAGTTGGATGCCGGGAAATCCGGAGGTCCTGATCTTCAATAAGGATCGGATAAAGGATTCCGAGCACATAACTCAGGAAAGCGACCTGATCTTTTGCCTGGATTTCTCCAGCCTGAAAAGGATCAATGAACTCGGTGAACTGGTTGAAAAGTCATCGGCCAAAAGAGTCTTAATTGACCACCACCTTGACCCGGAAGACTTTGCTGATTTCGTGCAATGGGATACCAACGCTGCTTCAACGGCTGAACTCGTCTTTGCGTTGATCCAGGAACTGGGTGATGACCAGTATATCGATGAAGATATTGCAAATTGCCTCTACGCAGGGCTGATGACCGACACCGGAGGATTCCGACATTCAAATACCACAAAGATAGTGTTTGAAACTGCAGCCGCCCTCGTCGGTCACGGTGCTGATCCCGCGATGGTGAGTAAACTTATTTACGACACCAATACCATTGAGCGGATGAGACTGATGGGTTTCGTCCTATATGAAAAATTGAATGTCCTTCCGGAATACCGCACAGCATACATTGCCTTGCGAACAGACGATCTTAAAAGATTCAGTTCACAAACCGGCGACACCGAAGGCCTTGTGAACTTCGGATTGTCGGTTAAGGGCGTAAGACTTGCCGTGTTGATTTCGGAAAGGAAAGATAACATTAAGTTGTCCTTTCGGTCGCTTGGGGATTTTTCAGTGAACGACTTTGCCCGGAAACACTTTGATGGCGGAGGACATAAGAACGCTGCAGGCGGGCAAACGAATCTCAGTTTCGACGAAACACTGAAAAAATTCCTCGAACTGTTGCCGATCTACAAAAATGACCTTCTTACCGATTAATTTTGCGGGACATTCCAACTTTTAGCCCTTGAACATTGTCTAAAACAAACTACCAAATGAATAAATACAATTGCGCCTTTATAGGCCTGCTTACGCTCCTGGCAGCCTGTGGCAAAGAAGAAAAAGAAACTCCCGGCGGACTGAAGTATACAGTTATTGAAGCTGGTAATGACACTATCCCGAAAACAAATGAAATCATTGTTTTCGATTGGGAATTAAAAGACTCCGAGGATTCTGTGTGGCAGGAGACTTTCAAGCAGGGCATTCCCGGCGCTGCACAGATCGCAGACTCATCCCAGTTAGCGAATGAAGATGGTCTCACACAGATGCTGCGCATGCTTTCAAAAGGCGACAGTGTGAAAACACAAATGTCTGTTCAGGAATATTTTAATAAAAGAGGCGGACCCGTACCACCACAAATCGATACTACACTTTTGATAACCTTTACCATCAAGGTCAGAGAGATTTTGCCTCATGAGAACTTTCAGAAATTCATGGAGGAAGAATTCAAAAAACAAGAAGGGCGGGTTTTCACACAAGATACAAAAGACATTAACCAGCACCTTTCCGGCCAGAATCTTTCTGCGCTGCAGGATACAAGCGGATTGCAATACATCATTCACAACACCGGTGGCGGGAAAAAACCTTCGCTTGATGATTGTGTGGAAGTAAAATACAAGGGAACATTTTTAAAAACCGGCGAAGTATTTGATCGAACTGAAAAGATTGCGTTTCCCCTGAATGGTGTGATCGCCGGATGGAAACTGGGAATACCCATGCTGGGCAAGGGCGATTCCGGTACTTTCTATATACCATCTAAACTTGCATATGGTCCCCAGGGTTATCCCGGCGCCATTCCGCCTAATGCAATCCTCATCTTTAATGTCACTCTGCTGGATGTTAAGGACGAGTTTGATCAGGACACCAGGACTTGTAAATAATAATACAAATATGAAAAGAGGTTTAATCAGAGTCACTTTTGGGTTTTTTGCAGTGCTGCCGTTGGTAGTGGCTTCATGTATGGTGAATGAGACGGATGACATTCCGGATTTCAGCGAGCAACTGCAAAAAGACCTTGCAGCCATAGACAGTTATCTGGCTTCAAACAATATTGCCGCACAACAGGATCCTGATGGCTTTATTCGATATGTCCTGCTCCGGCATTCCACTGACGGAGACAAACCAACCATCGACAGCTGTGTTACTGCAAACTATCAGGGAAAATTGATGAGCAATGGCGTGCAATTCGATAAAGGTGAGGGCATTTCTTTTCCATTAAACGGTGTGATCGACGGTTGGAAGATAGCAATCCCGCTGCTGAAAGAGGGGGATTCGGCAACGCTTTATATTCCCTCCGGACTTGCTTACGGATATTATGGCATTGAGCCTGATATCCCGAGTAACGCCAATTTGATTTTTCATGTAGGTGTTACAAATGTCGGATCAACCTACAGGACAACCAATGGTGTTGGTAGCTGCAACTAATAATCAGCACAAAATTTCGGAAATCAGGCCGTTGCTCGAGCTTGATTTCCGCATTTTGAGCCTGGACGAAATCGGATGTGATGAAGAACTTCCGGAGACAGAAGACACCCTCGAAGGCAATTCTTTTCAAAAGGCCACATATGTTCACGATCATTTTCACCTTCCGTGTTTTGCGGATGATACGGGACTGGAAGTCGAAGCGTTGAACGGAGCACCTGGCGTTTTCTCGGCGCGCTATGCCGGAGAACAAAAGAACAGTGAAGACAACATGGCTTTATTATTGCGAAACCTCGCAGGAAAATCCAACCGGAAAGCCCGGTTCAGAACGGTCATTACCATCGTTGGGCTGGACGGCGAGAGAAAATTCGAAGGCATTGTCAGCGGCTTAATCCTCGACGAAAAACGCGGGTCGGCTGGATTTGGTTATGATCCTGTCTTTCAACCCGATGGCTATCAAAAAACAATGGCCGAGATGACGCTCCAGGAAAAAAATCTTATCAGCCACAGAGCAATAGCAGTAAAAAAACTGGTCGATTACCTCAAAAAACGTGAGTGGTGAATGGTGAGCCTGCTGCCGAAGGGTGGCCTGCACGCCAGGCAGGTTGTGAGTGAGTGACATGGCTTCGACGAACAGGCTATGGAAAGGAAAGGAACGCGCGGTGGGGAGAACTGACAAAAAAAATACCTCTGACCGGCCGTTTGTTGTTGTGACCGATTTGTTTAGTTTTGTAGCCCTGCTGGAGAAAATGAAGAAGGAACGATTGCATATTTCCACCCTGATCATCGGAAGCATTCTTGCTTTTGCAATTGCTTTTTCCCAGTTTTTGACTCCGGAATCCCTTGCTTCAACTGAAAAGGTGAAGACGGAACAAACAGAAAACTGCCCTGAGAAGGAAACAGGATCTTATATATCCCTTCCCACTTTTTCAATTCCTGTCCCGGTACATCTGCAAAGCAATCTCAATCCCTATTATCTGTTTGAGATCTTCCAGGAAGAAGATATAGATGAAAATCTGGAGGAGGCAAACCTGTTGCATCCTGATCGCCTCTTTGAGACCATGTTCCGTGTAATCATTTCCCCGAACGCTCCCTGAGCTTCTGCTGACTTCTTTATTCGTATTCAGCCATCTGCTGAACAGCACTTTTGCAATTCAATAATATTTTAATAAAAAAAATTTTACATATGAGAAATAAAGGCTTTGTGGCGGCACTGACAATCGTGGTAACCCTGCTTTGTTTGTACTACCTGTCGTTTACATTAATCTCCCGAGGTGTTCAGAAAGATGCCACTGAATACGCAACGAACGCCGACGGCAAAGTGGACGTGGAAAAAAAGCAGGCTTACCTGGATTCAGTCTGGAATAAGACTGTGTATAATTTCTTTGGCTTAAAGGAGTTTACTTACAAAGAAGTCAAGAGCAGTGAAATCAGTCTTGGCCTTGACCTGCAGGGCGGTATGCACGTTACCCTGGAGGTATCGCCCGTTGACATTATCCGAAGTATAAGCGCCAACAGCCAGGATTCCGCCTTTCTGAAGGCGCTGAATGAGGCGACCATTCAACACAGAAATTCACAGCGCACCTTCAGTAGTCTGTTCTTTGAAGCCTATCGTAAAGCCAACCCCGGAAGGAGACTCGCTCCCCTGTTTGCGAATGCCTCTACCGTTGGAAGGATCAGCCTGAACGATTCTGACGACGAAGTCATGAATGTCATCAACGCGGAAATTGAAAGTGCTATTGACCGTTCATTGACTATCCTTACCAACCGTATCGACCAGTTCGGTACCTCACAACCGAACATTCAGCGCCTGGGGACAGGAAGGATTCAGGTTGAAATACCTGGCGCAGAAAACCCTGCTCGCGTAAGAAGATTACTGCAGGGTGTCGCCAAACTTGAATTCTGGGATGTGGTGGAACCGAATGAAATCCAGTCATCGCTGGCCGCGATCAATGAGTTCCTTGTGACGGAATCAAAGAAAAAAACACAGGTCACCACGCCTGCTGCTGAAAAAGAGGAGTCGCTGAAGGATGCGCTCACCCCTGACCAGGCACTCAAGGATTCAATTTCCGATCTGGAGAAAACACTGGAAACCGCTGCTGACAGCGCGTTACAGGGGCTTGATTCATTGCAGAACCTAAACATCTCACCTCTTTTTTCACTGAGCTCTCCTCCCGGATATTTCCGCTACGACGTTATTGACACCGCTGAAATTAAGCGGATCTTTAGGCGAGAAGAAGTAAGGAACCTGATTCCCCGCAACGTGGGCGTTTTCTGGGGCCATAAACCGGAGAAGTTTAATTCCGCTGATGCCAGTGAAGATGCAAAACTTCAACTCTACTTCCTGGATCTGGGAAGGAACAGGAAAGCCAAATTGACCGGCGAAGCAATTGTAAATGCCCGCACGGACCTGGATGAGAAAGCCCAGCCCGCCGTCTCGATGAGCATGAACACAACCGGTACAAGGATCTGGGCTAAATGGACTGCAGAAGCGGCCACGAAACGCTCACGCATTGCCATCATGCTTGACAATCTTGTTTTTTCCGCTCCCTATGTGAATTCCGAAATCCCAAATGGCAACTCCATCATTTCCGGAAATTTCACCCAGGAGGAAGCAAAGGACCTTGCCAATATTCTCAAGGCCGGATCATTGCCGGCTCCTATCATTATTGTTGAAGAGACGGTCGTCGGGCCTACGCTGGGTGCCGAATCAATCCAAAACGGTTTGATCTCTATCGTAGTGGGATTCCTGGTAATCATTGTTTTCGTAGTAGCCACCTATAATTCTGCAGGCTGGGTTGCTGACGCCGCCGTTGTTTTGAACCTGTTTTTTCTATTGGGCGTACTCGCATCCCTGAATGCATCCCTGACATTGCCCGGTATTGCGGGTATCCTGCTTTCCCTCGCCATTGCTGTGGATGCCAACGTGCTGATCAATGAAAGGGTGAAAGAAGATCTCAATGAAGGAAAGAGCATGGAGACGGCTATTAGCAACGGTTACAAAAATGCGTTCTCAGCGATCATCGATTCGAACGTGACCACACTCATCAAAGGTTTCGTGCTGTTGATCTTTGGTTCGGGATTAATCTACGGATTTGCCGTCACACTGGTGATTGGTATTCTCTGCTCACTGTTTACTTCGGTTCTCTTTACACGTTTGATATTCGAGCATTACACCAAAAAAGGAAAGATCATCAAATTTTCTTTCCCATGGTCCAAGAACCTGTTCCGGAATATCAAAATTGATTTTATTGGACATAGAAAAACGTATTATATCATTTCCGGTTCGATCATCGTAGCCGGTTTTATTTCCATTGCGGTCAAGGGGCTTAATTATGGAATCGACTTCAAGGGTGGCCGTACCTATATCGTTCAATTTGATGAACAACGGAGTGCGGAAGATATCCGGCAGGCGCTCACAACGCCATTTGAAAGTGCCCCTGAAGTGAAGACTTACGGTACTGAAAACAAATACAAGATCACTACGGAATATCTTGTGGAGGATAATACGGAGGGCGCCACTGCTTCTGCGGAGGCGGCATTAATGAAAGGTCTTTCTGCATTTTCAGGAGACAATCCCGCGCTGCTGAGTTACAACAAAGTGGGGCCTACCGTGGCAAATGATATTAAGATCTCCGCCATGTATGCGCTCGGAATTGCGATCTGTTTGATGTTCCTCTACATCCTTGTCCGTTTCAGGAAATGGCAATTTGCGCTGGGTACGATGGTGAGTCTGGTTCATACGGTGCTCGTGGTACTCGCTGCGTTTACTTTACTTGAAGGCATTATGCCATTCGCGATGGAGATCGATCAGGCGTTCATTGCAGCTATCCTTACCGTTATCGGATACTCCATCAACGACAGTGTGGTGGTGTTTGACCGGGTGAGGGAATTCTTGTCGGGAAAAAGACACGACGAGGATGAACCGAAGGTAATAAACGACGCATTGAATGATACGTTAAGCCGCACTTTGATCACGGGGATGTCCACGATCTTTGTGATCATCATCCTCTTCACTTTTGGTGGAGAGACCATCAAAGGATTTACTTTCGCGATGCTGATCGGTGTACTGATCGGTACCTATTCCTCGCTTTGTATCGGAACTCCTGTGCTGGTAGACTTTACTTCCAGGGTTGAGAGAAAGAAGAAGAAGCAAGCTGTTACTGCATAAGAAACAGTTTCCATTAAATAGGAAGCCCGCATGCATTCATGCGGGCTTTTTTATTTTGCCACAAAGACATTAAGGCACATCGCCGCGGGATGGGATCATTTCGGTTAAAGCCAATTTTTTTTTGGCTTGCTTCTCCACGAGCTGAAGCCCGTGACAATCAATAAACAGCATTAGTCTCTTTGTGCCCGCCCGTACCGAACGGGTACCTTGGGCAGGCCTAGTGGCAATAAAAAAGCCCCATCCGTTAGGATGAGGCTTTGAATAAAAGATAGGCAACG
>JBBEBN010000098.1:0-7210 GCA_040882305.1 Cyclobacteriaceae bacterium
GGACTTTCCTCCTACCTGATAGCCCCGGATCCAGTCGAAAGGTTTTTCCTGCGTATACGGATGTTCCTCATCTTTCACAAAAAAATGCTGGGCATCTTCGCGAAAGGCATAACACCGGCTCACAATGGGATTCTTGCTTGCAATATTCTCCGGAATCCTTCCGCGATGTTTAAATTCCCAGGGCATCATGTTGGTGGTGGGATAATCCGTGATGTGCTTAACATCGCGGCCGCGTTCAAGTACCAGTGTTTTCAACCCTCGTTCGGTCAGTTCTTTTGCCGACCATCCACCGCTGATACCGGAGCCAATGACG
The DNA here is from genome assembly GCA_040882305.1 of Cyclobacteriaceae bacterium. Taxonomy (GTDB): domain Bacteria; phylum Bacteroidota; class Bacteroidia; order Cytophagales; family Cyclobacteriaceae; genus Chryseosolibacter. The sequence continues at coordinate 314 of JBBEBN010000098.1, forward strand.
ATAGCGTCAAAGGTGCGGTCATTTATACTGTCAATAATGAAGTTCGCCATTATGATAAGGTTGTTGAATCTGCGGGTATACATCCTTTGTAATCCGGGCCCGGTACAAGCTGATAGGGTTTCACCTCCGTAAGAAAGTGTTTGGATGACAGGTATCCCTGAACGATGTAACTGCGTGTTTTGCTGTAAAACATTTTTATCTCTTCCGATAATTGGTCCTGGCGCTCCTCAAGGGTTGTCAGCATTTGCAGGCGTTCCTCCGGGGAAGCGCTGGAGAAAGATTTTCCTGTAAGCGATTTGAGCACATCAGGAAAGCTGCGCAGACCTTTCAGATATTTTTCCTGTTCTTCCAGCGCGAGGCAGTCGTCCACCATAATGAATGTGAAAAGGTGCGCTTCCACTGCGCGTGCGCCCGGGGTGTCCGTTGCAGGGATGATCACATCGGCGATATCGCCCAGCAGCGCTTCTTCATCGCCCGTTACCTGGAGATGGTTCAGGGCAATGGAAACTTTCTTCGGGTCGGATACGCACGACGGCAATATCCACGCAGCTGCGGTGGCCGCAGCAAGATGCTTAAAAACGGTTCTTCTCCTCATAAAAAAGAAATTTACAAATCCGTGTGCGATGCAGGGAAGTAAGACCTTGGCCGCCCGAACGTTCTGTTCGGGAAGGGCGGGCGTTTCTGCAAACCCTGTTCGGCCTACACCCCATATAATTCCGGAAAATTAACTCTTTTGCGAACAGTTCCCGGAATTCATTCCCATAATTCCATGAAGGGTTGGAAAGAGTGTTTTAATGGAATGAGCAACTCCGGGGGACTTACCGGATCTTCACTGCTGTGCTTTGAGAAAATTGTGATTTATAACCTATTGATTATCAGGTAATTTTAGGAATGGAGACCTTATCTAAATAATTTACAAAAATTCCCGGAAGAAAACGAGATTATAGACCGATTTGATTTGAAATAACTTTTAAATTCAACGTGGCAGACAGACACCTCGACGCCTGTTAGTTTTATGAAATACCTGATCCTGTCCTCCCTCTTGTTTGTCGCCCATCTTCTCGCTGCGCAAAGTTTCAAACCTGTCAATACGAATGCTTCGCATGAAGCTCAGAAATTGCTGGCTTATTTATATGAGATCGATGATGAACACACGCTCGCTGGTCAGCATAATTACAACCACGAGATGAATCGCTACACGATGAAAGCGCAGGATATCGGTGGCCGTTATCCGGCGATCTGGGGAACAGATTTTAGCGGGAACGGTGCCCCGGATCCAGGACAAAAGATCGTGGATGAAGCAATAGAAAAGCACAAGGCGGGTGTGATCGTTACGTTGATGTGGCACGCCGGCCGGCCAATGGACGACCCGCCCTTTCGCTGGTCTGAGAGCATTCAGGGCGAACTTACTGTTGAAGAATGGAAGGAACTCACCACTCCGGGAACACCGCTTCACGCAAGATGGCGCCACCAGGCAGATCAGATAGCGTTTTATCTGACACAACTGCGCGATGCGAGTGTGCCGGTGTTGTGGCGCCCTTATCATGAAATGAACGGGGTCTGGTTCTGGTGGGGTGATAAGAAAGGTGAAGATGGATACGCGAAATTATGGAAGATGCTTTTCGATCGCTTTGTAAATTATCATCAGCTCAACAACCTGGTCTGGGTGTGGAATGCCAACGCTCCGCGCGACATTCCCGGGGATGAAGCTTACGCTTACAAAGATTATTACCCGGGTCACGAGTATGTGGATGTGCTGGCAACGGACGTTTACAATTTCGACTACGAACAAAAAGATTACGAGGAATTACTTGCTGTGGCAGAGGGCAGGGTCATTGCCTTAGGTGAAGTGGGTGAACTTCCGAAACTGGAGATCCTCGCCGCCCAGCCGAAGTGGGCCTGGTTTATGGTTTGGGCCAGCTGGCTGGAGACACACAATACCCTTGAACGCGTGATGACGATCTATAATTTAAGAGAGACGCTTACACTGGAAGAGATCAACCTCCATAAATAGGCACGCCTATTCAGTCCACATGCTTTCGCGTAATTCTGAAATTCTTACAATTCTGCAATTCCGGAACGATCTGCCAAATGCCAAACGCCGGATGTCGAATATCGAATGACTAATGACCAACCCCCCTGAGTCGTTTCACAGCATTCTCCATAGACCGGTACTGATGGTAGCACGCTTTCCAGATATGTCCTTTCAGGGCAGTCTTGAATTGAGGCTGTTTATCGATGCCGCCGGAATACCACTCGCCGTGCTCGTGGTCAATAAGGTTGGTATCTATGTAATTCCACATCGTTTTGAATTTTTCAAAATACTGTTGCTCATCATCCGGAAAAAGATCCGCCATTAACAGTAAAGTGTTCAGTCCCTCTGCCTGTGCCCACCAGTTTTTCGTGTCGCGAAGGATGGTAATGCCAGGCTTATCGCGGAAGTAATATCCTTCATCGTAAAATCCTCCGGCAACGGAATCCCATCCATTGAGCAACGCATGGTCTACCATTCTTTTGGCCTTGTGAAGTGTAGTCGTATCGTTTTCCAGACCTGCGACGTGGGAAGCTTCCAGCATCAGATAAGCGGTCTCCACGTCGTGGCCGAATGAAACGTGATCAAGATTATGATGTTCCAGGATCACATCCTGGGAGGAATCGCGAAAGGATACCGGTGTCCAGTCGGGTTCCAGGAAAAGTATGAGATATCCCTTTTCGGTCGTGATCGTGTCGCGAATGAGAATGAGCATTTCCAGGAGTCTTTCCTTCACCAACGGATCCGGCCACACCTGATACAGCTCAGTGAAGGCTTCCAGGAGGTGGATGGAACTGTTCTGATCTTTATAGCCGCGGTCGGAAGTGGATGGGACACTTTCATCCCTTTTCACTACTGAGCCATCTCTCTTCAAATGCTGAAAGTATCCCTTGAGCTGAGGGTCATGGCTGTGTTCCTCCAGCCAGTGAAAAGCCTTCTTCGCCAGCGAAAGCGCCGCGGTGTCTTTTGTTGCCATGACGTATGCCGCCAGACCATAGATACCAAACGCATTGCCATATGCGGTCTTCTCGGCAGCGGTATCCGGCAACGCCTTTCCCTGGCGGTCGACGAGTTGATAAAATCCGCCGTGGGTCTTATCCCACATAACATTCTTCAGGAACTCCACGCCATGAGCGGAAGCCTTCAAATAATAATCTGTTTCAGGATAAGCCATAGCAGCTTTCGCGGTCGTCCACACATGCCGCGCCTGCGATACGATCATCTTGTTCTGATCGCCTGTGGGCTTGAAATCGAAACTGAAGGTACTCAGGAAACCGCCATATTCCGTATCCATGGCCTGCGGGTACCACTTATTCAGTAACTCCGATTGGATGGATTGTTCAATATTGTTGGCGAGCTCTAAACGTTCCTGACTGACTTCAGATGACCGGCAGGTGGCCAGCATCACGAACAGGACCAAGCAGAAGAATGTGTGTCTGGTTTGCATGGGTTGGGTAAAGGATAAATATACACAGGAATCGACATATGGCGCAATTGGACCTGTTCCCCGCTGCACCGCTGGTGTGCGGTCGGTTCCCAAATAAGAACGTATAGCCACCAGGTAGCATGAGGCGGCCGGCAACAGGGGTTGGGGCACGATTTTCAATGTGTCCACGCAAAAAGGCATATGTATCACGGCCGCATTTATATCGCAGAAAACGACAGGGAGGTCCAAAGGGCGCTTAAGGCTCTATTAATGAAGAGCGGCTATGAAGTCACTATTTTTGAGACTGGATACCCGATCGTAACGATGATGGATGACTGGCCGGACTTATTTCTTATTGAAATTGAACTTCCGGGAATCAATGGCCTGGAAGTGTGCAAGTGGTTAAAGTCACATGATAGCAGCCACAACATCCCCGTCATATTTTTATCAGGCGACCCTTATTTGAAGATCCTTTCCGCCTCGGCACACGCTGATGATTATATTGAAAAGCCGCTGTCATATCTCCGGGTAATACACAAGATCAGGGAATGCCTTCTGGCTGAGAAAAGAGGTATAGGGCAGGGCATACCCATTCAAATGCAACGGAATAGCTGCTAGTTTCTTGAACGCCTTCGGCAGCTGGGCTCCTGCTTTGGATACTTTCTTGCGCAAAACGAGAATTGGCTCCCCAACGCCTGAATAAAGCCAACTCCAATCGACCGGGCCCGCCGCTGCCGGCAATCTCTATTTCTTTCCCATCATCGGGAAGAGTCGCCTGAGATCATCTTCGGAAGGTCGCGTACCATATTCACAAACTTCAAAAGCCTCCGCGTATTTTACATCGGCCGCGCTCGCGCCATACCATTTTTCAAGCGCCGTGCGAATTGAGGGAGAGATCCTTCCCGACCGGTTGGTGGCCAGCCATTTCTTTCGGGCATTCTTATCCGCCGGCACTTCATTCAGATATCCTCCGATCCAGGGAAGCCACTCGTAAAATTGGGATTCGTGCGCATCCAATGCGTGCACCTTCTGATCAAAAACCGAAGTGATGTCTATGGCAACATCCGCTCGGAAAGGATTGGGTCTTTGAAAATGATCCTGGAAATACAGGAACACAGGATTTTTCTTTAACGGAGGAGTGTCGGATGCCACATTGGGCACGCCTACCATATACGCCGCATCCTGTACAAGAATACCGGTGTAGCGGTGATCCGGATGGTAATCATTTGGCCGCGGCGCAATCACTACATCCGCATTCCATTCCCTGATCTTCCTGATCACCTGCAGGCGTACATCCAGGGAAGGGACCAGTTCTCCATCGTGATTGGGTAGCACATCGTAGGTGACGCCAAAACGTTTTCCAGCTTCCTTCGCCTCGGAAAGCCGGCGGTCCGCCAGCATTCCGCCACCTATTTCGTGGTGACCAGCATCTCCGTTGGTGACGGAAACGAATTTAACAGCGTGACCCATTTTCGCAAAAAGTATGGCAGTTCCTCCACCGTCCTGATCACAGTCATCCGGATGCGCACCGATCATGATGATGCGAAGGGGGGTCTGACCGTAGGAAGACAAAACAAAAATGGAGGAAAGGACTAAAACCAGTAGAATGTATTTTTTCATGGCACTAAAAAGGTTAGGTAATTTTCAGGTAGGAAGATAGTGAAAAGTTGCAAGTTTGGGAAGGGCCTTTGCCGCTGCATCGAAGGCCCGCCCGCCCGCACCGAACCGTGCGTTCGGGCGGGCCTAATCATACGATAGCCAAAATAAAAAACCTCCGGAAGATTCCTGAGGTTAATTTTTTTAAAAGGATCTAATGCAGGAAGTTCCAGCCGAGAGACAGCAGGAAGATCCGGCTGCGGGCTTCCTCTCCGTTTGAGACATTATTGATATCCTTGACACCGATATTGTAGCGGACATCAAGGGAAAGTCCGAAGTCAAAGTCATAGCCGCCACCTACTGATACGGAGACATCACTTTCCTTGTAGTACTCGGTGATATCCTGCGACCCACTGCCTAAGAAAGTATCATACTTTCGTTCGCCGTCCAGTAAGAAACCGAATTGAGGACCGACCTGAAGATTCAATCCGCCGATCGGATAAAACTTCAGCATCACGGGAATACTAAGGTAGGTAAATCTCTCCTGCGCAGTTCCAAAGATGGAGCTTTCAAGATCGCCGTTCTGGGTGAAAAGTAACAATTCAGGCTGAATGCCGATCTTACCGAATTTTCCCCTCAGAAAAAGTCCCGCATGGTATCCTGTACGGGAATTATAGGACATTTCCGGATCCTCAACATTCAGCGTTGTCAAATTCAATCCGCCTTTTATTCCAAAGCCTGGTTGGGCGGCGGCGGGAACGACTGAAAATAGAACGGCAATCAATAAAATGGAGATAGTTGTTTTCATATTTTCATTTTTTACGAGTATGTATCCCCAAAAAAAGCAAAAAGTAAACCCATGGAAATCTTTATTGCCGTTGTTCGCCGTCCTGCTCCGTCATCCGGTAAAATTTTCCTTTGAATGAACCTGATAAGATGTCGCAAGCCAATTAAAGATCAGCGTCAGAAAAGCCAACGTTCGGAAATTGGGAGGTATGTAGGGACGGAAGGTATAGTTTTTTTAAATTATATCGGAAATAAGGGTTTGCAATGAAAAAGGTCAACCTGTCGATCACCGTCACCACGCTGGGGCTGTTATTTTTCGTCATCCTGTGTTCATTGCCGGTATCCCTCATCTTCCTGCAGTTATATCTATTCGCCCTAACGGGATCCCTCATCTGGATGGTCGTCACCATCCTTAAGAATGGCGAGCCCTCAACCCACACTTTTGACGACCGGTTTTACGATGATGTGGACCGGGGCCCTCACTGAATCAGCCAGGAGGAAGGCCCGTTTGATAAATTGTGCACATTTATTAACTTTCTTGTGTAACCAGGGGGAAATGGGCGGGTATATTCTGTAATGCTACCCTTATGATAATGCTGCCCCTATGATCAAAAATTATCTGGCGATTGCCCTGCGGAATATCCGGGAATATCCCCTCTACGCTGTTATCAACATTTCCAGTCTCGCCATCGGTTTGGCCGCATGTCTTGTGATCTACCTGTTTATTTCAGACGAGCGAGGTTTCGACGCCTTCCATTCGAAGAAACAAAACACTTACCGGTTGGATGAGGTGCAGAACTTTACAGGAACAAACCTGCAGAAGGTGGCGCTCTCCATGTCTGGGATGGGACCTACGCTGGCAGAGGAATTTCCGGAGGTGCAATCTTTCACACGGTATTGGAACAACCGGTCCCGGCATAAGATTTTTACATGTGTCTGGCAGAAGAGCAATGTTTGACAGGCAGACAGAAATTGTAGGCCTGACCGCCGGGGTTTGCACCTCGATCTCACTCCTTCCCCAAATTGATCAGGATTTTCAGACATAGGAAAGCAGAGG
>JBBEBN010000099.1:0-7209 GCA_040882305.1 Cyclobacteriaceae bacterium
GCAACGCCTCCAGTGAGCGCAGGGCGGAGAAGAAATTACGCGCTGCTTCCCCCGGATCACCAGAAGCCGACAATATGTGCTGGAAAGGTGCATGGCGATCTTTTTGAAACGAAAGGATACCTGCCTTTTCCAGGGGATACTTCGTCAGTAATTGGTCCAGGTCTCCAGCGTACAATTTTTTTCTGGGCGCATAATGGCTGTGAAGCTGGCCGGGTGCTTTTGGATTGGATGAAGACGCGATCTCGACGTGGACTTTTCCGATCAGCTTTTCTATGTCCTCGATTTTCAGGCCACCTGTTCTGAAAACAATACCCACTCCGTTATCAAACCCCACAATGGTTGATTCAATACCGACCTTGCAGGATCCGCCGTCCAGTATGTACGGGATACTGTCGCCCAACTGATCTTCGACATGCCCGGGGGTAGTGGGGCTGATATACCCAAATGGGTTTGCGCTGGGAGCTGCCAACGGAAAAGTCAATGACTCAAGCAGGCTGTGTGTGAGCGGGTGATCAGGACAGCGAATACCTACAGTAGGCATGCCTGAGGTAACAAGGTCCGGAACAATGTTTTTTTTTCGTAACAGCAGGGTAAGTGGTCCCGGCCAGAATGCTTCAGCAAGTTCTTTCGCTTTATTGGGAATGTCTTCGGCGTAGAATGCGGCGTTCTTCAAAGAGGAAACGTGGATGATCAACGGGTCAAATTCCGGACGGTTCTTAACCTGAAATATTTTCAGTACGGCATCCACATTCAAGGCGTTGGCAGCCAGACCGTAAACGGTTTCTGTGGGGATGGCTACAAGCTCACCCTTTTCAAGGAGTTGCCTGGCTTTATTCATATCTTTACCGATCTCTGCCATGAGGTAACAAAAGTAAACGTTATGATGAGATTTCTGCTAGGGTTGGCTTTCACAACAGGCTTATTTTTACCTGCATCCGGGCAGACAGAAGACCGGGCGCTGGCAAAAAAACTACAGGATCTCATTGGCAGTTTTCAGGGTGAGGTTGGCATCTATGTGCAGCACCTGAAAACGGGAAGGACGGTGGCGATTGATGCTGATACGCTCTTCCCGACCGCGAGCATGATCAAAATTCCTATCACCATTGGAATGTTCCGCAAAATTGAAAGCAATGAAATTTCGTACGACAGCATGCTGATCTATTGCGATTCGCTCCTGTATGAAGGGGAAGATATCCTCGGGTCTTTCAGGGATGGCGAAAAGATCGCGCTTTCAAAGGTACTGATGCTGATGATCACGACCAGTGATAATACCGCCAGCCTGTGGTGTCAGCACCTGGCGGGAACAGGGACTGCCATTAACGCCTGGCTGTCGGAGAACGGCTTTCAGTACACGCGGGTAAATTCCCGCACTGCAGGGAGGCACGAAGACTGGCGGAAATACGGCTGGGGGCAGACCACACCACGGGAAATGGCTGGATTATTGTTGAAAGTCCGTGAGGGAAAAGTGGTAAGCGCCCGTGCCAGTGAAAGGATCTACCGCAACCTGACGCGCATATATTTTGATGGGGAATCACTGTCTCAGATACCCCCGGATATCCAGGCTGCCTCCAAATCCGGTGCGGTAAATCAGTCGAGGTCAGAAGTGGTGCTGGTCAATGCGCCGCACGGCGACTATGTATTTTGTGTGATCACCAAAAATCAAAAAGATCAATCATGGAATTCAAATAATGAAGGTTATGTATTATTGCGGAAAGTTTCAAAGCTTCTCTGGAATCACTTTGAACCCAACTCAAAATGGAAACCAGCTGAAAATATAGGAGAGTGGTATTAATGAAAATGAAAATCAAAGCGATGTTCGCCCTGATCATATTAAGCGTGCTATTGGGATGTGGAAAGGATAAAAGTGAAGACACCAAAATGGATGAATTACTGATCCCATTCAAACTAAAAACACGATGGAAACACGATACCCAGGCCTTTACTGAGGGCCTGGTGATCCACCAGGGTGAGTTGTATGAGAGTACGGGGCAAAAACAATCCTACATCGGTATTGTGGATATTAAAACCGGGAAAGCCGACAAGAAGGTCGTACTCGATGATAAATACTTCGGAGAGGGTATTACTATTTTGAATAACAAAGTCTATCAGCTCACATGGGAGAGCAAAGTGGGCTTTGTATATGATCTTAAGTCCTTTGAAAAACTGAGAGAATTTACCTACGACACGCAAGGGTGGGGGCTCACCCATGACAACCACCATTTAATCATGAGTGATGGAACGGAGAAATTAATTTATCTTGATACGGTGAACTTGCAGCCTGTCAAGACCCTTCGTGTGAAAGATGAAAACGGGTTTGTTACCAAACTCAATGAGCTCGAATATATGGAGGGTTTCATACTGGCAAATCAATGGGAAACAAACCGGATCCTCAAGATAGATCCCCGGACGGAGACGGTGGTGGGCATATTAGACCTTACGCAATTGGTGCAGGAAGCGAAACTTGAGAACCCCCGGGCGGATGTGTTGAATGGCACGGCCTATCATCCCGGCACGAAATTACTGATCGTCACTGGAAAATTCTGGCCCTCGACCTATGTCCTGCAGTTAAACCAATAAATCCATGAGCAATAAAACCAGGTCTATTGTTAAAGCCATCGCCGTTATCCTTGTGCTCCTCGCCGTTCTGATGGAATTGCACATTGTTATTATCCCGGCCCTGGCGTATTACAAATTCTGGATCGTAGTGATCGCCTTCGGGATGGTGCTGATCAGTTCAAGGTAGATCTCTTACCTTTTCTGCCATTCTTAATATGGACTGGTTGCTTCCCGTCCTTTGGACAACCTCCGCCTCCGACAACCAGGCCAGGTCTTTGGATTCCTCACTGATCGTGAAGGTCTCCTCGATATTGGCGACGAGCAGAAAACGGATGTCGTAATGAAAATGTTCCGGGAAATCATGCCGTGGCGGGATAAGGTGAATGTCAAGATCGAAGATATGATCCCCCGACAATTTCAAAGACACTAAACGCGTCTCTTCCCAGGCTTCGCGCTGTGCCACTGCCAGCACATCTTCCTGACCATCGGCATGGCCCCCCGGTTGCAACCATCGGTGAAGTTTTGCATGATGGGTCAACAAAGCATACTTACGGGTGGGGTCTATGATCCACGCTGACGCCGTAATATGACCCGGAAGATGATCGCGAAAAAAAGCGCGGGGATGCTCCAGTAATTCCTGAAACCGTTTTTTAAATGCCAGTTCTTCCTGATAAGCTGATTTGTAGGCAGCAAGAGATTGAATGAGCAGGCCTCTGTTTGTCATGAAATTGTCTCCCGGTACCCATCTGCAGTTCAACTGATTTACTGGATGACGATTGTCACCTTGTTGATCCTTTTCGCTTCCAGCGCTGCTGTGCGTTCGCCGCCGCCGGAGTTATCCTTGTCGTCTTTCCGGATAATGACGAAATATGAAATGTTCTTCAGATCTTTGAGTTTTACAATGCCATATTTATCCGTAACACCCTCGGCGGCAATATTCACTTCCTTCTGGTAATCCTCTTCCGTTTCAAACAGCTGAACAGCGGCGCCTTCCACAATGTTGCCGAGGTCATCGCGGACGGTTATATGCAGGGTTGTTTTGATCAGCTGAAATCCGGACAGCAGCACTGCCAGGGAAACGATACCGAGAATTTTAGATAGGGGGCTCATAGTTTATAAGTGTTAGGTCGGGTCAAATTTAGATAATATTTAATGATCATGCCGGCCTGATGATGCCGTTGGTCCCTCATTTCTGTTGGTTGAAATAGAAAAAAAACGGAATTGCATAGTGGGTGGATAGCGTACACCCATTCAATGCCATTTTGTTTTGTTCATCGAAGAAGGACCACGCCGCCGCGTTTTTCCTGAATGCCCTTCTCGGGCCTGTAGGAGCTCTTGTAACGTACTACATAAGTGTAGGTGCCCGTGGGCAAAGGTTGTCCTGCGCTGTTGTTATAGCCTCCGTTCCAGCGGAAATCGCGTTCGGTAGTATGGTAAACCATCTCACCCCAGCGACTGAATATGAACACTTCAAAGTCCTGGTCGTCGACAAAGAAAGTAAACAACTTAAAGTTTCGGTTTGCATACTCGCCATTATCCTGAACATTACTGGAAGGCCGGAAGGCGTTTGGTCCGGTGATGCGAGGGGTACAGTCTTCAATGAGGAGTGTTTCATCCGAACTTGGACATCCATAAATATTGATCAGGTCAACCGAATAGACGCCTGCCACCGTGGCCGTATAGGTCTGGGAAGTTTCTCCCAGGGAGGAGCCATCTCTGAACCAGTTATAGCTGGTGAAGTCTGTGCCCGCATCAAGGGTTACTTCTCGCGTAAGCGGATCGGGGTTTGCTGGATCGGGACAGATGATACCCGATCCCGGTAAACTTCCCTCTGTGACGGGAGAAGGGACGACATTGAAGTTCTGTGTTACAGTACAGGCGCCGTTGGCGCTGGTAACCGAAACATCATACAGTCCACCCCGGGTTTCTATGAGCGTGGATGCGGTTTGCCCGGAAAGCACCACGCCATCGAGTGCCCATTCATAGGTGACACCTGCCTGGCTGGCCGTTGCGGTGAGTGTGAAAGGTTGCCCTTCACAAGGGGGTGTTCCGGTGAGGGTGAACTGCAATTCGCCCGAGACGTTGACCACCTGCTCCGCCGAAGTGAAAATACAACCGGATATTGTGTTCACTATATCCACATAATAGGGTACGCCATTGTCTGCGATCGTGGCGATGATCTGCTGACCTCCGGGGATCAGCGCGCCGTTGCGGAACCAACGGTAAGTGTAGGGGCCCGCGGGGGCGGCTGTTAATGTTACCTGATCCGAACATTGATCGGATTGCGTGAACGTTGCTGTGATGTTGTTGTTGACACTCACCGTAACGGTGGTATCCAGTGGGCAGGATCCGGCGCCGCTCACTGTGAGGTTAAAGGTATTGTTTCCCTGCGGTAAACCTGTGACGGAGAGGGTAGACGCCGCAGGGTCGGCAATCGCGCCGGGACCGGTCCATAGCCATGTATCACCGCCTGTCGCGGTAATGGTCACTGGCTCGGAACAGGGATCTTGCGCGAGGATCACGGAAACTGTAGGGTCCTCGGTGACAGTAACCGGTAAACTGGTTGCTACACAGTTATCGGCCGTCCTTACTTCAACCACATATTGTTGGTTATTGCTCGGCAAACCGATAGCATCAGTGGTAAAGGGAGCAGCGGGCCGGCTACCCGTTTCCACCACTGCGGCGGTGGTGTTATCAATCACGCGGTATTGAACAGGGAAGTTGATCGGCCCTGGCGTCGGGTTGAGCGTTACCTCCAGGGTGATGGGATCACATGTTTCCAGTTGCGTTACGGGGTCAACCGTGAGGGCATCACTGTTGATACTCGTGGTCGTGATGGTGGCACAACCGGTTACCTGATCGCTAACGGTGACGCCATACGTCCCCGGAGCCAGGTTAGCCAGCGTCGTGATACCGGTGCCTGAAGGCTGATCCGTTCCGGAGGGCACCGGTGTAGGACCGCTGATGAAGTAGGAGAACAGACTCCCGGCAGGCGTGGTGAAGTTGAGCGTGATCTCACCGATTGTGGAGTTGCAGGCAATGGGGCTGTTGTTGGTCACATTGAAAGTAGGTGACTCGTTGATGGTGTAGATAATGGAGTCGCGCACAAAACAGTTGGTCACAGGATCTGTTACTTCCACCTTGTAATCAAACAACCCAAAGGCGGAAGTGCTCACAGACTGTGTTTGGGCTGTCCCGGAAGGTACTCCGTTTAGTTCCCATGCATAGGTTGCGCCGGGATTCTGCGCATCCAACGGTGCCACGGGGGTATTCTGACAGAGGGTAGTATTGGGACCTAACTCAACCTGCGGTCGGTTATCGGCCGCCAGTATGGTTCCATTCGTAGAACAACCCAGCGCGTCGGTGACCGTGACGGTATACATTGCCTGTAGATTTACGGTGATGGTTTCTGTGCTGTCTCCTGTAGACCAGACATAACTGAAATTCGGTAAGTCCTGCGGATTCGCGTCCAGCACCGCTGCGCCTGTACAAAGTACGACAGCAGTGGATGGATCGGGAGGAACATCGGTGATGACCACTTCTTGTGTGAAGACCCCCACGGGAGTTTCACATTTATTCCGGATGGTGAGCACCACCTGATAAGTGCCGGGCGCAGCATACAGGTGGGCAATCTGTGCGCCGCTGTCAATCGCCGTTTGACCATCGCCAAATACCCAGTCAAACTTGTCGATGGCCGGGTCTTTGCCTACCGCTGTGAAAAAAGTTGAATCACCAAGGCAAAGGCCGCTGAAGCTGAAATTAGGTGTAGAGGTAGGGTTGGCAATGGTCTGAATAAAGTTTGGTAATCCCAGTGTACTCGTCGTTCCTGCCGCGAGCGCAAAAGGTTGAAGTGCTAAAGGCGTCACCAGCGTTGTATCCTCCTGCGCGGTAAATGTTCCGAGGGACGAACTTCCATTTATCGCGACGTACAATTGGCCATCCGGACCGATCTGGATTGCGCCGAGTTCACCCGCCTGAGGCACGGGAGGTTGTTTCAGATACGGATTTCCCAGGGAGTCAAAAGCAAACTCATACATCGTTGAGTTGGCATCTTTCAGCGTGGCGAACAGTTTGTTTCCCGCGGGCGAAACTTCGACACCGTATACCTGGCCGGTAGTGCTTCCGAGGTCCGCCGTTCGAAAGTTGGTTACCATTCCGGTTGAGTCAATGAAATCAAAGATCTCGACAACATTTGAGACGCCAGGAGTCGAGAGCGCAACCACCAGTCGGTTTTGGGCGCCGAGTTTCATATAACCTTGCCCATTCTCTGCAACGGTGATGTTGTGATCAGACCCGATGGAAGAGATGATGGGGTTGCTGATACCTGTGGTTGTGATGCGGTAAGCGCGGAACGAATTGTTTCCGTACTCGTGGGCAATAAGCCAGTTGGCATTTCCGGTGATCCGTTCCGTACTGTTTGCAAACAGCAACTGGTTGTATTCCGCAAGGCCACCCAATCCGTTGTTGAGCTTTAGGTCAAATAGGGAATACCGCAATTCGAAGGTTCCGGTACCGTAGATCTCTTTGGTTGTAAATATGTAATACAGCGTTTCATCTCCCGGCACTGGAATGATCAGCGCTGACTGCGTGGCGGTGTTATCTCCCCCTATTCCGCCGGGAGGGGTAATGTCCGTACCTAATTTGTCGAAGATG
>JBBEBN010000100.1:0-7181 GCA_040882305.1 Cyclobacteriaceae bacterium
AAATGTGGAAGTTACCCGGAATACAGCAGGACAGCCAATTTCCTCATTTTTTGGATTTATCGTCGATGGTTTCTACGATACTCAGGAGGAAGTTGATAACGGCCCGGCCCAGCCTCAAAAGCGGGTGGGCTCATGGCGCATCCGGGATGTTAACGGCGATAACGTCATTAACTCGGAAGACCAGTCGTTCATTGGAAATCCGCACCCCGACTTAACTGCAGGCCTTAATATCAGTCTTGGCTACCAGGGATTTGATTTCAGCGTATTTCTCTATTCAGCAATAGGTGGGGACTTATACAATAACACCCGGTGGTGGACTGATTTCAATTCGTTCCAGGGAAACCGAAGCAGAAGAATGCTGGATCAGTCATGGAGTGCTGACGGCGATAATTCTGATGCTTTATTACCTATTCTGGATGCAACGGATACTTATAGTAACAATATTGCCAGTACTTATTTACTGGAGGACGGTACCTATTTAAGGGCGCGTACCATGCAGGTGGGATATACAGTTCCAAATGAAGCTGTTTCTCGAATTGGCCTTAACACGCTGAGAGTGTATCTGCAGGCACAAAACCTTTTCACGATAACGAAATATTCCGGAATAGATCCCGACGTGACCAGTCTCGGACCTGAGACGGGTATGGGTATTGATCAGGGATGGTATCCAAATCCAAAGCAATTCCTGATGGGGGTTAGCATCGGCTTTTGATCCGGACCAAAAGATGTTAAAAACAGTTAAGATTGCTTAACATAAAAAATAAATCGATGAAAAAAATTTTAATAATAATAGCAGGATTCATCACCACAGTTTGTGTGGTCCTTTCTTGTAACGATACCTTCCTTGAGGAACCGCCCCGGGGAGTATTTAGTGAAAACATCCTGATAAACAAACAGGGTATAGAGGGCATGCTTATCGGAGCTTATTCTTTGCTCGACGGGGTCGGTGGCCCTACGAATGACTGGTTTGCCGCAGCCTCTAATTGGGTTTTTGGAGATGTTGCATCTGATGATTCGTATAAAGGAACAGATGCCGGTGATCAGATTGAGATCAACCCGATTGAACGCTACGAACCATTACCAACAAATGACTACTTCAACCGTAAGTGGAGACACCAATACGATGGTGTATCCCGGTCTAATGATGTGCTTCGGCTTGTTGACCTGGCTGAGGATATTTCTGATGCAGATAAGACCAGGATCATCGCGGAAGCCCGTTTTCTAAGAGGATATTATCATTTTGAGGCAAAACGAATGTGGAACAAGGTGCCTTATATTGACGAAAATACCGTTGTTTTCAGTGATTTCGCTTCCGCTAAAGTTCCTAACGATCAGGAAATTTGGCCTATGATTGAAGCCGATGTCCAGCATGCCTACGACAATTTACCGGAAACATTTCCGCAGGTGGGTCGTGTTAATAAATGGGCTGCCGGCGCGTATTTGGCAAAAATTTATTTATATCAGAACAAATTTGCCGAAGCGAGGCCTTTACTGGAGACTATAGTAAACAACGGAAAGACTACTGGCGGGTTAAAGTATGCCTTGCATCCGGAATTTCATTCTAATTTCCGAACCAGTGGGAACAACGGCGCGGAATCTGTCTTTGCAGTTCAGAATTCGGTAAATGATGGCGGAGGAGCACTCAATTCCCGGAATGCCGATGTACTTAATTTTACCTATACAGGAGGCCCTGGAGGTTGCTGCGGATTCCATCAGCCATCTCAAAATCTGGTGAATGCGTACCAGACGGATGGAAGTGGGTTGCCCCTTCTCGACACATTTAACGATGGGCCTGGAGTAAAGAGCGATCAGGGAGTTCTCTCGTCGCAACCCTTTACTCCGCACACGGGACCGGTGGATCCGCGGCTTGACTGGACCGTTGGCAGAAGAGGTATCCCGCATCTTGACTGGGGGCCGCATCCTGGTTCTTCATGGATCAGGGATCAGGTATATGGAGGTCCTTATAGTCCTAAAAAGAATCACTACTATAGCGAAGAGACGGGTGTCATGACAGATGGTTCCAGCTGGACGTCAGGTTATATTGCTCTCGACAATAATCTGATGCGTTTTGCTGAAGTGCTATTGATGGCAGCCGAAGCAGAGGTGGAGGCAGGAAGTCTTGAAAAAGCGCGTGAGTATGTAAACAAGGTGCGCAACAGAGCCAAGAATCCCGATGGCTTTGTAAAAAATGCCGATGGAACGCTGGCAGCCAATTACGTTATTGATACCTATAATGCAACCTGGACCGATCAGGCACTCGCAAGAAAGGCTGTGCGGTTTGAGAGAAGACTTGAATTAGCTATGGAAGGCCACCGCTTCTTCGACCTGGTTCGGTGGGGAACCGCTGCACAAACGCTGAACACTTATCTGGCAGTGGAAAGAGACAGGCGTGAGTATCTTCGCGGCGCTACTTTCAAAGCCGGTGTGAGTGAATACTTTCCCATTCCCGAGCAACAGATTATCCTGAGTAGTATTAATGGGGTACCGACGCTGCAACAAAATCCGGGTTATTAGAATAAAACACCTTTTAATTTAACGAAGGCCAATGTACATTGGCCTTTGTTTTTTTCCGCTTTATGAAAGATCATACCCTCCCCGGTATTTCCCTCTGTGTGCTGCTCGCAACTGTTGTTTTTTCGTCCTGCGAACAAAAACCAAAAACCCTTTTTCACCTTCTTCCCTCGGAAAAAACCAACATCGCTTTCAATAACGCAATCGATGAAAATGATTCGTTTAACATCCTCACCCACGAATACATCTATAACGGCGGCGGGGTTGGTATCGCAGACTTTAACAACGATGGCCTCCAGGACATTTTCTTTTCCGGTAACATGGTGCCCAATAAACTCTATCTCAATAACGGTTCCCTTCAATTTCAGGACATAAGCCGGGAAGCCGGCATTCAAATACCCGGCAGATGGAGCTCAGGAGTAGCCATCGCCGATATCAACAGCGATGGATGGATGGATATGTACGTCTGCGCCACTATGAATTCCGATTCAGCAGACAGAAGAAACATGCTGTTCATCAACAATGGTTTGAATGAAAAAGGAATTCCCACCTTCGCCAACCATGCGGGTGCGTACAACCTGGAACACGATGGATACAGCGTGACCGCTGCTTTTTTTGATTACGACAAAGACGATGACCTTGACCTGTACGTACTCATCAATCAGCGCATGGACAACATCCCCTCCAACTATCGCCCGAAGATCACCGACGGCACCGCGGCGAACAATGACCGTTTATTCCGCAACAATAACAATGGCGCGTTTACCGATGTAACACTGGAAGCAGGTATTACCATTGAAGGTTTCGGACTTGGATTGTCAATTTCCGATCTCAACATGGATGGATGGCCGGACATTTATGTGTCAAACGACTACCTGTCAAACGACATCCTGTATATCAACAACCAGAATGGAACATTCTCCAATCGCATCGGGGAATTCATTGGACACCAAAGCCAGTTCTCCATGGGCAATGACATTGGCGATTTTAATAACGATGGCATGCCCGACATCATCACCACAGACATGCTGCCGGAAACCAACTACAGAAAGAAAACGACCATCAGCAACAAAACTTATCTCACCTATATCAATAACGAGAAGTACCATTACGAATATCAGTACGTACGGAATATGCTTCATCTCAATAATGGTCTTCACCGTGAAATAAAATTCAGTGAGATCGGACAAATGGCGGGAATTCATCAAACCGAGTGGAGCTGGTCGCCGCTGCTGGCGGATTTTGATAACGACGGACTCAAAGACCTGATTGTCACCAACGGGTTCCCCAAAGATGTGACAGATAAGGATTTTGCGAATTATCGCTCCTCTGTTGGGAATATTGCCAGCCCGGCGCTGCTGAACGACTCTATTCCTGTCGTGAAAGTTCCCAATTATGCTTTTCGCAATAACGGAGACCTGACCTTTGAAGACATGACGAAAGAGTGGGGCCTTGAACAGCCTTCCTTTTCAAACGGAGCCTCTTTCGCAGACCTGGATAACGACGGCGATCTTGATTACGTGATCAACAATATTAACAGTGAAGCCTCCATTTATGAGAATACTTTGTATTCATCCAATAAGGAAGATGCTCCCGAAAACAATTTTCTGAGGCTCAGCCTTCGCGATCCGTCCAATAAAAAATCGCCCGTCGGCGCGAAGGTAAAGTTGTTCAACGATGGCGTGGTACAGTATTATGAAAATACAATTTACAGGGGATTTCTCTCTTCCGTTGAAAATATCATTCATTTCGGACTCGGGACAAGCAAATCGGTCGATTCACTTGTCATTCAATGGTCAGATGGCAACACCCAGAAATTGACCAACCCCGAAATAAATAAGCTGATCGCAGTGGAATATATACCCACTCCTTCGGCGAGGTTAACGTCATTTTCGAAAGCGCCATCTGCCACCTTTTTTAAAGATCAAACAGGTGAATTGGGTATTGCGTTCAAGCACGGGGAGGACGACAAGATCGATTTCAATCTTCAGCGAACACTTCCCCACAAATTCACGCAATCCGGCCCGGGCCTGGCTGTGGGAGATGTCAACAACGATGGTATGGAGGACTTCATCATCGGTGGTTCTACCGGGTACCGCTTTACCGTTTTCGTGCAGAAGGCCAATGGTTCCTTCAGCAGCAACCAGAAAATTTTCAAAGACGTGAATAAATATGAGGAAGACGAAGGCCTGCTGTTGTTTGATGCGGATGGAGATCGCGACACAGACCTCTACATCGTCAGTGGAAGCATGGAACACCTTCAGACAGACGATCCCTATCAGGACAGGTTGTTCCTCAATGACGGCAAAGGGAAATTTACACTGGCCGCCGATGCCTTGCCCGACACGAAGGCAAGCGGTTCCTGTGTGCGCGCCGCGGATTTCGACAGCGATGGCGACCTTGATCTTTTTGTTGGAGGAAGGCTCGTCCCCGGCCAGTACCCCGCCTCCCCGGATAGCTACCTGTTGAGAAATGACGGAGGTAAATTTACAGATGCAACGGAGGAGCTCTGTGTTGGACTAAAAAATTCAGGAATGGTGACCGATGCCATATGGACTGATTATAATGGTGATTCAAAAATAGATCTGATGGTGGTGGGTGAATTTACACCCATCATGTTTTATGAAAATACGGGAAAGGGTTTTTCCAGGATCAGCACGCCACTGGATGGGCAAAGGGGATGGTGGAACAGTATCACTGCAGGGGATTATGATCTGGACGGGGATGTAGACTATGTGGTGGGAAACCTTGGCCTGAACAATTGCTTCGACGCTTCACAAGAGTTTCCCATGAAAGTATATGCAAAAGATTTTGATGGCAACAACAGCATGGATGCGATCGTGGCATGTTACATGCGCGAATCCATGACATCCGACGTCAAGAAATTATTTCCCGTGCATTTCTGGGATGAGCTGAATACCCAAAGTCCGAAGTTCAGGAACAAGTACTCCCGTTATCGCCAGTACGGAAAGGCGACGATGGATGATCTTCTCGATGAGGCGGATCGCAGAGATGCGCTGGCACTGGAAGCAAACCAGATGGCATCGGTTTTTATTGAGAACCTTGGAAAAAATAATTTCAGGATGACGGCGCTTACCCCCCTGGCGCAGGTGGCGCCTGTAAACGGCATGATCACGGATGATGTCAATGGCGATGGTTATCCCGATGTTATCATGGTGGGGAATGATTATGGGAATGAAGTGTTCGTGGGAAGATATGACGCCTTTAACGGCCTTATCCTCATGAATGACGGGAAAGGTAAATTCGCTCCCAGAACGTCTGCCGGGACAGGCTTCTATGTTCCCGGTGATGCGAAATCTCTTGTGAAAGTAAAAGGCAAGAACGCGGATTTTTTTATTGCTTCTCAGAACAAAGACTCCCTGAAAGTTTTCACAAAAAACAATATTTCAGGCTCGCGGAAATTTCTTCCCGAACCGCTGGATGTGAAAGCCGAACTGGCATTTCCTGATGGCAAGACACAGACGGTAGAATTTTATTATGGTTCAGGATACCTGTCCCAATCCTCCAGGGCGATCACCATACCTCAGGGTGTGCGTGACATTACTGTTTACAATTCACGGGGCGCGTCGAGGAGCGTGGACCCTTCCAACCTCCCCTGAAACATAGTAGAGACAAGGCATACCTTGTCTCTACTAATACGACTACCTACTCAACGAAGAGGGGTTCCGGCAAATTGGCGCCGCAGTGTTTGTTGAATTGTTGTAAAGCGTATTTCGCGATGACGGGGGAATGCACTTCTTCATTTTCATGAAGAAAGAAATATACGCGCTGAAGGCCGGCATCCATCCAGGATTTAATTCGCTTCGCCCATTCATCCACGCGCGTGTAGTCAGTAGGGTGGAGGTCATTGCCGACAAACCGGATGAACGCCTCCCGGGTTGTCAGTCGCATGTGAGCGCAATCCCTTCTGCCGGCAACATCGGTGATCACCGCACCGGTCCGGTTTCTTTCCAGCATATCAAAGACATCCTGAAATGCCGAAGGGTCTTCGTACCACCCTTCATGCCGTAATTCGACAAATAGTCGTATTTCATTAGGGATCTGTTGTATGAAAGTCTCGATAGTGCTTAATGATTTGGGACCCATCCCCGGATGAAGCATTAAAAAAACAGGACCGAGCGTTTCACCGAAGCCAGCGATGCCCTTGAGGAACCAACCCAGCCGTTCTTCGATATTTTTCAGCCGGTGTATATGCGAAATGCTGTTGGATATTTTCGGGATGAACAGGAAGTTCCTGCCCACTTTGCTTTTCCAATCCTCTGCCTGTTTCAGGGATGGAATTTTATAAAAGGTGGCGTTAAGTTCAATGCTGTTAAAGTGTTTTCCATAAAGCGGAAGGAAATCTTCCTCTTTTGTTCCCGGCGGATAGATCTTTCCGATCCAGTCTTTGCGCCCCCATTTGGCACAGCCTATATACACGGATGGCTTTCCTGATGACTCGCCACCCAGTATGCGCAACGTCTCCTGACGGTCGGGAGGGAGCTCGAAGTTTGTGGTGGCTAATTGGTCAGGACTGATCTTACCGAATTCCATGCTGAAAGATACTGTTTGGAGCGGAAAGATTAAAGTTTGAGGTTTGAAGTCATTGTTGTCCGGGGAAAACTACGCAATGTGTGTGCAGCCCTGAAGGGGCGCGATAACCTAGCCCA
>JBBEBN010000101.1:0-7158 GCA_040882305.1 Cyclobacteriaceae bacterium
GGGTGTGACAGGTAGTGGTTTTGTGGTGCTGGCCTCCACACTTACCGCCGTGAAGATCATTCCGATCGAAGGCCTGGCGTTGTTGCTGGGTGTAGACAGGTTCATGTCAGAATCCAGGGCCATCACCAACTTTATTGGCAATGGCGTCGCCGCCATTTGGCTGGCGAACAATGAAAAGGAGTTTGACCGGGAGAAGATGGAAGTCGCCTTTGCTGAAAAAGGGGAGGCCGCTGGGGTTCAAAGTTCGAAGTTCGTCCGAAAGGACTCCCATGGAGAAGTTTGAAGTTCTTTTCACATTTGCCCGCAAAGGATCCTTTGAATGGCGTCGAGAATTTCAGGCCAGTGACGGAAAGGAACCCGGAGATTTCAGTTAAAGTCCTGTTGTGCGTCTACAGCCATTTTGGCCTGGTGTCCCTTTGTTTTTTCGAGACATTTTATCCGGTTTCCTGACTGGAAAGAAAATTGATTGTACATGGAAAATAAAGCCAATTATATGGATCCCTTTTCCAAAATGATCATTGAAGCAGTAGACAGAGTGAAAAATGCTGTCGTTAAAATTGACGTATATAAGAACGCCAATGGGAAATACCGTGCCGCCGGCAGCGGATCAGGGTTCATCTTTTCTTCCGATGGTTTGGTCTTCACGAACAGCCATGTGGTGCATGGAGCCGACAGAATCATGGTATGCCTGCTAAATGAAAATGAGATTGAGGCGACCATGGTCGGAGAAGATCCCGATACAGACCTGGCCATTCTCAAGATCTACACGGAGGGGTATTCGGTGGCGAAATTAGGCGATGCCGCCCAACTTCAGATCGGACAGTTCGTGATCGCCATCGGTAATCCCTTTGGGTATCAGCACACGGTCACAGCCGGAGTGGTCAGCGCGTTGGGAAGAACGCTGCGGACACAGTCGGGAAGACTAGTCGACAATGTTATCCAATCTGATGCAGCATTAAATCCCGGAAACTCCGGGGGCCCCATGATCAACACGGAAGCCGAAGTCATCGGCGTGAACACCGCCATGATCAACGGGGCACAGGGACTAAGTTTTTCCGTAGACATCAATACTGCAAAAGTGATCGCCACCCAGTTGCTGAAAGACGGAAAAGTATTTAAAGCTTATCTTGGTATTTCCCTCCAGGAAGTACCCATCAATCAAAAAATTCTCAGGCATTATCATCTGCCAAATGCGAAAGGACTATTCGTTGTAAGCATGGAGCCAGATTCTCCTGCTTCCCGTTCGCAGCTTCAGGAAGGGGATATCATTATATCCTTTAACGGGAAAGCGGTTAACACACTGCACGAGTTATTCAAAGAACTCACGAAAAAAGAAATACTAGCGACTGTGGATATTTCTGTTATCCGCCATACAGAAAAACTGAACTTCACGATCTTTCCTGCGCCGAAATAAATTTTTCCGGGGCTTCTTCAAACTTTTCAGACTTTTTACTTTTCAAACCTTTCCGCCTTTCACGTGCGGTCCACATCAGTGCATGTTATTTCGACGAGTTCCCACCCGTCCCGCATAGTCCCCGAGGCGGGAGACTATGCGGAGACCGCCGGCTCCTTTTACCTTTCCGACCTTTCCACCTTTCCACCCTTTCCGACCTTTCACCAACAGTAGACTTTAATTAACTTCCATGCAATTTCAATGTAACGTCAAGGCATGGCCCAATACTTCACCTTTTCCTCCGAATACCTCAGGGATTTTACCACCCGCGTCTTTATTCATTTTGGTGTTTCGCCCCGTGACGCCACCATCGCTGCCGATGTATTGTCCAGGGCCGACCTGAGGGGGATTGACTCACATGGAGTTGCGCGCCTGCGCACGTACGTAGACATGTTCACCATCGGCAGGATCAATCCACAACCCAATGTGAAAATTGTGCGCGACAAAAAAAGTGTAGCCACCGTTGACGGGGACAGTGGCCTTGGGCTTGTTGTTGGTCCAAGGGCAAACGAGATTGCGATGGAGAAGGCGGCAAAGTATGGGTCGGGTTGGGTCAGTGTCTTCAATACCAATCATTATGGTATTGCCTCATGGTATTCCCTGAAGGCCCTTGAGCGGGATATGATAGGGTGGTCTATGACGAACTCCTCAAAAATTGTCGTACCACTCTGGGGTTCGGAAAGAAGGCTGGGAACGAATCCCATCGCTATCGCTTTTCCCGGACTGAAGAATCCTCCCGTGGTGATTGACATGGCTACGAGCGTTGTGGCTTTCGGAAAGATTGAGATGGCCGAACGCGCTGGTATACAATTGCCGAAAGGCTGGATCATCGATGGAAAGGGTGAGCCCTCTATTTTGCCCGGTGATATTTACAAAGGAGGATTGCTTCCCCTGGGATCCACCCGCGAGATGGGCGGACACAAGGGATACTGTCTTGCTGCGATGGTGGATATTCTCACCTGTGTATTAAGCGGCGCAAACTGGGGACCGTTCGCGCCGCCCTTTGCCTTGTTTGAAGAAGCCCCTACGGAAAGTGTCGGCAAAGGCATCGGACATTTTTTTGGTGCGATGGAAATTGACGGCTTTGAGGAAGTGGATGTTTTTAAAAAAAGGATCGATCAATGGATCGAAGTATTTCGCGAGACAAAACCTGCGCCGGGTCATGACGCAGTGCTCATCCCCGGCGATCCGGAGCACGAAGCAGAAAAAGTCCGCTCAAAATATGGGATACCGGTGATCGAGTCTGTGGTAAACGACCTGAAGGAGATTTCGCATATCACAAAAGTTGAATTTCAAGTGAGTTGATCAAACTGGGGAAGGGACGGGTGATGGATCCTTTCCTCAATAAAACCCACCACTTCTCTCACAACTGTTGATGATTTCAGGTTGTGACCGAATCCCCTGGTCGTAATGAGCCTTGACCGTGTCCACGCCTTCTGCAGGGGTACGGAATAGCAATAGGGTGCTTCCGTATCTTCTTCGTCATGAATGATGAGGCCTCTTACTTTTAAATCTGCCGCGAACCTCCGTGCAGAGAAAAACTCAGGAGTTACCTGATACCGGCTTGCAAAGTGGTCTGTCACCAGCTTCACTGTTCGATTGGAGAGCCCCAGTGATTTTTTAAAGACCGAGATGAAATCACCGGCTTCTCCGGGAGGTGCCAGGAGTATGACGCGATCTACAGGCAATTGCCCGTGGCGGTAAAAAGCGTGAAGGAGCGAAAAGCCTCCCAGTGAATGGCCGATCACAGTATGCATATCCTGGTGCTGCAAAATAAATTTTTCGATCAATGAGCTGTAAAGCGGAACGGTGAGAAAATTACCCGTTGACAATCCGTGTCCTGGTGCATCCAGGGAATAGATGGTGTACTCATCTTTCGGTAAGGCTTCGATGTATGGCTTCCAACGGTAGGTGTGGCTCTGCCATCCGTGAAGGAATAATATCTTTTTTTCACCCTGTCCCCACCGGTAACCTTGTACGGTGAAGCCTTCATGGTCGAACGCGAATTTTTCGGCCGAATTGAAAAAGTCGATTTGTTTTCGATTCGCCGGGACCCGGAAAGGGCGGCAGAACAATAAAAAGCCTACGCGGGCTGCCCTTGCAGGGGAGATGAAGGCCAGGGTTTCCAGGTAAAAGCCCAGCATTTTAACCATGAATGTTTTCATATTGTCAGTCCTTTATTAAGATACCAATCGGTATCTACGTATTTAAAAAAATTATGTTTCAATATTTTTCACCTCTGATTCAAGGTGTTTGATAATTCTTTTGATATCGTGGTTATTTCTCCGGAGCTTGCTCATCATGATGGCTCCTTCCAGGGAAGCGATGATGATCGCTGCAGAATATTCAAGGTCTGTTTCTTTTTTTATCTGTTTATAGCGGATACCGTTTTTCAGGATGGCGATCACAGAATCGCGGAGGATATCCAATACTTTCACGGCCTCTTTCCGCAGGGAGGGGTTCGAGTCATCCGCTTCAATGGCGGCGTTCATCAGGGGACATCCGCCTTTCACCTCGGGATGTGTGATATAGGATTCAAAATATTGGATCACGGCCCTGAGTTTGTTTCCGGCAGTGGATTCGCCCTTTATCCGTGCCCGGAGTTTCTCAAACATCAAAGTGGATAAATGGAACAGTGTCGCTTTTTCGAGAACGGCTTTATTCTTAAAGTGACGGTAAATGGCACCCTTGGTATACCCTGTCGCTGTGGTAATATCGCTGATAGATGTCGACTTGTACCCCTGCGTATTGAATAATACTCCTGATTTCCTCAGTATTCTCGCCCTTGTTTCATCGGGATTACGGATCATACCACAAAGATACCGATCGGTATCTTGAATTCCAAGCGGTTTTTTTTTGGAAATTTTGTAGCTTACTTCATCATTAACCGCTGGTTTCTTTCGTGGAATTAAGATCCCCCTGCGCCAGATGAAAATAATTTTGGAATCAAAAATAATTTGCCCTGAGTGCAGGCATGAGAAAACAGAGACCATGCCGGTGGATGCCTGTCAGTATTTTTATGAATGTGAAAATTGTCATGCGATCTTAAAACCGCTGCAGGGAGACTGTTGTGTGTTTTGTTCGTATGGAACTGTCAAATGTCCTCCCGTTCAACGGGGAAATTCCTGCTGTGATTAAATGACAACCTGATGTAAGCGTTGGCTGTTATTGACCGGGTACTCTGTATACCATAGCATTGACATTGACGCCGGCCCCGACCGACACGAAAACAAGGATGCTTCCGGGTTTTACGGTCTGATTCTCCAATTGGTCTTTGACAAGCAGGTCGTACAATGTAGGCAACGTTGCCACGGAGCTGTTACCAAGCCATGAAATGGTCATCGGCATGCTGTCATAGCAGGAGGATCTGATCCCATATTCGGCAAATAAACGCTGAAGGATCGCCTCATCCATTTTCTTGTTAGCCTGATGGATGAGAAATTTATCAATATCGGAGATAGTCAGCCCGGCCTTGTCGATGCTTTCCTTTATCACCCCTGGAACATTTTTTAGCACATTCTCGTAAAGGGTGCGGCCTTCCATTTTGAGGAAAAGGTCGTTTTCCGGATAGGACGGGCTGTTTGATCTGTCCATCTTTAACACATAAGTCAGTTCACCTGTAAAGGATTTCGCGCTGTGCGATAGAATCCCCGTAGGTTTATAGCTGGTCTTTGCCTCTAGAATAACCGCTCCGGCGCCATCAGCATAGATCATACTGTCGCGATCATGCGGATCAGTAATCCGGGACAGTGTTTCCGCGCCAATGATCAATGCCCTTGTTGCCTTCCCGGAGCGGATGAGGTCATCTGTGTTCATGACCCCCTGAAGCCATCCCGGACAACCAAAGATCAGATCATAGGCAACAGTGGACGGGTTGGTGATATTTAAGTAATCTTTTACACGTGAGGCAAGCGAGGGAACGAATTCACTCCGGCGGTTGTCTTTTCTCACATTGCCAAAGTTATGCGCCACAATAATGTAGTCAAGTGTTTCACCGTCAATGTCCGCTGCTGTTAATGCCTTTTCTGCGGCATAAGAGGCTATATCGGATGTTTGAAGGTCATCCGTAACATACCTTCTTTCCCTGATCCCCGTTATTTTGTAGAACTGCTGAATAATTTCTTCATTGCTTTTATCAATCTTTATTCCATTCGGTGCATAAAACTCATGGCGTAAAAAATATTCATTTACGATGCGTTGTTCAGGGATGTAACTTCCGCTTCCGATGATGGCAGACCAGGTTTTCATTTGCTGTCGTTACTTGTAAAGATACTGACCGGGAAGTCAGGCCTGCAAGAATGCACGTTTCAGATTATGATAAGGGGCCTCAAAAAATACGCTCATGACATCGGTGGTTATTTTATTTATATGCTATCCTTTTTTCACTTTCTTTTTTGCTTCCCTGTCGACCAATTTTCCTTTTGCCTGAGCCAGATTCCGGCCCCAACGGGCAATCTCCTCCAACATGGGGACGAGCGACCTTCCAAAATCTGTGAGGAAGTACTCAACCCTGGGCGGGATCTCCGGGTACACCTTTCTGCCGACGATCCCGTGTCTTTCCAGGTCCTTTAACTGAAGGCTCAGCATTTTTTCCGTGATATTGGGAATAAGCCTTTTCAATTCGCTGAAGCGCTTTTTGTCTTTTCTCAAATACCACAATACGACAGTCTTCCATTTCCCCCCAATGAAATGCATGGTGACATCCAGGGCGCAGTGAAATTGTTCTCCGTTCAGAACAATGATCTTCTCTTGATTATCGATGACCATAAATTTTTTTCGGATTACGCCTCTCCAGGATGATCAATTTCCCAATTCTGTCAAAAATGACAGTGAGTATCATGCTTGACAGCTATTGTTAATTGGATCTGGTCGCCTTACTTTGATACTATCAAAAAGATAGTAAGTAACAAAAGTAAACAAAACTAAACATTATTGCTATGAAAATTGCTGTATTCGGAACAGGGGTGGTGGGCCAGACTATCTCTGAAAGGTTAGCCGGGCTTGGGCACGAGGTGACCATGGGCACGCGAAATGTTGAACAGGCACTTTCCCGGACGGACAAGGATTCTTTTGGAAGGCCACCATTTGGCGAGTGGCATTCCAACCATCCGAAAATTAAAGTGGCCGCCTATCAGGAGGCTGCCGCCTTCGGGGAGTTTATCGTAAATGCGACGAACGGAACAGGAACATTGCCTGCCCTGGAGCAGGCGGGAAAGAAGAACCTTGGGGACAAAGTCATGCTGGACATTTCCAATCCACTGGATTTTTCAAAAGGTATGCCGCCGACGCTATCTGTATGCAACACGGATTCTCTTGCCGAACAGATCCAGCGCGCCTATCCTGATTTGAGAGTAGTGAAGAGCCTGAACACGATGAATGCGTATATCATGGTGAACCCTGACTTGCTTCCCGAGGATCACACTGTTTTTATGAATGGCAACGATGCGGGCGCAAAATCGAAAGTGAAGGAGCTGTTGAAGTCATTTGGATGGAAGGAAAAGAATATCATTGATGTAGGTGATATAACCACTGCCCGGGGAACGGAGCAGCTGCTTCCGATCTGGGTGAGGTTGTACGGAAGTCTGAAAAATCCGATGTTTAATTTTAAGATCGTGATGGGGGCGGCGCCCAAAGGTTAGGCAGATTCGATCCCGGCCTTTGATTCTGTTACCACTTGCTAAAACTGATCCATTTGCAGTATTGCA
>JBBEBN010000102.1:0-7157 GCA_040882305.1 Cyclobacteriaceae bacterium
CATTGTGAAGTTTGGGAAAATTGTTCTCTGGCATAACAGAATTTTTAATGTTTAATGATTTATTCTAGAGACAGTAGAGACGCAAGATTTTGCGTCTCTACTGTCTGGGTCTGCACCTCAGTCACGAAATTTTCAAATCTTCAGGTCCGGATTTCCGGGGCCGAAATGTTTCAACATTACGATCGGATCAGCGTCTGATTCATTGACGATCCTCACACCTTCGCGCGCGGCGCTTTCGCTGATAAAGAACTCATCATTGGTGAGCTGTCCGTACCTGATCAGGGAAGGAGTTTCCACGTTCCACACACCCATTTTTCCGCGACCCTGCATCATGATCATCCCATAGGCTGCATTGTCCTTGATGGTGACACTCGCACTCGGTGCGACCGTGAGTTCCTTGGCACTGAAATCATGCGACTTGTAACATATCCAGGATTCAAAATAACCTTCCGATTTCATCTCAGCCTCTTTCCTTACCGGTTTAGGGCGCATAAACCGATTGGTCATCATATTTGGATCAATATTCAATTCCCAGTCGAGAACTTCCAACAGCAGATCAAAGTCGCCGATCCTTTCTTTGGGTGTACCATTCCACAACAACTCCTCTGGCACGATGGCTTCATTCACAAGAGACTGGTACATCGCGAAAACATCGGAGGCTTTCTGAGGTTCATAGGTACACATACTTCCGGGGGCGTGAAGCAATCCGGGAGGGACATCCCAACCTGTGCCCGGCTCCAGACGGTAGGCAGAAGAGTAGTTGGTTATCTTATTGTCACCCCTCGTGAAATTTACCAGACACTCGCGTATCTGATCTTTTGTGGTGCCGGGAGCGACACCAAAGAAGGTATAGGGATAATCACCGCCGTGGTTATTCAGCTGCGGAGGAAAATAATATGCCTCGGGTTTACCGTACTGGCCCACCATCCCGGCATACTTGTCGTTGGCATGTACGTGGTGCGGCAAAGGCCCCATGTTGTCGAAAAATTTTGAATACATAGGCCAGCTCTCATACTTCTTCCAGATACGGTCGCCGATCAGTTCGCCTTTGAGCTGATCGATGGCATCCTTCAGTAAAAACTTTTCATGTTTGGAACCGCCTTTAAAAACCACCTCGCTGAGTCCCTCATCTTTACCTGTCAAAGGCCCGTTCTTTGCGGGTGTAGTAGACGAAAACCAACGTTCATCAATGCCACCGCGCTGACCACCCAGAATGTAGTAGTCATCCGGGTGTAATTTGATCCTTCTTCCGGGCACGCAGAAAGAACGCGGAACCCAGGTAGGCGAAAGTCTCAGGATACCCTTGCCCTGATCCAGTGCTTTTTCCACCAGACTTGATTTTACAATAGTTGTCATTAAAATTTATGTTTTTTTAAAAATTCACGAATATGGATTTCATCGTCGATTACTTCAAACTCAAGGTCATATGTTTTTTTTTCACCGGGTTGAAGCGCAACCAGTTCATTTTGCTGCCGGGCTTTGGCCTGGCCGATAGGTGGGTTAGTGCCGGGTTCCAGACCGGTAACATACTCTCCTTTTCCCCAATGCTGCCAGTTGGTCAGGCAGGGCAACTGCTTCTTGTCGAAACGCAACGCTATCGCTAGACCTATTTTTTTGTTGTACAGCCCGCAGACAGATTGACCCGCAGCGTCTGCGGCAGGATCAATAAAAACCACCGCTTCACCGCCAGTGTTATGCTCAGGCATGGGCGGTGGACATTTCCGGAAGTCATTACCTTCGCGGAATATTTTGTTGTCACCTTCTCGGCCAGCTGACTTCCAGGACCCTTCCCAGAGAATATCGGTGCCTTCGTCCACAAGGGGCCAGCCAAAATTGCAATGATATAAGATCATATGCGGCTTGGGAGTGCTGGCCACATTTACCACTTCGTCATGAATCGTGATGGCGCCCTGACCCAGGATTCCGGAAATGGTGCGCTTCAGTTCAAAGGATGGTCCGAACAGCCGGGTTTCTTTAATCCTTCCCGTAATACTCATTTCCATTCTGCCCTGCAGAGGATCAGGCTGAATAATGGACTCGATTTCAGCAGGCAGATTGCTGATGAGTCCGTGCAGCCCCAGGTCTTCACTTTCATCCTGTTCTGGCGGGCCAAAATGCGATAGGCCGCAAGTTGTAACCAATCCTCCTCCAAACGTCCTCAACCAATCGATTCCGCGATGGGAAAATCGTTCGGGAGACGTAATGCCCAGATGACTTATCCATGAAAGCGTGTGTTGATTATAGGACGCCTCCGCGATATCCATGGCGCGGTCGATCACCACCTTATAACGCAGCCCGGAGCCAGTGTTTATCCAGGCAATACGACTTCCTCTTCCTGAACCATTATCAAGCACAGAGGTTTCAATGCCACCCAGTTGGGCGGGGTTGGAGATCTTGTCGCGCCAGGTTTGCTGTTCCAACTGAATGTTTCTTTTTAGATCCTTACGCCAGCCTTCATTAAAGCAAAGAGCATCAGAATGATCCTTTATTCGAAAATGTCTTCCTATAATTCCTTCAGACGAATATTCCGATACTCCACCTTCATCGGTGGACCTACATGAACCTGTACGCCTAGCATGCCCTTCATTTTGCGGTTCACTATATCGTTGTCCGTGACATCGCTGATCAGCACGCCGTTGATGAAATGTTGCAGGCGGTTGCCCTTCGCGATGATATGACAGGTATTCCAGTCATTGCTCTTCATCAGTGATCGCAGAGAATCCTGGTCTCCCAGTGATTCGGTAACCTCCCTGACCGTCCACGCATTATTTTTGACGTTCGCCCGCAAGGAACCCTCCTGTTCTGCATTCGGTTGCGTATCCACGATAGCTTTCTCGCCCTGATATGCCAACGTCGTTCTTCCGCGCTCTTCATAATTCTGGCCCGTATAGTTGTTCCTTCCGTCGATATCAGCCTGATATCCCCTCAATGCATTGGGAACATCCTCCAGCTTTTCACTTCTGTACTGGATACCGCTGTTTCCCGTTTCAGATATCCTGAATTCGGCTTTCAACTCAAAATCTCCCGGCGTTCCGCCCTGCCAGACGATAAAGGAGTTATTCTTAAGTAATGTAGTTGGGGTGATCTGTCCGATGAGCCTTCCATCTCTCACACTCCAGTACGTGGAATCGCCTTGCCAGTTGTCGAGTGATTCTCCATCAAAGATCTCAACGAACCCTTCCTCTTCCTGGCCTCCCGCAGCGGCTTGTTCCTCACCCTTGTTTTCATCTCCATCAATGCCGGATTTTTTACACCCCGCCGTCAGGGCAAGGATCAACAACGCAAGGAGGATGTTTTTTCGCAACAGGTAATTTAATAGAAATCCCATTGTTGTTTTGGTTTATTGGTTTTTATAGACCTCATGATCCTTATTGCCTCCTGCCATCAGATACGCCATCAGGTCCTTCAGTTCCTCATCGTTCAGGCGATTGACCAATCCCGGGTACATGACGGAAATGTAGGAGTACTTCGTATCCACCACATCCTCCTTGGCAATTTCGCGAATCACTTCCGGCGCAAAAGGATTTTGCAATATAAAATAGGCCTTATCATCTTCATTTGTGAGCCTTCCAAGAATGGAAGAACCGTCTTTCATAGTGAACACAGTGGCGGCGTACTGATCGGACACTGTCTTATTTGGTTCAACGATCGCTTCAAGCATATCTTTTGCTGAGAACCGAGTACCCAACTGAGTGAGGTCAGGGCCGATGCTTCCGCCTTCGCCACGCATCAAATGACAGGAGCTGCAACGCGTGGCATCGAACATTATTTTTCCCTGTTCAAAATCGCGGTTCTCAAGATTGCCTTCCACCGCTTGAAGCCCTTCATCAACAGTCCATCTTTTTCCCGGGCCTTTCGGCTGCGGTCCACTGATAAGATCGTTTCCTGACTGGGCGAGAAGCTCCTCACCAGAGAGGTTCTTATAGTGTTCCAGCTGACCTTCCGGTACATGTGTCAGGGCTCTTTGTCGCGCTTTATTGATAAAGCCGACATAGCTTACACCTCCCTTATAACCAAACGCATCTTTAAACCATTTAAAGTACTTGTCGTGCAACTCAGGTGTCCACGCGGACTTCGCATCACTGAGTACCGTAGCATAATAGGTCTGTTGCGCCGGCGGGACTCTTGACAACATTCCTGCGATATCCATTCCGTATTGCGGATTTCGCCAGATAAGATCAGAAGACTGGCTCGCTGTTTTTTCCGCTGGATCGTCTTTGGCAGTCGCCAGTAACGCAATGGTCTTTTCCACCACGCCCGGAGCCTCCAGGTATACAAGCAACTTGCTGAGACTTCTGTTCAATGCATTGCTGCTGGCAGGATAATAAGGATTCAAATATTCGGTCAGCTGTGTTTTCACAGCACCCTGCGGGGTGCCCATGCGCAGTACAATAAGTTCAAAGGCTCTGAGCACGTCAATTTGCTGCGCTTCGGAAAGTTGTGCATAGTTGATTGCCATCAGCGCTTTCAGCATGGCAGTGGCAGACGCAGGTTTGCCATGCCGTGTGAGCGCGATCATTGCGAGCACTAAAGTCCGGGGATCTTTTTCATTCAGCGCCTTCGCCTGCCACTGATTCACTGGCTGATGCTCCACGGCGATCCTTGCAGCGTATCTGATAAAGCGATCTTCATGCTTCAGGTAGGGCCATGCGAACTCAACCGCTCCCTTTTTTGGTTCGCCATGGTACGCCTCCAACTGCCTTCTCAGGCCACGCGCCTCGTCAGCTTCTTCCGCCATAGCGGAAACGTTGCGCATATTCTGACCTTCAACTTT
This sequence comes from Cyclobacteriaceae bacterium, assembly GCA_040882305.1. Classification (GTDB taxonomy): domain Bacteria; phylum Bacteroidota; class Bacteroidia; order Cytophagales; family Cyclobacteriaceae; genus Chryseosolibacter. The sequence goes on from JBBEBN010000102.1 coordinate 4,775, forward strand.
TCCTTCATAATAAACCCTGTACAGATCTGACTCCAGCCGACGACCGCCGGTGAGGAAATACAGTGCTCCATCCGGACCGAACACGCCGTCGGTGAGGGGTAGCGGCGCTCCTGAAAGAAATTCCTCCGCTTCCGCCCTGTAGGAAGATCCGTCCGGCTTCAGGTGTAGTGCGTAGATAATTCCGAAACTCCAGTCCGACGCAAACAATGCTTTCTTATACTTGTCCGGGAAGGCGGAATTCATCCCATGAATGAGGTTGGTGGGAGAGCCCTGGCCGATGTTGATCACGGGGGGCAGGTTGTCGGGATAAGCGGGCGACCACTTGCTGTTCCCCGTGCGCCAGCCAAATTCACTTCCGCTGGTAACATGACAAATGCGCGTAGGCCGATACCAGGGCATGCCAAAATCCCATTCCATATCAGAATCATAGGCAAACATTTCACCGTGTTCATTAAAGGTAATGTCAAAGGCATTGCGGTATCCGGCGCTGATGAGTTCCCAGTGTGAGCCCAGTGAATCGGTTTTGGCAATCCATCCCCCAGGTGCGGTAATGTTGTTGGCGTGACCGCGCGGGTCTTTTATCAGCGGAAACAAATTGTCTTCCTGCCACACACGGGGCAGGCGGTAGGCATCCATCTCGGGTACTTTGGTATGATTTCCCGCAACGACATAAATTGATTTTTTGTCGGGTGAAAGGATAACACTGTGGGGGCCGTGTTCGCCCTCTCCTTCCATTGCTTTCAGCAGCGTGATCTTGTCAAACTGGTCGTCGGCGTCGGTGTCCTGGAGCCGGTAAAGTCCGCTCCCCTTTTCAAATTCTTCATTCGACCTGTGGTTCACCATCACATAGAGGCTGTTAAAGGCGTACAACAGTCCCTGTGCGTAACCCATTTCGACTCTTGGTCTCGCAGTGTCGGCCAGTTCCGCAATTGTTTTTCCGATCTCAAGTCGTTCGATCTTCGCCAGTGAATCCGTTCCAAAAGGAGCCAATTCCAAGCGGTACAAAGCTCCATACTGATCGGAGGTGATCAATCTTGCCTTGTCGTCGAAGGCCATAGATACCCAAGAACCCTGCTCGTGTTCAGAAGGTGAATATAAATGATCCACTTTGAAGTCATCAGCTAATTTCAGCTTGCTTATTTTCAGGTTGCCCGGTTTCTCAATAGCCTTATCGTTATCACAGGAGAGGCCTGTCAGGGCAATCAGCAGAAGGAGAAAAAATTTTTTGATCGGATAGTGGTAATGCATGGTGGCGTTCAGATAAAAAATTATTTGTAATCAAAATTCAGGGGGTTAATAAAGTACTACATCGGTGATTTATTAACTATCCCGTACTATCCTGCATTATGCGGAACAGATTTCAGTAAGGTATAACTACTCAACTAAAAGTCTTAGTCAAAAATGCTTTTTTATTTTAAAGGAAAATATTGAGGATTAGGAAGATTAAGGTAAAAAAGGAGTTTGACTCCGGCAATCATTCCATCTTTAATTCTTTTACCATGATGTTGCGAAACCGGTGTGCCCCCCCGGGTCTCCATGCCCCGGGCATATTGAAGCCTCCTGGCGTAGGCAGGTACTGGGCACTCCAGTGGCACTGCAACCCGATCATCCCCTCGGTCGCACCGGCAATAAAATCATTTTTTGGTTGCTTTACCTCCCACATCAGCGATCCATTGACCCAAAGGGTTATGGTGGGAACTTCACCCGTCATACGGATCCGGAATGAATTCCAGCCGTTGGCTTTCCATGCATTTTTAATATAGGTTGCCTTTCCCGGGAGGCTTATGTTCAGTCGCTCCCCAAAAAGGTCACCGTTTGCTCCAGGCACAGCCAACTCAACCTGATAGGCCTGGCCACTTTCTGTAGACCGCAGAAAAATTCCGCCGTTGCAAAAGGAATCGATCCTGACTTCCAAATACAATTCGAAATCCCCGTATTTTTTGTCGGAAAGTAATACTCCCCCCTGGCCATAGGGTCCCTGCTGCAGCGTAAGGGCACCATCTGCCAAATAAAAGTTTGCCGTGGTGCCCTGATGTGACGTTCGGCTGGTATGCCATCCCTGCAGATCCATGCCATTAAACATGTAGGTGAAACCTTCCTGGTTTTCCCGGGGCTGAACATTTCCACATCCGCCGAAAAATAGCACGGATGAAATCAAACAGGTCAATTTTGATGGTGTCATCAGATGGGCTCTTTTCATTTTTCCGTTACCTCCAGTACCACGCGGAAACCCACATCCCACCCGTTGCCGGGCCCCCCGGCGTGCGTAAACCAAGTGGCATTCTTCACATCACCTACATAGGATGGACCTTTCAAAACTTGTCGGTCTCCCGACGACCGTGGCTGCTCATCGGCAAAGATCTTGTCATTGTAAAAATCTTCC
>JBBEBN010000103.1:0-7083 GCA_040882305.1 Cyclobacteriaceae bacterium
AACGTATGGCATGCGCACAAAGGAAGAGATGAACGATTACCGCTATTTTCCCGACCCTGACCTCAGCCCTGTGATCGTGTCGGACGAATGGCTTGCCGGCATCCGCGCATCCATGCCTGCTTTGCCCAGGGAACTATATCAAAAATACCTGTCGGAGTTCAGGCTGCCGGAATATGATGCCCAGGTGTTGACAGATTCAAAAGAAGTGGCCCTATATTTCGAGAGGGTGTGCCAATACACGCAAAATTTCAAAGCGGCGTCGAACTGGGTAATGGGCCCTATCAAGTCTCATTTAAATGAATTCAACCTGTCGGCGACTGAATTTCCACTGGCTCCTGAAAAGCTGGCCGAGCTCATCCAGGTAGTGGAAGACGGCAAAGTAAGCTACACAGTGGCATCCCAACGGCTTTTTCCGGAATTATTAAAGAATCCGAATGGATCTGCGCTGGAAGTGGCACAGCGATTGAATCTGATCCAGGAAAGTAATCACAGTTCGATAATGCCTATCATTGAAGAGGTGATCAAAGAGTTCCCTTTGAAGGTCGAGGCGTATAAAAGCGGTAAAAAAGGTATTGTGGCCATGTTCATGGGCGAAGTAATGAAGCGCAGCAAAGGCAAAGCCGACCCGAAGGTGGCAAACGCGCTGCTGACCGAGAAGCTTGAAGCTTTAAAGCAGTAACCCTGTAACCCTGGGAGGCAGGTGTGAAGGCACAAGCACGGACGCATAATTATGGGTCCGGTTTCTTAGTTTGATTTGTTCAGTAAAGAAATTAATATTCAGGTATGAAAGATCAGGGAATAAAACAGGAAAACACAGTGAGGGTAAACGTTCGCGGGCCGCGCGGTCACAGCTTAAAGCTTAAAGCTTACAGCTTACTGCTCATTGCATTGTGCTTATCCTGTTCAACCAATGGCAAAGAAGAACAGCAGGCTCCGGCCAGCTGGTACGTCACCGTGCGGGGAAAGGTAGGCTATCCGCAGAGCGGTCAAATCACCATCCAGGAATTGAAAGATGGCGGCACCGGCTGGCAGGATACGATTCAGCTGCAGGGCGATTACACCTATGCAAAGAAAGTGAACTTAACCCAGCCCGGATATTACAGGTTGAATTTCTACGGGAAGCAGATATTAAATCTGATCCTTCACAAGAATGATGTGGAAGTAAATGTCGATGGCAACAGCCAACAGGGTTTTGTGGAAATCAACGGCTCTCCTGACATTGATCTTATCAACCACGTGCAGGAACTGCAGGCCAGGATGAACAGCGATCCTGTCGTAACCAAACTCAACGAGGATTTTACGATGGCTGCTCAGAAGAAAGATCAGCAAACCATGCTTGCCCTTCAACAAAAGTATCAGGACCATGTAAAAAAATACAATGATCAGATAGCGGCCCTGCTCGTGGAGAAATCGCCCAGCCTAGCGGTCATCAATCTGCTGCAATCCAATATCCTGGACAAGGACCAGTACTTCGAGACTTATATTCAGGTAGCCCGGACGTTAACGAAGGAATGGCCTGATTATTCACAGGCGGCCAACTTTATCCAGTATGTGGACAACATGAAATTGACCGCCGTAGGTCAGCCCGCCCCCGAGATCGCGCTGCCCAACCCGGACGGAAAGATCGTCAAATTATCTTCCATGCAGGGAAAATATGTGCTGGTTGACTTTTGGGCAAAGTGGTGTGGCCCCTGCCGACAGGAGAATCCCAATGTTGTTCGGGCTTATCAAAAGTATAAGGATAAAGGATTTACCGTTTTTGGTGTTTCCCTTGACCGGAACCGCGAGGACTGGTTGCAGGCAATCGAACAGGACAACTTGACCTGGACGCATGTGTCTGATTTAAAATACTGGCAGTCGGAGGCAGCCAAGACCTATAACATCACGGGTATCCCTTTCTCCGTGTTACTGGATCCCAATGGAGTGATCATCGCGAAAAATCTCCGCGGCCCGGCGCTTGATAAGAAGTTGGCGGAGATCTTCGCAGGGAAATAAAATGGCATTGGTCATTTCAATTGTTTAACCTAAACTTTATCGGCAGCACAAACCTGACGCTGACCGCTTCCTTGTTCTGTTTTCCAGGTATCCAGGCAGGAGATAACTCCATTACACGGAGGGCCTCCGCGTCCGCCTCCGGGCTGATTCCGCGAATGAGTTTCTCGTCATACACGGTTCCGTCTTTTCCAACGATGAAAGAAACATATACTGTTCCCTCTATCCCTTGCATCCGGGCTGAAGTCGGGTACCTTAGATTTTGCTTAATGAAGACCATCATTGAATCGTAGCCGCCGGGAAATTCAGGCTGCTCTTCGACGACGGTAAAGATCTTGTCTTCCTGGGAAGCTTCCGCAAGTTTACTGGTTTCCTCATTGAATTCAAGGATAGCAAATGTTTGGTGCCCCTCAGCTTCGGGTTCAGTCCTGCGTATCTTGATTCCAGGACCAGCTGCTGTTAGGGATGGATCCAGCATATTACTCTTCCGTTTCAAGACGACCCCGGCATTTGAATGACCGGTTACAGGAGCTTCAACTATTTTTCCATCAACTACTTTGAAAACCTCAATGGATTTTGGCAATCCATATTGTTGTCTCAAACTTTCAATTCTCTGTGATGCTGTTTCATTAAGCTCCAGAACGGCGTAGTTCTTTTCCGGGTTTTCTTTTTTTAGGTCTTCAAACCTGTTTTGTACGTCTTCAGGGATGATCAATGCATGGGTTGAATTCCGGGCAATTTCCATAATATCATCCCCCACCTGATCCTGACAGGCAACAAAGAAGAATACGAGAGGAACCATGGCAATCACCGCAACAAGTTTCCACCGCTTTATATTCGATTTTATTGTTCTCATCATTTCAATGCGTTTTACGGTTAAAGAATTATTAAAATGGTTGGCAAGTGAAAAGTCGGCCGACTGCAAAGCAACCTTTGCCAGGAGGCTGCAGTATTTATTCACATCGGAGTTTTCGACAGCGCGCGCATCCGCCTCGAACTCATGAAGGTGAATAAAGATCTTTTTATAAGTACCGATGAACGGGTTGAACCAAAACAAAACCTTCAACACGTTCACGAGCAAAATGTCAAACGAGTGCCATTGCCTTGCGTGAACGCTCTCATGCCGGATGATCTGTTCCTTTTCCCCCGGCGAAAGCTGATCCGCTTTTCCGATAAAAATGAAATGAAAGAATGAGAACGTGGGTTTATCCTCCGAAGATTCGGCAATGCGAAGCTTTTGCAATGGATAGGTTGTAGACCGGTGAATGATCCTGAACAATTCGACAAGCTGAAATAATACCAGAAGGCAAAATACACCTAAACCAACCGAATAAATGAGGGAGGTGTATTTCCAGAAATTAAAAGAGGCTTCGCTGTTGACTGCTTCTGCCGACTCTCCGCCGACAACCACCTCCGGCAGCCAGTAGGAAGGGATGACCTGGCCAATGGATAAAGGAGAAGCTTCCTGATTATTTTCAATATGGATCAGAGGAAAAATCAAAGAGGCGAAGATCCCCGTCAAAAGGAATGTTCTCAATAATTTAAAACCGGTCTCCTTCCGGAGGAAGAGGAGATAAAAAGCCAGCACAAGCAGTAGCCCGAGATTGGCTTCGATGATGTAATTGAGTGTTGCTGTCATGTTCGTATTCATCAAAAAGATGGCCTCATTTCTTGTCGCTCTTCACTTCGCGCAACAATTTCTCAATGTCTGCGGCATTCATCTTGTTTTCCTTCGCAAAGAAGGACACGAGGTTTTGAAACGATCCGTTGAAATACCCTCTGATCATATTGTTGAGGTAAAACTTCGTGTAGCGTTCCCGGCTTATTAAAGGAAAATACTCATGTGTTTTCCCATAAGCCTTGTGTCCGATAAACCCCTTTGTTTCCAGTATCCGGACGATGGTGGACACTGTGTTGTAGGCAGGCTTTGCCTCCGGCATGTGCTCGATGATATCCTTTACAAAGGCTTTTTCGAGTTGCCACAATATCTGCATGACCTGGTCCTCCGCCCTGGTGAGTTCCTTGAGTTCTTTCATACTATGTATTTAGGTATGAAACTAAATGTTTAGTTTATAAGATCCAAATGTTTTAGAAAATATTTTTTGTAGCGGGTGTAGGAAGGGTATTCTCTTCGCTGAGAATAACTTCTATGGCGCCTTGTGTTGCCAGCGCACCCCTTAAATATCGTCAATCCTGAGTGGGGGAAGAGGGCGGGATCGCGCTGAAGAAAACAGACGAGTCATGAAAAGCGCGAAAAGCCGTTAGTCGCGGACACCACTCACGATGGGTGGCTACATCGACTGCGTGAAGCAATACGAAATAATATTCGCCCCCATGCGAAGGGCTTGCTGCCGTTTTTCTTCCGGGTCGTTGTGGATGCGCTGATCTTCCCAGCCATTACCCAGATCGGATTCATAGGAATAATAAGCCACCAGCCTTCCCTGGAATATCAAACCCAATCCCTGGGCGGGTTTTGCGTCGTGTTCATGGATCTTCGGTAGTCCACGTGGGAAGTTGAATTTCTGATGATAGATTGGGTGGTCGAACGGAATCTCTACCAATTCGAGTTCAGGGAAAACCTTTTTCAATTCCAGACGAACGAATTTATCGAGGCCATAATTATCATCAATATGCAAAAACCCGCCGGCGATGAGGTACTTGCGAATATTGGCCGCTTCTGCATCCGAGAACACCACGTTTCCATGTCCGGTCATATACACATAGGGATATAAAAAGATGTCGGAGCTTCCCGCCTCGACAATATCTTCTTCCGGGTGAATGTTCATTCCCAGTTCCAGATTGCAGAATTTGATCAGGTTGGGAAGCGCGGTCTTATTGGCATACCAATCACCTCCGCCATTGTATTTCAGCTTCGCAATTCGTATCTGCGATTGCCCGAAAGCATTGAAAACACCCGAAAAACAGACGAATACAATGAAATATCTTACATATGTGGTTACCATAATGCCTTTTTCAAGACTTAAATGTGTAAAAAAATTTGCATTGTTTCCTTAAACCTTTCTTTTAAAGGTTGATCTAACGAACGTACAAACCAAACCAACTAGCATATGATGCTGAAACAAAATGTATTAAAATTTTCCGCTTTTGCCCTCGTCGTCTCCGTTCTGGCAATGGTGTCCTGTAAAGAGGATGAACCGGAACCGCTAACCCTTCAGGACACTGCTGACCTGACGGAAGAAGCCATCTCCGAGGGGTATTTCCAGGATCTTGATGACATGGCAGGTGTTGCCATTGAGGCGCCGACGGACATGGAATACAGTGGGGGACGGACCTCTGGAACCATTACCATTGAGGACCACCGCTTCAGCTGTGACGGCGTAGTGGTGACTCTCGAACCCGATGCCGCATCCACCGTTGATCATCCCAAAGGTGTATTAACCGTAGATTTCGGAACGGGCTGCACCGACCAAAGGGGTAATGTTCGCAAAGGGAAGATGATCTTCACCTATGATAATAAAAGATTCATGCCAGGCGCCACCGTGGTGCTCACACCTGAGAATTATTTCATCAATGACATTAAACTGGAAGGTATCCGGACTCATACTAATCTGAACACCAGCACGGAGGAAGCACCGCGCTACAATGTGGTGCTTGACGGAGGAAAAGCCACCTTTGCAGACGGCTTGTTCGCCACGCGCGAATCCGACATAACCGTTCAATGGAACCGCGCCGCCAGTCCTTTGGAAGATAACCTTCAGGTGGAAAGCTCCAGCACCGCTTCAGGCACTACGCGCGGCGGAAGAACTTATTCTCTCGTGTTACTGGAAGATCTCCTATATAAACGCCACTGCGGAATTGCCGTATCGGGCGTTAAGAAATACACCATCAATGGCGAGAAAGAGATCACCATTGACTACGGCGACGGAGAATGCGATAAAACATTTACCATCACGATAAACGGAAGAACAAGGACGATTAACCTTTAATGAATTATCCTATACCTTGAAGAAAAATCCCGGGAAACCGGGATTTTTTTTGAGCCTGCCTGCCGGACAGGCAGGTTGTCAGTTGTCAGTGGTGAGTAGCGCTCACTCACAACTCACCACTGACCACTCACATTTCTGCCAAAAGTCCATATATTTGCCCAACCACTACAACAGCCGTCCATGAAGCAATATCTCGATCTGATGCGGGACATCCTGGAGAACGGAGCCCAAAAAACTGACCGGACAGGAACAGGTACCTTATCGGTATTCGGAAGGCAGGTTCGCTTTGATCTTTCGGAAGGGTTCCCCCTGGTCACCACAAAAAAGCTCCATCTCCGGTCTATCATCTATGAACTGCTGTGGTTTCTGAAAGGCGACACCAATATCAAGTACCTCAAAGACAACGGAGTATCTATCTGGGATGAATGGGCGGATGAAAACGGCGAACTCGGACCCGTCTATGGCCACCAGTGGAGAAGCTGGCCCGCACCTGACGGACGATCCATTGACCAGATATCCCAGGTCCTCAACCAGATCAAACAAAAACCTGACTCCCGCCGCCATATCGTAACGGCCTGGAATCCGGCAGAGGTAGATAAGATGGCCCTGCCGCCCTGCCATGCACTCTTTCAATTTTATGTGGCGGATGGAAAGTTGTCGTGCCAGCTCTACCAGCGCAGTGCCGACTATTTCCTGGGTGTTCCTTTCAATGTTGCTTCGTACGCCTTGCTCACCTACATGTTTGCACAGCAGTGTGATCTGCTGCCCGGCGAATTTGTATGGACCGGAGGCGACGTGCATCTCTACACCAACCACCTCGAGCAGGCAAGACTTCAACTGTCCCGCGAGCCCCACCCTTTGCCGCAACTGAAAATTAAAAGGAAACCCCCATCCGCTTTTGATTATCAGTTTGAGGATTTTGAAATTATCAATTACCAGTCGCATCCATCCATTAGGGCGCCGATTGCTGTTTAAATCAGTTGACAATAAGCGCAGTTGACCCGCCCTCGCTAACAGCGCTATATTCATCGCAAGCTTCGGCGGGCAGGCAGTTGACAATAGTTACCTAAATAATTTTGTGCTGCCATGTAATCGCATCAAAAACATCGAATGGATTAAACGCAGCCAGTATTTTTCGTAGTTT
>JBBEBN010000104.1:0-7069 GCA_040882305.1 Cyclobacteriaceae bacterium
TCGACGTTCTGCGTGACGATGGTGACATCAAAATATTTTTCCAGTTCCGCAAGGATCTCGTGTCCGCGGTTGGGTTTTACCTGCAGCGCTTTTTTCCGTCGCTGATTGTAGAAGTTCAGTACCAGCGCAGGATTTTTCGCCCATCCCTCAGGGGTGGCCACTTCCATTACATCGTATCCCTCCCATAATCCGTTCGAGTCGCGGAAGGTAGGGATGCCGCTTTCGGCGCTTATTCCTGCCCCTGATAGGACAACCAACTTCTTCATAGTATTACCTCTGGTTTGAAAAGTTTAAAGGTCCGAAAGGTGTTGGAGGTGTGGACTCTAAACTTCGGATTGCGAGTCTTTTCCGTTTTCCCCAGGCCTCTGCAATCTGACCGCCGATAGATCGCGACGCCCGTCTAATCTGGTCGGTGAGAGAATACATTTCTTCTTTCGGGAAGCTTTTGGAAATTTCAAAAAATTTCCTTCGTTAACAGACGGCATAACTGATATACCTCCAGTTCTTTGAAACTAGTGACGTAAGTCATAATTAGAGGGTTTTTTTATCAGAATTTATTACAAATAACAATATTTTCCAAACCTCTCCACCTCTCAAACCTTCCCACCTTTCAAACCTTCCCACCTTTCAAACCCTCAGACCTTTCAAACTGCTCAGACCCCACTCAACTCCCTCAAGAAAACCCTCATAGCATCCGTATCATAATTCGCCATGCCGATCTTCCTGGTTTTTACTTTGCCATCCGGACTGATAATGAATGTGGTCGGGATGGTGTTGACGCGGAGTTGTTTAGGCAACGGACTGGCAGGCTGGTAGACGGGGAATGTGAATTCCTTTGAGGAAATGAATTGAGCGATCTTTGCTTGTTGCGCCTCCTGATCCAGAGAAAGGATCACAAAGGCGATCTTGTCTTTGTCCACCGAGTTGTAGAGGTTTTGGATCGAGGGCATTTCCACGCGGCAGGGACCGCACCAGGTGGCCCACAGGTTGAGGAAGATCACCTTGCCTTTCAGCGCGCTCATCGCCAGCTCTTTTCCGTCGAGATCCTTCACGATGAAATTATAATTGAAAGCCTCCTCCCTGGAAATAAAGGTTGCCGGCTCGGCGTCCATCGCGCCGGCCTTCATCAGGACGCCCTGGGTGGCCAGGGAAATGCTGCTGCCAATACCGGTTACCTTTAGGAGCAAAATCAAACCTATAACAAAACCCCATGGCCTGGCGGCGCGGGCAAACTTTTTCAGTTTTTGGTTTTCAAAGATTTTCATAGTTCGGTTTCTTGTAAATTTCTTATTTAATGTCCTGATTTTAAGTATTTTCGGTAGATAAATCCCTATTCCATGACAAAAATTGGGCTAATCCAGTTCCTTCTGCTTTTCCTGATTTCTGCCGCTTACGGTCAAAAGGTAAAATACAAAGATATTTACGCGCTCCTTAGCACAAAACAATATGAACAGGCGGAGCCCTTTCTGAAGTCTTACCTCCGGGAGAATACGGACAATCCCAATGCCTTCCTTTTCATGGGCATGATCTTCCAGGAGAAATCCTCGAAAAATGACGTGCTGAAACAAACCGCCGTCACCCTCTCGAACATGGACTCCGCGATCCTCTACTTTGATAAAGCTTACAAGATCATGGATGAACGCGAGGTGCGCCGGAACAAGGAATACTATGAGGCCTTTAACCGCCGCGACCTCCGCACCGGCGAATTCGGCGTGAAATTGTCGGACATCCAGTTCGACATCGAAAAGCGGATGGAAGGATTGAAGGAGCGCAAGGACAAAGTAAAAATGCTAAAGCATTATTTTGCCCTGGGCGACACGACTTATCAGCGATCGAACGCCTTATTCCTGTCCCTCCAAAAGAAATTTCAAACGGAAAACCAGCTTTACCTGCGGGCGGATGAAAATACCGTGAAAGACCTTTCCACCCTGGCGGTACGCTTTGATTCGTGCGTGAGGGCCTTTGAAAATTACAGGGCAGCTACCGCGACCGTTGGGAAGACAGGATACAACCAGAAGTTGACGATCGCTGGCATCGCGGATTTCTCCGTCGACGGACGCGACGTGGCAGACCTGTACCAGGAAGAAGTGAAGTGGTGGGACTATAAAAAGTTTGCTGAGAAAGCCAAAGCGGTCATCGAGAAAGAGATCCTCCCCATGAGAGCGCACCTCGTGAGCTATGACATGGAGATCAACAAGCTACGGGAAAAATTGAATTCGGATTCTGTTTCCGTTCGCAGCGATCTCATGAAAGTTATCGACAAGCTGTTGGATGAACAGTTGAAAAAGTTTGATGCCGAACCGCTGCCCATGATCGTGTTTGGATTGAAGACGACCGACCTCGAATACAGGTCAACGCTCCTCGAGCACAAACCCTTTCGGGATTCAGCGGACATGCATCTCCAGATCTCTCTGCTGCAGAAGGAATTGAAATTGCTTCAAAAGCTCGACAGCACCGCTGCAAAGGTTCCGGAAGACAAGGTGGAGGCGAAGGCGCTCGATTACGCCGAGTTTGTCAGCAGCACATACAGCAACGCAGGAGTGTTGAAGAGCTATATCCGCAGTCTGAAGGAATTTGGATTGCGCGAGCAGCGAAAGAAAAATCAGGAGCTCACACAATTCATGAAAGGTTTGAATTACATTGTGGATGGCGCCGATTCCATTCCATTGCTGGAAGAAAATGAAAGCGCTTTCCGGCCTCTCGTTACCACACCTGAAAAATTCACGTTTGGGGTTTCCCTGCGCGACACCACCAAAGTGGAGGGGTATTTTTACACCATCACCCCTTCGCGCAAGCCGGAAGTGAAAGCGTATTTTCCAGTGAATAAATCAGCGGTCAGGCCATCCAATCTTTCTGCGACCAGGGCGCTGACCTATTCCGACCCTGCGGGTCAGGTGTTTTATGTGTTGGTGTATTCCGAGACATCGCAGAAAGAAAAATTCCCCAGCACCCTCGCCAAGATCTACCGCTCCGACGGACTTGCCTGGAAGGTGGATTATCCTCTTGCTTTCACCCCCAGCGAGCTGCTGATCTCAGCCGAAACGGGGGAGCTGCTGATCAGGAATGGCGCACAGCAGGCGATTGTCGATAAGAATGGGAAAGTGAGGTAACGGGTGGGTTCTTACTACTTACTTCTTACTACTTACTTCTTACTACTTACTGATCACCGATCACCGATCACCACCCTGCCCCACTCCTCAAACCGCACATCGATGCGGGCCTTCATCTTCTCATAATTCTCCCAGCTGTCTTTAACGTGGTAGAGGGAGGGAAGGGCTTTCACGAGTATCTCATCGTAGTCATTTTTGTAGAGTCCGCTGCCGTAGTAGTAGTAGGTGAACAGGTTTCCCTCGTGGTTGAAGAGTTCGAAGCCGAGGTAGCCATCCCATATTTCGCTGAGGATGGTGCATGAAATTTCCCTGCGTTTAAAGCGGAAGATCTGGTTGGACGCTTCTTCTTCGAAGAATTCGGAAAAGAGTCCCGCGTCGATGATCCATCCCAGGTAAATGCCGATGTGAACGTACGCCTGTTCGATGGGAAGAGAGTCGGGGAAGTTGCCCAGGAAGTGGGCCCTGGCGTTGTCGTAGATCGTTTTTTGAATATCTACTTTCCGTTCCATAGACGATGATAATCCACAATGTCAATTTATACAAGGGCATGTAATGTCTTTGATGTTATTACATGAGTGGCGGACCTTAGGGGTGGTGGTTTGAAAAGTTGGTATAAATACAGGTTAAAATGCAGGTAGGTCGGTTTGAGGAACTCTTTGAGTTAGTGAACTACTCGTATTTGACCTTCGATTGAAAGGAAAGAGACCCCAGGACTTTTTTTCGATTGGTTGAATTTAAAAGAGGAGTTCTCAACTTCCTTTCCTCGGATGAGGGAAGGCGACCGAGCACATGCGAAGGCGGAAGGGTCTGACTGTTATGCAAAGCGCAGACACAAAAGAAAGCGGAAAACAGCTAGTTTAGAATTACGAACCTAACCTTCGGCGAACACGCCTCAAACAAAGAAATATTTGGTGATACCTAAAACGTACAGCGCCAGATACCCACGGAAATCTTTCAACTTAATCTAATAATTCTCTCCTGTTCGGTAAGAGTAAAAATTGAAAAATAGGGAATTGAGATCCCTTCAAAAAAAGACTTTGCGAGCTTTGCGCCTTGGCGTGATGCTCACCCCTCAATGAAAGAACAAATATCCTGCGAAAATTCCTCCCGCGATGCCGGCGGCATCTGCAATCAGTCCCCCCGTTACCGCATAACGGGTTTTGCGGACGCTGATGGATCCAAAATAAAGTGCCGTTAGGTAAAGGGTCGTTTCAGCGCATCCGCGAAAGATGGCCGAGACGTTTCCCACAAAAGAATCGACACCGTATGTATTGGACACCTCGATCATCATCGATCGCGCACCCTGGCCGCTTAATGGTTTGAGTAAACCTACGGGCAGCGCCGGCACAAAATCAGCATTTATACCTACCGAGACCAGCAGCCACGCAATACCCTGTTCGAGATAGGAAAGCACACCCGATTCCCGGAACACGCCGATGGCAACGAGCATGCCCACAAGAAAAGGAATGATCCGGATCGAAATACTGAAACCCTCCTTTGCGCCTTCGACGAAAGTTTCAAAAATTGGTATCCTGTTCCTGATGCCGAGGAAAATAAAACTGATGATGATGGAGAAGATGATCACACCGGTGAACAGAGAGGATTGCAGCTGAATATCTTCCGGAGGCATACCGGCAAAATAAAAGACGATGCTCCCGATGAAGATCAACATCCCAACGATATATGCGAGTAACACGGGGTCGAGGAGATTGATGCGCTGCCGGATACATATGTACAACAAGCCAATAAATGTCGAACAAAATGTTGCGATCAGGGTGGGAATAAAAATACTGGTGGGATTCACTGAACCGAGCATCGCCCGGTCGGCCAAAATTGAAATAGGAATAATTGTCAGGCCGGAAGCGTTCAAAACAAGAAACATGATCATCGGATCGGATGCCGTATCCTTATCAGGATTGATCTCCTGCAGCTCGCTCATGGCCTTAAGTCCCAGTGGAGTGGCTGCGTTATCCAGCCCCAGGATGTTGGCGCTGAAGTTCATGATAATGGAACCGGTTGCGGGGTGGTTCTTCGGGATGGCAGGGAACAGTCTTGAAAAGAACGGACCCACGAGCCGCGAAATGATGGGTACCATGCCCCCCTTCTCGCCAATCTTCATCAGCCCCAGCCACAGCGACATTACCCCTGCCAGTCCTATGGAGATCTCCAGTCCCGTCTTCGCCATCTCGAAAGTCGACTGGAGCATTTTTGGAAACACTTCCATGTCCTGAAACACAATCAGCTTTACCAGCGCCACCGCAAAGGCTACGAGGAAGAGGCTGACCCAGATGTAGTTTAGTACCATTCGGCTGAGAAATTTTGTGGCGTTAAGATAGTGATCTTCGGCCACTTGAATGGTCTGAATGGTTGAAAGGTTTTAGAGGTTTAAATGGTTTAAAAGGTCTAAGTGGTCTAAGTGTTGGAAAGGTATTTTTCCTTTTTTAACTTGAATAAAAAACCCTCAAATTATGGCTTATGCAAACAATTTTCGCGAATTGGAGGTATATCAGTTATGCCGCCAATTATCCAAGGAGATTTTTGAGATTTCCAAATCCTTCCCTCGGGAAGAAACGCATTCCCTAACCGATCAAATGCGAAGGTCTTCGCGATCCGCCGGTGGCCAGATCGCCGAGGCCTGGGCGAAACGAAAGTACGAGCGTCATTTTGTAAGTAAGTTAACCGATGCGGATGGTGAACAACTTGAAACACAACACTGGATCATACCATCCCCATGAACCTCTTCTACCAGCCGGGCATTCCTGACGGTGTGTTGCATCTCGACGGAGATGAATCGAAACACTGCGTGAGGGTGTTGCGAAAAAGATCGGGGGATGCTATTGGCATCACGGATGGGAAAGGATTTTTTTATGACGCCATCATCACGAAGGCGGATGCGGGTCAGTGCCTGTTCGAGATCAGGCAGAAGCAGCAGGCGCCGGAGAAAGATTATTTTATTCATATCGCCATCTCGCCGACGAAAAATGCCGACCGCATCGAATGGTTCGTGGAGAAAGCCACGGAACTCGGCGTCGACAGGATCAGTCTCATGGATTGTAAGAATACCGAGCGCAGCTTTATCAAAACAGAACGGTTGCAGAAGGTGGCCATCAGCGCGATGAAACAATCCGTGAAGGCCATAGTCCCCAGCATTGAGGACCACCTGCTGCAATTCACGGAGGTGGTGGAACAATGCCGGGAGCAGGAGAGATGCATTGCCTTCGTCGACGCCGGCAATCCATTGCATTTGCGCGATGCGGTAAAAGCAAAGAGATCTTATTGCGTGCTCATCGGACCTGAAGGTGACTTTTCGACTGACGAACTCACCACCGCTACCGAATACGGATTCAGACAAGTGAGCCTCGGTCCTTCACGCCTGCGGACAGAAACTGCCGGACTGGCCGCATGCCATGTTTTAAATCTTGTTAACTACGTGAGTGGTGAGTGGTGAGCCTGCCTGCCCGTGCGCAGGCCAGTGCTCACCTTTCAAACCTTTCCTACCTTTCAAACTTTTCAAACCTTCAACCACTCACTCCCCCTCACAGCTCCTTCTCGAGCCGAGCGACGAGCGCCACATACTCCCTCATGGCATCCTCCTTTGATTTTCCTTTCAGCGCTTCCCAGGCGTCGTGTTTGGCAATGGCTTTAAAGTCAAAGCCACCCGGGCGCTCGCCGATGACATCGCCTTCCGTCGCTTGTTTGTACAGGGCGTAGAGTTGCAGCAGGTCTTCATTCGAAGGGCGCGAGGGCAATTCCCTCGAGCGCGCGACGGCGGATTTGAATTGATCTTGCATATGGTCAGTGGTCAGTTTGTGAGTGGTGAGTGGTGAGTGGGGCAGTGCCGGTAAGGCGGTCCCGAATGAATGTCGAATGACGAATCATCGCGCATGCTGGCGCGCAATTCTGCAATCACTGTTGTCCGGGGAAAAATCTAATCGCATCAAAAACATCGAATGGATTAA
>JBBEBN010000105.1:0-7007 GCA_040882305.1 Cyclobacteriaceae bacterium
TGGAATGGTCATTAACATTGCCCACGCGTCCAATGACGCCATCCTGCAAACCGTCGAGGTAAGTAAACATCCTGTTATTTATAGCCACGGAGGATTTTACAACATTGTAAATCATCCCCGTTGTATCAGCGACGAAGCGGCAAAAGCTGTCGCATCAAAAGGTGGCGTTATCGGGATTCACTTCGGCAGCCTCTTCAACAATCCAAAATACTGGGCTTGGCAGAAACCGGCTTCTTATACAAAACCGATAGTGCCAAGGGGGACCACACCGGCCTCCTTAGTACCACATCCTGCCACACAAACAATTGAGGAAGTAGATAAGGAACTCGCGCGAGAGGTACCACTGAATTTCAGAGGGACCATTCCTGACGAGTATTGGATGCATGTCGATCAGCTCGCTAACGTGATTGACTATGGCGTAAAATTAGTTGGTGAGGATCACATGGCGCTGGGTTCTGATTTAGATGGTGGCCCTGAGCTGCCGCGTGAAATCAAAGACATCAGTGATTATCCGCAGATCACCATCGCGATGCAAAAGCTAGGTTACAGTGATCAGCGCATCAAAAAGATTCTTGGCTTGAACTGGCTCCGCGTGATTCGGCAGGTAACTCAAGGGAGGTGAGGGAGGGCTTCCCTCGCTGGCATTTTTCCTCACTCAATCTTTAACGCCCGCACTGGATTCGCCAGCGCCGCCCGCAACGTTTCGAAGCTCACTGTCACAATCGTTATGGACACGGCAATGACTCCAGTCAGCAAAAAGATCATCCATGACAGATCAGTCCGGTATTCGTACTGCTGAAGCCACTTTAATGACAAAAACCAGGCAATAGGGATTCCCAGTACGATAGCAACCACCACTAACAATAGAAAATCTTTTAGTAACATTTTCCATAAACCAAACACAGAAGCACCTAATACTTTCCGGATACCGATCTCACGCGCTCGCTGAATGGTAGCGAAGGATGCGAGTCCGAAGAGCCCAATGCAGCTGATGAGAATCGCGAGACTGGAGAAGACAGTTGCAAGCGTGCCGATGCGTTCCTCCTGCTTGAACATGCCGGCGTAGTCGTCGTCGAGGAACTCGTAGTTGAAAGGAGCCGAGGCGTCAAACTTTTTGATAACAGCTTCCACTTTTTGCAGCGCGTCGCGTGTGCTTGCTGCCTTTGCAAACCGTACCGTCAGTGAACCTGTCGCCTTATAGTTGATGAAATAGATGTGTGGAGACTGCTTCACGAAGGGCGTCCAACGCACCTGGTCCTTGATCACGCCAATAACTTCGCGCGGCTTGCCATAACCAAACGTAATTTTCTTTCCGAGGATGTCTTTTCCACCCATCACCTGGGCCGCCAGCTCGTTTACTATTACTCCCATGGAATCACTGGCGTAGTCACGCGAGAAATCGCGTCCCTCCACAAACTGAAAGCCATTCGTCTTTGGAAAGTCGTGGCTGCAGCTGTTCATTGCTACCAGGGGCTGCGATGATGGATCTTTTCCTTCCCACGTCAGTGAAGCATCAGCGCTCATGGTGCCGGTGACGGGAAAATCAGAGATCGCCATGTCTTCTACAACGCCAGTTGCCAAAAGCTCCTGACGTAGCGAGTTGTAATCTGTTTTTGCAAGGCCTTCCGTTCTGACAGGAACATGGATGATGCCCTTCCGATCGAATCCTGCCGGCCGGTCTTTAGCGTGTTGGATCTGCTGAAAAACAACGACTGTTCCAATAATGAGTGTGATTGATGTGGTGAACTGAAATATGACGAGGACCTTACGGGGCACTGATGCGTATCGCCCCGCCTTAAATGTTCCCTTCAGCACCTTCACAGGACTGAATGACGCCAGATACATGGCTGGATAACTGCCCGCGAGAATGCCAGTTACCAGCACGAGTGCAATACTTACTATTAGCAGATCCGTTCGCGCCAAATCAAACGACATTTCCTTGCCGGCCAGTTCATTAAACCATGGCAATGTCAGCGCACTGAGCAAAACAGCAAGTAAAAAGCTAATAATCGTGAACATCATAGACTCTGTAAGAAACTGCCAGACGAGTTGCCTTCGCGCCGAGCCCATCACCTTGCGAACACCAATTTCCTTTGAGCGTTTCTCCGCTCGTGCTGTACAAAGGTTGATAAAATTGATGCACGCCAGCAGCAGCACGAAAACTGCGATAGTGCCAAACATCCATACAAACCTGATCTGTCCGCCCGAAGCGAGTCCATTATTAAAGTCTGCATACAGATGCCACTTCTTCATCGGAAAAAGCATACCCTCCGGCTTCAGTGTTTTTCCATCGCCGGAAGCATTGTCGAAAAGGGTATTCTTCATTTTGGCCTCTGCACGACCAATAAGCTTTTCGTCTCTCAGCGTTACGAAACACTCGAAGGAATAATCTTCCCAATTGTGTTCCTGTTTTGCAAAACCTTCATCTCTGCTGAAATAATATGCGATCGGTACGAGCATGCCTAACTCCTTGAACTCCGAGTTTGTAGGAAAGTCTTCAAAAACGCCGACAACTGTGAGCAGGTCGCGGTCGTCGAACTTAACAACTTTACCCACTGGATGATTCCCTAGTAATGCAGCGGCAAGTCTCTGCGACAGCATGATTGAATTTTTTTCCTCAAGTTTCCCCGCACCATCAACGATGTTGGGCGAAAATATGTCGATGAATTGAGGCTCTACGAAGCGTCCAGGTCTCGAAAGGTTTTTATCTTCGAATGACAGCACGTGTTCCCGTGCATAGGAGCAAGTCGCAACCTCATTGAATTCGATGAAACTGGTTCGGAGTTTTTCCCCGAGTGGGGCCGGGACGTCGCTAATGGTCATTTTCTGGTCACCAAAAGTCACATGGTGGTAGACCTGCGCGATGTGTTGGTAATTTTTGAATGACTTGTTGAAGCTTAGTTCATCAATAATCCACAGTCCAATCAGAAGTGCCACCGCAAGTCCGGATGAGAGGCCGGCGATGCTGATTACAGATGTACTTTTGCCGCGGAGGAAGTTTCGCCAGGCGATAATGAGGTAATTTTTGATCATATGAGCAGGAGGTCTTGCTTATAGGATGTAATGTTTACTGAAAAGGTTTTATGCAAATTCCACACCGCGTTGTTTGTAGAAATTTCGTTGTTAAAGCTGGTTTATGCTCGTTTTTTTGCTCGACTTTAACCTCGCTAAATTCGATGTTCCAAATCTCTCTCAGCTCAAATACGCTCGTATCCATTATCATTACGTTCATTGTTACCTCAGAATCGCGCGCAGGAGTGGACTTCGCCAGGGCAAGAAAAAAATGATCCATAGTCCAATGAGACGCGCCACTGCAAGTCCGGATGAATGGCCGGCGATGCTGATTACAGATATACTTTTGCCGCGGAGAAGGTTACTGAAGAACAATAAATTTATGTTGAATTTCAATAATTGTCTTCAGAAATGCGGTTTTTGGGCTCTGAGTCAATTTTTCAAGTTTCGAACCGGGGTTAAAATCAGTAGAAATTCTTGCGTAAAACATTGCGTAAACACTTGCTAACATTTATGTTTGTGTAACCATATGTTTACATCTTAATGGAGACAAGGAGGGACGTGTTTCAGGCCATTGCCGATCCGACCAGGAGGGAGATCATTGACTTGCTTGCCCAACGGCCAATGAATCTAAATGCTATTGCTGCAAATTTCGACATTACCAGACCTGCGATTTCAAACCACATTAAAATACTAAACGAGTGCGGGATCATTGCGATTGAACAAGTGGGCCGTGAGCGCGTCTGCAAAATTCGTCCCGATCACCTTAAACAGGTTTCTGATTGGATCGGAATATATGAGGATCTGTGGGTCCGGAAAATTGATTCATTCGAGAAGTATTTATATCAGCTGAAATCAAAACAGAAAAAACATGGCAGAAAATGATCTTGCAAAGAGGACACTTTCCCTGAAGAGGACCTTTGATGCGCCTATTGAACTGGTTTGGGAAGCATGGACGCAGCCGGAACATGTTGCGCAGTGGTGGGGACCGAAAGGAATGGTTCTCACCGTAGTAGAACACGACTTTAAAGTTGGCGGTAAATGGAAGTATGTAATGCCGATGCCTAACGGTGAAGAATTTATCTCAGAAGGTCAATATTCGGAGATAGTAAATTTCCAAAAAATCATCACTTCTGCAAATTTTCGGCCAATGACAGAGGGAGTTGAGATTCGCGCACTGTTCGAAAAAAGTGGGAACAAGACCCATTTTACCTTCAGTGTGATTCACCCGACAGAGGAGTATAAAAGACAGCAAGAACAGATGGGATTCTACAACGGCTGGGGATCTACATTTGACAGACTCGGGACTTTTTTCGCGGCATTAAATAAGAAGAGCGTATGAGCAGTGAAACTCATGAAATACATAGTAAAAATCAATTGTGGGACAGGGTTTATAGGCCCTCAGCTATGGTGCTTCTATTTTTGTTATTAAATGGCTGCCAGAGGGAAATTTATGATTTAAGCATTACCAAAGGTACCAGTGAGCAAATTACTTTTGGATTAGAACAAATCGCTTCAGCCCTCAATGAACAGGGTGTAGAGAATGAAATCATTGAATCCAAAAAAGCCTGGATTTCCTGGAAAATCCAATCAACCGGTGACAGTCTCAAACCGGAAGGTTTCGCTCTTAAGAAAATAGATGGCAGAATTTTAATTGTTGGTGCCGATGAGGCAGGAATAATGTATGGTGGCCTGGAGCTTGCAGAGCAAATTCGCTTGTTTGGATGGGAAGGCGTAAAGGAAGTGAGGCAGAATCCACACATGGCCCTTCGGGGAACCAAATTTAATTTTCCTCTCGACATGAGAACACCCAGCTATACCGATGCCAGTGATGCGGGCCAGAAAAATATTGCGACCATGTGGGACTTTGCATTTTGGAAAGAATATTTAGACCAGCTGGCTCAATATAGGTTCAATCATGTCTCTCTATGGAACCTGCATCCTTTTCCCTCCATGGTGAAGCTTGAGGATTATCCTGATATTGCACTCGATGATATTCATCGGTCAACTACCGAATGGAAAGAATATTACCATCTCCATGGAACAGGACTGGATGCTCCGGAAATTTTGAAGGATCCTGAAATTCTAAAGCGGCTTACGATAGATGAAAAAATTGCTTTCTGGCAAAAGGTAATGGCTTATGCCAGGACGAGAAACATTAGATTTTCTATTATCACCTGGAATGTGTTCACCAACGGAACCGCAGGGAAATATGGTATTACAAATGACCTTGAGAATGAAACTACCAGGGATTACTTCAGGAGCAGTATAAAGGCACTCTTCCGGACCTATCCTGATCTGGCTGGGATTGGGCTTACCACCGGCGAAAATATGCATGGGAAAACCTTTGAGGAAAAGGAAGATTGGGCATACGATACCTATGCCAGGGCTGTGCTGGAACTGGCAAGGGAGATGCCTGACCGTAAGTTTACTTTCAATCATCGCCAACACCAAGCCGGAGCCGCGGAAATAATTAAGAAATTCAAACCCCTCATTGACCAGCCGAATATTGATTTTATGTTTTCATTTAAGTATGCCCAAGCCCATGTGTATAGCGCAGTAAAGCCATCTTACCATGATGACTTCGTAAAAAACATAGGCGACCTTAAAACCGTTTTCGAATTGAGAAACGATGATACGTATTTCTTCAGATGGGGAGCCCCTGAATTTGTTCGTCAGTTTATACAGAATATGCCTACCGATGTGATGAAAGGCATGTACTTTGGCTCGGACCAATGGATTTGGGGAAGGGACTTTCTCACCAAAAATCCCGCTTCTAATCCTTCACAACTGGAAGTAGTAAAGCATTGGTACCAGTGGATGCTTTGGGGCCGCCTGGCTTATAACCCAGGCATTAACAATGATAGATTTAAGGCGATTATTCAGCATAAGTATCCGGCTGTAGAGGCAGATGCTTTATTCGACGCGTGGCAGCATGCATCCCTGATTTATCCGATTACTACAGGTTTTCACTGGGGAGCTTTAGATTTCCAATGGTATATCGAAGGTTGTAAAAGCCGCCCCGCGCAGGCGGAAAATGAAACGGGCTTCCATGACGTAAACCGCTTTATTTCTTTGCCGCCTCACCCGGAATCCGGCTACCAGTCCATTCCTGAATTTGTGCAAATGCTAACGAATGGAGGTAGTAGTGAATTGAAAACGCCAATTGAAGTAGCACAAATGCTCCATGAGGAATCAGACCGTGCGCTTCAGTTAATTGCTTCAATGGAAACTGATGGCACTTCCGAGCTGGCAAGCACTGTACAAGATATCAGGACCATTTCACTGATGGGGAAATACTATGCCTTCAAAATTGCAGGTTCAGCTTATCTGGCACTGTACAGGGAAACAGGCGAGAAGAAGTACCAGGAAAAGGCGGTGAACCAGTTGTCCGAGGCTTTGAGATATTGGAAAAGGTACACCCAGTCTGCTCTTGAAAACAATAAAAATCCACTTTGGACAAATAGAGTGGGCTATGTGGATTTTCAGGAAATTACGGAATGGGTTGCAAATGATTTGGTCATTGCAAAAGTTAGTAATAAAGGTTTTTAATAAAAGAACAGCTTTTCAGGTTTGATTACTATGATAACGAAGTCACTATTTTGTAACCGAAGATCAACCACGGCCTCTAACGTCCTATTATGGGCGCTAGCCCTGCAAATAATTATGGTAGGAAGCTTTTGAACTGAAAGCACAATCGGCACAATCGGATAAAATTTATCAAGAAGTGGATGGTCTGGTTGCTGTAGAAGCGGAGCATTATAAGTCGCAACGCTTCTATCAGGTTCGGCAGTGGAAGTTATTAGCAAGGAAAATCCAGCTTCGGATACACTTCAAAATATTCTGGAAGCTGCAAGTGGAAATGCCTATATGCAAGTTTTACCTGATACCAGAGTTACCCGATGTTGAGCGATTTCCAGTCGTAAGGTAAAGCGTCTTGATCACTTCCCGGGCTTGGCCGCGAGAAAGTCGTTAACCTCCAGCCAGTGCATGAA
>JBBEBN010000106.1:0-7001 GCA_040882305.1 Cyclobacteriaceae bacterium
CCTTTGCGCTTAGGGCGTATTCATCGAAGCCTAATCGTTCCGCTTCCTCAGCGTAAGCTCTGAGCAAACGGTATGAGTTATAGTTAATCTGGATCGCTTCAACAAGTATATTATAGGCACCCATATTATCGGGGTCCTGCTTCCTGAAGAAGTTGGCGGCGGCAATAATCCCTTCCTCAAAATAAGGATTCCAGGTGCCCAGCAGCTTATAGTGCTTCTCAGCTGATTCAATATCCCCATTTACTTCGCTTATCAGGGCGGTGTACAACATTTTTTCCAGTTCATGACCTGGTTCGAATTGTATTCCCTTGTTGATCTGGGTGGCCAGCAATTGAACCTCGCCACGCCAGGCGAGCATCAGCAGCTCGGCATACTGCACCTCGTCAAATAAATTCTTATCTGTGAGTTCTAACCCGCTGATCTGATTGAGGTATTTGATCGCCCGAACGAGCTCGCCTATTTTAAACTGCTTCCTGGACATATCCAGCAGAGCTTGCGCCTTATAGTTCGCGTCGTCGAAAGTATTGGTGATCCGGTTGAAGTAGACGGTGTCACTCAACCCGACCTTATAACGGCAGTATTGATACTTTTCGGCATCCGTCAAACCTAGGGCCTGCGATGCATTCAGCGAAAGGATTCGCTGCATCCTAATGGCGATCTCGCGTTCATTGGGATCGCCTTTTTTTGAAATGGAATCCCAGGCTGCAAAAGCCTCATAGATCTTTCCTGATTCCGTAAGGGAGATGGCGTTGTAAAACCTGGCATCCTTATAGTCAGCGGTTTCGGCATGGGTAAAATAGCTGGATGCAATCTCGGCGTTTTTCTGATTCAACGCCCAAAGACCCATGATGTAGTTGTACTTGCCTTTGTAATCCAGTGTAATGTAGGCGAGTTCGGCCAGCACTTCAAGCGCTTTTGTCACGTTGCCCCGATGGTAGTAGGCATGGGCAAGTGTTGCTTTCAGCGCCTCACTGAATGCAAAATTCAGCGAGTC
The DNA here is from genome assembly GCA_040882305.1 of Cyclobacteriaceae bacterium. Classification (GTDB taxonomy): domain Bacteria; phylum Bacteroidota; class Bacteroidia; order Cytophagales; family Cyclobacteriaceae; genus Chryseosolibacter. The sequence continues at coordinate 995 of JBBEBN010000106.1, forward strand.
AGAAGCGATGGTATGTACCGATTGGATAAAGGCGGTGTCAATGGATTGCACGTTTCTTATGCAGTAATTATTAAGCAGGGTGGCCGAATACAGGTCGAGGGTTTTTTCAGCCAGCGGATCTATGGACGTTTGCATTTCCTGACCAAGGAGCGTAGCCAGGGCCAATGCGTTGCTGATGACGACGGGCGAAGAATTTCCGAAGAGCATCACTACGGAGTCCGTACGGATCGGAAGATATTCCACGGCCGCCAGCGCGAGAAAATTTCCTTCAGCGGAATTTTTGGTGAGCGAATGATGCCTGGCCTGATTGAGAAAATAGGTTGCAGAATCGAGCGCGTGCAATTTACCGTAGGCAAAACCCAGGTTATTTGACAGGGCGGCCGAGGAGGGCATGATCGCCTTGCCGTCGCGGAAGGCTCGTATGGAGAGAAAATATTTTTGCTCCCACACGAACAGGTTACCATTGTTTACCAGGGAAAATTCCGTAGGCCTTCTTCCGTTGGCGAGCTCATAGTTGTAATGTGCCTCTTCAAAATTTATCCTCTCGGATTTCATGACGCCAAGCGCATAATTGGCCCGGTGGTTTTGAAATCCGTATTTCCGGCTTTCCTCGTAAAAATTTTGTGCAAGGTTTTCATTATCCTGCAGCATATAGAGGTCTGCCACATAATTGTAAAATCCTGACAATCCGTGATAAACGTATTGTATCCATCCGGAGTAAAAAACGAAGGCAAGGGTGGCGATCAAACCGGCGAAGCGGAAGGTGAAGAAAGGCATGCGATTGGGCTTGTAGAGCAGTTTATAGACAGGAAGGTTCCCTGCCATCATCACCATGAAATTCGAAAAGATGTAGGTAAGGAAAATAATTCCGTAACCTGTATGGCTGAAGATAATGAGATCGCGGATGATCCTTAACGCTGAATCATTGGCATTCCCGAGGAGTTGGCTGATGGTGATCAGACAGATGGCACCGAGAGCAACATAAAAGTAGGCGCCGGTCGGCCTGAAAGTAAAGATCGATTCGTATAGCGGTTCTCTTAATTTAAATCCCCACAGCCCGAGTAATGCGGATGTGCAGAGCAGGAGATACAGGTTGATATACAGAAATTCCCATTGGATGACGCCCATTTCGTGCAAACAGGTGATGAAGACGTTGACCATGTAGATCAGGCTAATGATCAGGAAATGGTTGAGGCTCTTTGAGGTGCCCTTGCTTGATATATACACGAAGGAAACCAGGATCTCATGCGCCACCATGACGATGAACAATGCAGAGAGTATCAATGCCGGCAGATAAGCTGTCACCACCAGGTGCAGCATGGGAAAAGGCACCTCCGAAAAAAAATAAATGATCACGCCAAGAGCAAGGAAGAGGGTAAGAAAGGAAACAAGACGCGCCTGGAAACTCGCCGCCGACCGGAAGCTTTTATAATAGAAACTCAGAGCGAGGAAGAGCATCAGAACAATTATGGGGATGGTGTAACCCCTCACGCCGAACAGAACGAGGACTTCCAGTCTCAGGGCCAGCACGAAAAAAATAAATAGGCCCATTCCGGCAAAGTACCAGAATTTCCGCAATGTGGTAATTACCGTCAGCAGCACCATGCAGCTGATGATCAGGACAGCAAGAAAGAGGTAGGATGCGAGAGCGTTGTGGTGGATATTGCTTCCCTGAAGGTATTCAAAGATCACATAGCTTTCCCCGGGGATGTTCAACTGAAAGGGACCGAGCCGGAACTGATGAACTGTTGTCTCAACAATTTTCTGTTCCTGGATCTTTTCCCATCCGATAATACCGTGCGCCCCCTGGAACCAGGTGAACCACAAGTATACAAGCGAAAAAGTAAAGAGGCCCGAGAGAACAAACCAAAGGGTTCTGTAATTTTTTGGCCACTCGTTCCAGAAAAACAATGACTGCATGTAATGGGTGGTATCCGTCAGGACGTAATGTAGAGACAAGGCATGCCTTGACTCTACATTGTCCACAGAGGGGCATTTTTACAATCAAGAGAAGTATTTCGTTACCCCGGGCGTTGCAATGGGGTAGAACCCGTTTGCATCGGGCAATACCGGAGGCGGCGCATCCCACGCGTATTTTTGCGGCTGAATGTTAATTCCGGAATTTAAGGTTTTGTCCCATTCGATGATCTGTCCTGAATAGGTCGCCATCCGTCCGATGATGGAAGTTAGCGTCGACTTTGCACCGTTTTCAGCGTCAGCGAATTTATATTCTCCTTTCGTAATGGCGGCGAACAATTCGTCGTGTTCATTTTGATAAGGCTCATTTTCCTTCGACTTATCGAATTTATAGAGGGTTTTGCCTTTTGACGAGATTTCCGCGGCGCCGCATTTAACGGATCCTTTTGTTCCCACCATCATTTCATCTACTATGGAGTAGGTGCCTTTGATATGGCGGCATTGGCTGTTCATAATGGAGCCATCGGCGTAAGTGTATTCCACGAAATGGTGGTCATAGATCTCACCGAATTCTTTTCCGTTGCGCACCTGCCGTCCGCCCAATCCCTGTGCCTTCACTGGATAGGCTCCCTTGAACCAGTTCATCACATCCAGGTTGTGAATATGTTGTTCTGTGATGTGATCACCGCACAGCCAGTTGAAGTAATACCAGTTGCGCATCTGGTATTCCATTTCGGTTTGTCCGGGTTTGCGTGGTCTTACCCAAACGCCGTCACTGTTCCAGTAAACCTGGCCTGAGGTGATGTCGCCAATCATTCCGTCCTGCACGCGCTTGTAAAGTTCGAGATACGAGCTTTGGTAATGGCGCTGCAACCCTACCACTACATTCAATTTCTTCCTTTTCGCGATCTCGGCAACTTCAAGAACTTTCTTCACGCCGGCGGGATCTGTCGCTACGGGTTTTTCCATGAAGACGTGCTTGCCCTGGTTGATGGCCTCCTCAAAATGGATGGGCCGGAAACCGGGAGGGGTGGCGATGATCACTACATCGGCCAGCGGAATCACTTTCTGATAGGCATCAAAACCCACGAATTTGGTTTCCTCCGTTACTGCCACCCTTTCTTTTACATCTCCTTCATCGCCGTCCATGAGGGCTTTATAGGAATTGTCCAGCCGATCGCGGAAGGCATCGGCCATGGCAACAAGTTTTACATTCTGTTTGGTTGACAGGGCCTGCATGGCAGCTCCCGTACCTCGTCCACCGCATCCGATAACAGCAACTTTGATCGTATCATCAACGGATTGGAAATACCCGGCATTAGACATCAATGGCATAGCCATAATTCCTCCGGCGAGCATCGTACTTTGTTTTACAAAGTCTCTTCTGGATCGGTGTAATTTTTCATTTTCCATAAAAGGATAATTTGAGATGGCAATTTTTATTTGAGATAATCTTTAAAAAACTTTTCAATTTCTGCTTTCGCCGGGGCTTTTTCGGGCCTCACCACACGAAAACCAGCGAACATGCCGTCAGTGAGCCACCATTTGCTCTTCGGGATCTGAGGGTCTCGTTTGTTCCAGGAAGTACTCGAGGCAATCCTGTTGGCACACCGGAGTTCTTCCGCATCGTCAAGATACGAACCCCCGCGAACAACTTTCGGATATTTTGATCCCGGAGGCGCGAGCGGATCCTTTGCACCGGCGGCGAGTTTTGCGTAAGCATCAGGCTGGTATTGATCCAACGTCCACTCGCTTAAGTTACCCAACATATCGTATAATCCCCAACCATTTGGCTTTAATGAGGCCGTTTTATGGAATTTCCCTTCGCTGTTCCCTTCGAAGTAACCATAAGCCTTCAGGGATGCGGGATCACTGCCAAAAGGGGTCGCTGTCTGCTTTCCTGCGCGACACGCATATTCCCATTCCGCCTCGGTTGGAAGGCGGTAAAAGACGCCTGTTTTTTCGTAAAGCCATTTGCAATACATCATGGCAGCCTGCTGGCTCATACTGTTGGTCGGATGCCTGTCGTCCCTGCCCATACCCCAGGTAAGGTCTATGTACTGAGCCGTTGGACGTGAAACAGCATCAACGGAGATCTCTTTTGTCTGGGGAACTTCCATGCTCTTAAAGAAAGCATCCCATTCGGCGAAGGATACTTCATTTTCGCCCATCCAAAAACTGCTGACCTCCACTTTTTTCTGCGGCCCCTCGTCGTCATCCCGCCCTTTTTCCGACGCCGGACTGCCGATGGTAAAACTACCGGCAGACACAGGTACCATTTTGAACTTTATGTTTGTTCCCGGAATAGTCTGTTCGTATACCTTGAGTTGCTGGCTAAAACACACAATATCAGTAAGCAGGAAAGCGAGGATCAATAAGTTTTTCAAAGCGAATTAAAATTGAGTTGGCCAAATTAGAAAATTTAACATGCCACCGCAACCATTATGCCAGTAAATGCCCTAAAATCCCCTGATGATGGTCCATGGTCCGTGGACCATGATCCGTCAGTCAAACTGAAAATTGGGATTTTGCCAGACCATGGGAATGTCTGCCTCATAATTACCGTCGGGGCTTTTGATCCGCATCTCAAACCGCCCTTCAATGAGAAAGCCCATGGACTGATAAAACTTGATGGCCGTCAGGTTGCTCTCCCGCGCGATTAACTCGACCCTGCCAATATCCGGACGGTGAAGCCCCACTTCTTCCAGAAAAATAGTGAAGATGGTGCGGCCGATCTTCTTTCCCTGAAAGGATGGATGGACGACCACGGTGAGGTCGGAATACACGTGCCTGAAGACAGCAGGCCCAGGGTTGTAGGCGTGGATTTCCGCAATTAATTCGGCCTGGTTCTCGGGGTGCTCGGCCACCAGAATCAAACCGGAAGAGATACTCCTTCCCAGAAAATTTTCAATGTATTCGCCGGTGATCTCTTGTTCCGTCCGGGCAATACGACCACCCTGACGGGCGACTTCCCGGTAGAGCTGTTTGATCATTGAGAGATCCTCTGCGGCTGCGTTTCGGATGTGCATCGACGTCGTTTTAAAGGATACAAATGTAATCCGGTGCTGCTGTTTGGGCAAGCACGCTTTGTCCCGGCAAAGCTATGAACCCTGTATTAAAAACCTGATCTGATTTTCGGTAACGGAGGGAGGAATGAGTTTCAGGGCCGCAGTGCGAAGGGCTATCAAAAACTTGTTCTCAAGCTGGGCGATCTTCCCGATATTCCAGGATTTGTTGACGATGGTGGTGGATAGTGAAATTATTGATGACGCCGAATTTGGCTGCGAGTTTTTCCGAATCGGTTTCTGTGAGTACGTTTCCCCGCTGATCTTTTATCCGGAGACTTTTAGGATTTTTCCTGCTTTTAATACCGCATCGCCGATGCGATGTTCAGTCTCCCAATTCCCCCTCCTACGATTGCGATGTTATCGTGATCCATCAGACTTTGAGACGGGATTTTTCATCCTGAATCGTTTCTTACTCATTTTCTCTTCCTGGCTGAAAAGGTAGAAATTAAGTTGGGCCACCTGAAAAGCGCGAATATAGCTGTTGGAATTCAGGGTGGAAGTGAGCTTGATATTATTTTCCATAACCGGGATTTATCAACGAGACAACTGAATAACGCTTATCCCCTAAAGGAATTTCGCGCGTCGCGAGGTTTTTCAGCTGATTCTGGCCAAAGTCCTCTGCTACAAGGCAGTTATACGTATCCCGGCATGTCCGGGTTGAGGGGCGGTGAGGAAAATTGAAGTATTCTTTATGTCAGCAGGGGCCTGCAGGGCGAAAAAGTAGGGACAGGGCATGCCCTGTCCTGCTTTTCAAGTATTGGGTTGAGGCGTGGTTCTCAGGTAAGGCTTGATACGCTTATGACCTTTGGGAAATTTCGCAGGAATCTCCTCGTCTTTGACCGCGGCGGTGATAATCACATCTTCGCCTTGCTTCCAGTCTGCAGGAGTGGCTACACTGAAGCTGGCTGTGAGTTGCAGACTGTCCACTACCCTGAGGATCTCATTGAAATTTCTTCCTGTAGAGGCCGGATAGGTTAAAGTCAGTTTCACTTTCTTGTCAGTGCCAATAATAAACTCCGATC
>JBBEBN010000107.1:0-6998 GCA_040882305.1 Cyclobacteriaceae bacterium
TCTCAGTTCGTTTGAATATTCCAGTATTTTCTCTTTTGAAGGTGACTTACCCAACAGGTTATCCCGCGAGCCAATGTGTCCAATGCTATCGCTGAAACTGATCACCGGGTAACCCAGCACGAGGAAATCCGGACGAAGATTCGCATTTTTTGCATCTGGCAACACGACGTTTTTGTAATGTGTTGCTGCAGTGGATGCCAGATGACCTCCTGCCGAAAAGCCCATGATGCCAATTTTCTGAGGATCGACGTTCCATTTCTTTGCATTTTCCCTCACCAGGCTGATGGCCCGCTGGGCATCCTGAAGCGGTCCGATCTCCTTATTTCCCATGGTGGCATCGTTGGGAATCCTGTATTTTAAGACGAAAGCTGCTACCCCCCATTCATTTAGTTCTTCTGCAATATCCAGGCCTTCGTGCTTAATCGCATTGATGTGGTATCCGCCTCCGGGAAAAATGATCACCGCTGTCCGGCTTGCTGCCGGAGTTTTTGGCGTAAATACCGTGAGCGCGGGAACCGAGATCGCGCTGATGATCTCCATTCCGTTATCTCTTAGCTCGCGTTTTTCCTGGTTAGGAGAGGGTTTGCTGTTGGGGATTTCTTTGGCATATAAAGGAATGGTCTCCTGACCCTTAACCAGATTCATGATAAACAAGCTTATAAAGAGTGTGAATGAGTATTTCATCAGACTATAATTATAGTTTTTTCCAACGACAAAATGCAGTTGTTAGTTAATGCAAAAAAATCAATAATAAAATACGAGTCGGCGATTTTGCAAACATGAGCGGTCCATCATGCCGCCCTTGCGCCTGCGATGTCAAAACCGGAGTTCATGGATCTCGTGGAGTACCTTGCCTCCCCGCGATAGCCTGTTGTGACAGGTTGCCCTTCTTTCTCGTCAGGACTATTCTGAAATTGCGTATCACTTTTTAGACAAAATTGCATGGAAATCCTTCTTCTGCTCCGGTTTTAGAATCCTCTCATGATCAGGATGATCAGTTACTTAGGTAAATAAACTTTCAAACCGGCAGTGAAACACTACATGCTCACCTTACGGCCGGTGAATACCTGATTAAGGCTCACAGGTAAGGTTTAGTCAATTTATCAAAAAGCCGCTTCGATAAAATAGGAAAGCTTTGTCGGTCATAAAAAATAGCCGGGTCGTCGTCATTTTTTGCACCCATCTATTTTTAAGGATTTACCCAAGCCCCACTTTTTATGAAGAAACCCCTACCTGGTTACTCGCCTGTTTGCGTCATCATTTTCCTGACGGCTTTGTTCGCTACACTAGATGTTTTCTCCCAGGATTGCGGATGCGATCATGTCGTCGATCCTCCTGCATCTCCGACAACATCTGTATTTGTGGATGGCGAAAAACTTGGGGTACAACCCGGAGAAACAATTTGCCTGAGCGCTGGATTTTACAGACAGATCCGGATCATAAAAGTATCAGGGCAGCCCGGAAATCCGGTCACGATAAAAAATTGCGGAGGTGTTGTTCAGATCGGCGACAGCACGAATTATGGGCGGTGGTATGCAATGGACATCGTCAGCGGCAAGTATATCAGGGTGACGGGCGCGGGTGATCCCGTCCATCGGTATGGGATCGTACTTGCAAAAAGCGGAGACAGCGGACTAAAGATAGGCCTCAGCACCCATACGGAGATCGATCACCTTGAGATCGGCGATACAGGATTTGCAGGCATCCTCGCCAAGACGGATTACGGTGCAAATCCGCCGCCCGAGGCGCCGGAAATGAATAACCTCAACATACACGATAATTATATTCATGATACGATGGGTGAAGGTATGTACATCGGAGAGACGAAAACTCCCGGAATGAATTTTCGTCATCTGGAGGTCTGGAATAACATTGTGACCCGGACTGGATTGGATTTCTTTCAGGTGGCCAATGTGGTTGAAGATGTGCAGGTCCATCACAACGTCTTTTATCAGGCAGCAACGCGGAATGTCCTCTATCAAAATAAAGGTTTGCAGATCGGGGATAATTCGGTAGGGCGTTATTACAATAATATCATTATCGGAAGTCCTTCTAACCTGATGATCATAATGGGCTCGGGTAACATCGAGATCACGAACAACTATATGGCTGGTGCAGGTGATCCCGGCTTCTTCATTGATAACAGGAATGTCACACTCCCTGGAACGCCCATTAACATTCATGAGAATTTTTTGATGGGAGTGAATGCGACCTTTCCGTTCTTTATGATCTACAATGAAGTAAACCAGTGTAATATCATTGGAAATAAGTTTGACGGAAATAATGCAGTCCTCTCCTTTGGATCAGGCGCGGGGCCTAACGTTACGGAGTCGGGTAATTCACAAGAAGTGATTGAACGCGTGCAGTTCACCGATATTGAAAACAACAATTTTACGCTGACCGACGGTTCGCCCTATGCGGGCCTGGGTTTGCTTGAAGAGGTGAGCAACCGGAACGTGCGCCCTTTTATTGCGCTTATAGAGGATCAGGAACTTGATGCTGAAACCACTCTTCAGGTTCCGGTTTCGGCAACGGATCCAGATAGTGATGCAGTCATCCTTGAAGGGTTCAATTTGCCATCCTTTGTCTCCTTCCAAGATAATGGCAACGGGAAAGGTATGTTTACCCTTTCTCCCCAGGCGAATGACGCAGGTATATTTTACAAAGTAAGAGTAAGGGTTACCGATAGCCATGGCGGCATGAATACGGAATATTTCTCTATTCGCGTATCGGATCCTTATGCGTTTATCGCGACAGCCAGCTCAGCTTTGGAGAACTTTTTACCTGAAAATACATTAGACGATAATATGTCCACCCGGTGGGCACCCGCAGAAGACAGCCTCCACTGGATCAAATATGACCTGATAGAAGACAAACTCGTAACGGAAGTGAAAATCGCTTTTTTTGAAGGGACATCCAATGTTTATCCTTTTGATATAGAGGTTTCGGAAGATGATGTTCACTGGAGTGTGGCTTACTCCGGAAGTAGTACGGGCTCCACTGCCGCGTTTGAAACATTTGCTTTCGAAGAGGTAAGGGCCAGATATTTGCGAATTGTTGACAGAAAAGATTCGGCGAACAGCTACCATGAGGTGGTGATCAACTGCACCACGGCACCTGTGTTTCATTCATTCGCGTCGACTGATGATGTGTATCTTGACGGCAAAAAAGTATATGACAATAATTTTCTGATGGTAAAGTACCCTGCCAAAAAATCTTACATTCGTTTTAACGTCGCTGGTCTCGAGGTGAGCCAGTCCCCTGTCATCTCCGCGCGTCTTACATTGACGGCCGTCACGGGCGGGAAGGGCAGCCTGAAAGTTTATCTCGGTGGTGGAAATAGCTGGACAGAAAGTGAACGTATAAGGACAAATCTGCCCTCCCCCGTTCAGATCCTCGATACACTAACGACAGATTTTATCTCCGGTCAGACCTATGAAGTGGATGTTGTGGCGGCGATCGCTGATAATGGCGTCTATACATTTATCCTCAGCTGGGAAGGGGGTGGTATAGGGGTGTCTTTCAGTTCGTCAGAAGGTGGTTTTCAGCCGGAATTAACTATTAAAACCCTAAGAGGAGCAACGGTGTTGCCAAGGGACCTGGCGGAAAGCAGCCTGCGCTTAGGTACTGCAGAGCCTGGACTATCCGAACCTGAAACGCTGGCTGGCATACACGTCTATCCGAATCCGGTTATAGACAAAGTAACATTAGACCTGGGGTTGGAGTCGTCGACTTTCGTTACCATCGAGATCTGTGATCGGGTTGGAAGAACTTTCATGCAGAAAGCGTGGATGCAGACCAGTCAACTAATAGACCTGGATTTAGATCAGCTTGACCTGGAGCCAGGGCTTTATCTGTTGAAAGTGAAACAAGACGGAGTGCCGCTTAAGGTTTTGAGATTGATCAAGGAGTAGTCCCCGGTCAGCAGTTCCCTGACGGGGAATGTCACAATCCCACGGTTCTTGCGACAACGCTCTTTCCGGCGTCTCCTGCCTGCGGAAGCTCGATGTTGATCACGCTTTGCTTCGCCTTCTTATCCCAGACGGCTTCCCATCCGGCGCCCGCCCCTTCGACCTGTGCAGAGGTCATCAATTGAAGTGTACTCAGTTTCCTCGAGGGATCTGATACCGAAATAGCTTCAATGCTCTTACCGTCGGCCTTCACCATCACCATGCAGGGACTTGCCGCGCTTAGCGAAATGTTATCGTTTATCCTGATCTTTCCCGCCTGGTAAAAAACGATCTGACTCCGGTTCATTCCTTTATGAACAACGGCTTGTATTTCTTGTGTGTTCGACAGGATTTCGATCTGTGAATTCTTAGAGTAATCCTCGAGAAAAGTCCTCTCCGTTCCGGGAACTACAATGTATTCATAACTGACATGCTGTGGCTTTACACCATGGTCAAGCCAAAGAGCAAAGACCTCCGCTCGGACGGGCTCATCTGAAGTTGCTGCCTGGTGGTTTATTTCACGCCAGTTTCCCGTAGCCATCTTGTTAGTAAGGTTTATTTTTTCCAGTGCCGGAAAAACATAGCCCACGCCATCATGCAGGACCCACGAAACGCTGGAGAGGGAATGGTTCCCTTTCTCAAGGGTGATCGCTTCTTTTTTCGTTTTTACAACCACCTCGCTCTTCAGAAGACATTGATTGAGGGTGGTGAAAACGGGATATTCTGCTTCTGCAGAAATTTCCGTACCCAGGCAAACATATTCATCGTCGAAGAAAAACCAGGCTTTTCGGGCGCTCAAAGCATCGTGGGCACTTTTAAGATCGAATGCAGCAGCACCGTATTTTCCGTCTGAAACCCCGCCGACAAAATCGGTAAGTCCTTTTTTTGCGATCTGATTCCAGTGTGGATGAACGTGTTTCTGAACGACAGTAGTTCCGGGGATCTTTTGCCAATCCCAAACGGGAAAGATGTCGAGATACTCCGTTCCGGTAAGTGAAATAAAGTTTGAGCCGTCTCCCACATGGTGCATTTTCAACCCTTCTTCGTTGTGGGGTTGTTCCATGGTGTGGTTGCGTGAGGAGTGCATCCGGATAGAGGTAAAGTAGTCAGGCCGTTGATGTGTGAAATACTCTGAGTGCCAGAAAAAGCGATTCCACGTCAGTTCGGGTTTCTTTGCTCCTTTGCGGATCTTTACTATCTCCTCCAGCTCTGCTTTCCGGTAATCAGATGTCTTCAGTAAATTTTCCGCGAGTTCCGAACCCGCTGCATGCAGCGTCCCTCTCCTGCTCAGGTCGCGGTTCTTGGCACCCGGGTCCGGAAATTTTCCGTAGACCATCGATTTACAGACCCCGTCAAGGAAATAATCAATAAGCAGTTGTGTTGCCGCGTCGGGAAACCGGTATTTAGTCCCGGATATCTTTACCGCCCAGTATGAAAAAGCGTTGGCGTATCCCAGTCCATAAGACAACGTGCATATGACGTTGTCGACGCGATGGTGGAAACTCATGTCTGGTTTGAGGCCCCTTCCGGTAGTGATTTTAATTTCGTCGGCCATCACACCGACCACTCGCTCCAAAACCGTTTCATCCCTTCTGAAGAGTGCCTGTTTGCCCAGCATGCCTGCAATTTGTATAAGGTCCCCTCCGGGTCTTGCGCCGGAAGCTTCGAGGTTCGCCCTTCCTGCAATGCGCAATCCTTCCCTGATCTGGTTTTCATTCAGGTCAGTGTCTATCACCAATAGGGTGTTGATCATCCTACCGGGAGTCCCCATTTCGTTCCACCACCAATTGTCGCAAATGAAATCGTGTTGAAGCCAGAAGTCAAGTGCAGATAAAGCGACTTCTTTCACTTCCGGATGTTGATACCAGAGGGATTCAGGTTTTTTGTACGCCCTGCCAAGTTCAAACATGTTCTCTAAATGCCTCGCATGTTGAAACCCAGTGCGGGAAACATCCTTGTAATCAATGTCGGGCCAGCTTCCATCGGCATTTACGGAATTCAGAATTCCTTTTATCTCTGCTTCCCGGACCGGAGGTTCAAGCAGATCATGAATGACTCGCCGCCGGATTATTTCGAGGTCTTTATTTGCATTGACCTTTGCTTCCTTTGGAAGATCCCGTAAACCCGGATCGATACTTTTAAATACATTTGAATCCCACGGTGATAACATTATCAGCATCACCGCTGTCGCGCAAATTTTTTGTTGAAACATCAGATATCCTTTTTTCTTGTGGGGTCTGTCTGCTACACGCTGAGCCTTCTCCTTACACTAAATGAAGATCGCGATTTTTGGAAGTAAAAAGTATGTATTGCTGTAAATTTACATGGATGGCATTTCTGCAAAAAAAAATATTTGTAGCGACGGTGATGATTTCCTGCCATACCCGGCACCCACCGCTCACAACGCGTAGTGCTCCCTCACCCAAAGCTTCGCTCCTCCTTTGATCCCGTCGATATTCGAGACGAGTGTGATATTTTTATCCAGGTGGATGGTGATCTTTTTTGCATTTCCGCCACTGATAAAAAGGTGGTCGTAATTAAAAACAGTTTTGAGGACTGATATGACGTTGTGGAGGCGTTTGTTCCATTTTTCTGCTCCGATGTCCTCCAGGGCGAGGTTGCCGATGTACTGATCGTACGTTTTTCGCCGTGTAAAAGGATGCTGCCCGATTTCAAGATGTGGAAGGAGGATGCCATCCAGCAACAAGGATGTTCCGAAACCTGTGCCGAGTGTGATGACCATCTCAAGGCCTTTGCCAAGGGCGACACCCAGGCCCTGCAGATCTGCATCATTCACTACCCTTACGGGTTTCTTCAGCAGTGTGGACAATTGATCGCCCAGGTGAATTTTTCTCCACTTATTGGTGCCGAGGTTCGGCGCGGTGTAAACGATGCCGCCGCGCACGTATCCGGGAAATCCAACGGAGACCTTACTGAAATTTTTGAAGTTGCGGCTTAATTCAACAATACCTCCCATCACGTTATCCGGACCGGCAAACTTGGGCGTCGAGATCCGCTGGTAATCCATCAGCATATTCCCGTTAATAT
>JBBEBN010000108.1:0-6980 GCA_040882305.1 Cyclobacteriaceae bacterium
GCCTTCCGAGGTTTTTTTCGTTAATAAACCCCACTTTTAGCAATTCTAGATTGCTGAAATTCTTATTTGATTAATTTTTATATTACAAATGGACGTTCCGCCCAATGCTTTTATCATTCTCTTTAACGAAAGATAAAAAACCATGCCAACAGGCTGAACACGCCCAGAAACGGGGAAATGAAAGAGAGAAAATTCTTGGATTTTTTTACTTTTTCCTCGTGGCCGGGGGCTTCATAACCTCCCGATAACGCCAGCAATCAACCAGGTGATCGTTGACCAGACCGCAGGCCTGCATGTGCGCATAGATGACGGTACTGCCCACGAATTTAAATCCCCTCCGGATCAGATCTTTGCTCAACGCATCGGATTCGGGCGTGGTGGCCGGGATTTCTTTGAGTGTTTTCCAGCGGTTTATAATGGGTTTATCGCCCACAAAAGACCAAATGTACTGATCAAACGAGCCGAATTCCTTCTGCACTTCCAGGAATTTTTTCGCATTATTCACCGCCGCGGTTACTTTCAAACGGTTGCGGACGATGCCGGGGTCCAGCAATAACTTTTCAATCCTGGAGGATGTAAAGCGGGCAACTTTTTGGTGGTCGAAGTCGGCGAAAGCTTTCCTGTAACCCATTCTTTTTTTAAGGATGGTCGACCAGCTTAGTCCTGCCTGAGCGCCTTCCAGGATTAAGAACTCAAAATGGACCCGATCATCATGAACCGGCAATCCCCATTCTTCATCGTGGTATTGGATGTATTGGTCGAATTTCAGGCACCAGCTACACCGTGCTTTTGTATCTTCCATAACGTCACGCAAGTGTAGAAATCGCTGCTCGTTTCCCAAAATATTGAAGAGGAAATAATTCCACAGCCTGAGGGGGATATTTTACACCTGCTTGGAACACGGCTGTGGGCATTATTATAGAGCTTAAATCCAGGCCATCAAGATCCTATTAGCTGTGAAAATACTGAAATGGGTTGTCATTCCGATATTTCTTGCCCCGCCGGGGCTGACTGCTGCGCAGGAAGGCCAGGCCTGGAAAACATATTATGACAGCACACAACTTTTTTGGGCGAAGGATTGGAGCAAGACTGTTTCGCTCCTCGAACACGCGGAACGGTCCGCCCTTACTGATCTGGGACTCTATCATGAAAACTATCTGACGATCCTAAACGACCTGGGTACGGCGTATTGGAAGGCAAGGGAATTTGGAAAAGCTGAAAAGGCTTTGACGAAAAGTCTTCAGCTGAAAACGGAGGTTTATCAGGTCATCAACAAGGAGGTTATACTTTCCATCAGCAATCTTGCAGGCTTTTATACGGAACAGGGACACTGGAAGAAATCGAAATCCCTCTATAACCAGATACTTTCGCTGGATCCTGCGCATATCCCTTCCGATATTTATGTCAGTGCCGCTCAAAATCTTGTTTCTTTATTCGATCTGACCCAACAGGCCGACTCTGCGGAAATTTTATTGCGCCAGATCGACCAATGGAAGATCATTTCGCCGGGTTCCTATTTCGACTACCAGCACCGGTTCTACCGGGCAAGGGTTCACCGGAAACAGCAGGAATATGGCGCAGCCGAAGATGAGCTTTCCAACCTTGTATGGTCTCTTTCCAATCGCAAGGAACCGGAATTACTTGAGATCTATGTCCAGTGTCTCCAGGAACAGGGGATACTCTTTCTACAAACCGGGGCCTACAGTCAGGCGGAGAGGAAACTTCTTCAGGCATATCAGCTGGTGACACCTGAGATGAACCGCGAATATTTTCTGACAGAGCTTTCAAACAACCTCGCACAGGTTTATGACAAGCTGAGCATCTATGACAAAGCCCTCCTCTATTATCGCGAATCACTGGGTCGTTGCAGGTTGGCACATGAAGAGCGCTCATTGCCCTGTGTGATCCTGCAAAATAACATCGCCGGTGTTCACCTGAAGGAAAACAATATCACCGAGGCGATAACAGATTATCAAAAAGTGATAGTTGAATTCGAAAAACTTCTGCTTCCTTCAGATCCTCTGTATATCACGGCTTTAAATAATCTGGCTACGGCTTACAGGAAAAACAATCAGTATAAGGAAGCCCTGGAATATTTTGGGAAGGCCGAAAGGCTCCTGAAGAAAAACGGTCTTGAAAAGAGCGACCTCGCGGCTACGGTGCTCAACAACATTGCCGTGTTAAACACCGGGCAGGGCGACTATGAGCGGGCCGCGTTAAACTATAAAAAAGCATATGACGCAAAACGCGCGATCTATGGGGAGAACTCCATTGTTTTGCTGGACCTTATCAGCAATCTTGCCGTTACGTACTGGGCCTTGAACCGCCCCGCAGAGGCCATTCCGCTTTTCAAGAAATCGATGATACTGGCCACACGGCAGGTGACCTATATTTTTCCGAACCTCAATGAAAATGAGCAGGTTCAGTTTTACGAGAAGTTGAAGGAAGACTTTGAGCGCTTCAATACCATTGCCATTCAATGGGCTGATAAAGACGATGAGTTGCTGGCCCAGGTATTTGAGAACCGGACCGTCATAAAATCCCTTCAGTTTTTTACGCATCAGAGGAGAAGGAATCACATCGGGATGAAAAATGATCCGGCTCTGAACGATCTGGTCTCCCGCTTAAAGGATTGCCGCGACCGGCTCGGACACCTGTACCAGCTACCCCTGAGTCATTTGAACGATGCTTCTCAAGTCGCCGCCCTGGAAAAAGAGATCGATTCGCTTGAAAAGACCATTAGCCTCCAATCAAGCGAAGCATTATATGGCGATGGATTAACTGCTGAAGAAGTAAGCTGGAGATCGCTTCTGCCGAAACTGCAACCGAACGAGGCAATCATTGAGATGGTCAGGTTTAGAAAATACGACAGGCACTCATCGCGGAAGAAAGATTATTTCGGTTTCGCAGACAGTGTGTATTACGCTGCCCTGATCCTTACCACGGATACCAAAGAGAAGCCCGAACTGGTGCTTTTTAAAGATGGGAACAACCTGGAAACGCGCTTTTTCTTCTATTATAAGAATGCTCTGAAATATAATGTGGAGGATAACTTATCCTTTGATATCTTCTGGGCGCCCCTTGAAAATTCACTGGTTGGAAAAACGAGGATCTTCTTTTCTGCCGATGGTGTATACCATAAAATAAATGTGAACACTTTGCGCGACCCGGCAAGCAGGAAATTTTTGCTCGAGAAATTTGATATCGTGTATCTGTTGAATCCAATGCAGTTTCTGGAGAGTAAAACGCCTGTCAAAAATATGAAGCGCGACGCGGTATTGATGGGCGATCCGGTATTCGATGTTGATCTGACTTCGCCGCGTGAAAGAACTGTAACGTTCAACCACTTTATTGGCCTCCCTGGCACACAGGAGGAATTAAGGGCCATCAACGAAGTTTTGATGGCACATTCCTGGAAGACAAACCTCCTGCTGAAAGGAGCTGCCACTGAAAGCAACCTTAAATCACTGAGATCTCCGTCCATACTGCATGTTGCTTCACACGGATTTTTTTCTGATGAGATTGTCTCGTTGAATACAGAAGCGAAAAAGGATTTCCTGTTTCATTCCGGAATTGTCCTGACGGGGGCGAATGAAAGTATATCCAGCGGGTCAACATCTTTCGAGAATGATGGTATTGTTACGGCCTTCGAAGTGATGAACCTCGATCTCTCGAACACCGGGCTCGTCGTACTGTCGGCATGTGAAACCGGGCTGGGAAAAATTGAGAACGGTGAGGGTGTTTTTGGGTTGCAACGGTCTTTCATGCAGGCGGGCGCCAGCAATGTGCTCATCAGTCTATGGAAGGTGGATGATGACGCCACCCGCGACCTCATGATCAGGTTTTACGAGTACCTGGCGCAAGGCAATAGTCTGAACGATTCACTAAAAAAGGCGCAGTCTGACCAGGCGCGCATCCTTTCTAACCCTTCTCTCTGGGGTGGATTTGTTCTTGTTGGAAATAACTGATCTATTCCGCTGTAATTTTTTCAGATACATTTGCGGTGCAGCCGGGGCCGGCGGATGACGCCGTGGCTTTTTACAACATTTTGCAGGCGGCGTCAAATTTTTAAGAGAAATTTGCCGGCAGGATCGAAATGGCAGTTAAAACATGATCGCTCGAAATCTCAGACTCCTTATTGCACTCATTATTGTTGGAACGATTGCCGGTTACGTCGTTCTTGTTACCATCCCCACGCAATTGGCAAAACGCAGCTATGAGGGCGCAAAATCCCTGGGAGAAGATATCCGGGAAGCCTTTCAATTCACGCCGGAAGTGAAAGTGAACAACACCATTGTACTGCATCAACAAACACCTGTATTGGAGCTGTCAGTGTTATCGCAGAATTTTGAACATCGGTATGTGTGGGAAAACTCCTGGCTTGGGAGCACTAAAAAGATTTTTATTTCAGGCGGTTTCAACGCGAAGGTCGGCTTTGATCTCAGAAGAAAATTTTCCATCACCTTGCGCGACGACAAGGCCTATGTTAGCCTTCCTGAACCCCGGACCTTATCGGTGGAATCACAAGGGGATATCACCTATCGCGATGAACAGGGGGTCTGGAACTGGGTGAGTGTCCAGGACCGGACCCGGGCCACAAATGCGTTCATCAGAGATGGGCGCCGTTATGCCAATCAGGCAGCCTTTATCCAGGATGGGAAAGTGAAAATGGAGGAGCGCTTAAAGGTGCTGTTGAAACCGTATGCAGAGGAGGTCGTCATTGACTATCAGCAATCCGTACGTCCGCGCTGATAATTTTCGCGTCACCGGCGCAGATCCAGCATCCCTTTTTTCCCTATTCGTATCTTAGCGACTGAACCGGATTCTCCCGCGCCGCCCGGATGGTGTGATAGCTCACTGTCAATATCGCCAGCAAGAGCGAGATTCCGCCCGCAAGAATAAAGATGAATACGCCGATCTGTGTTTTGTACGCAAAATGATCCAGCCAGAGATTTCCAAAGTACCAGGCAACGGGAATGGAAATAACAAAGGCGATAAAGATCAACAGGGAAAAATCTTTTATTAACAACCGCACGAGTTCAAAGGTGGTGGCTCCGTTGACTTTTCTAACACCAATCTCTTTTCGACGGTTCTCGGTGGTGAACGATGACAATCCCAGCAGGCCGAGGCATGCAATGAAAACCGCGAGAATCGAAAAGTACTGGATGGTCCTGCTGAACTTATCCTCTTTGGTGTAAAGCCTGTTGAAATTTTCATCCATGAATGAATACCGGAATGGATTTCCGGCAAACAGTTTCGTCCACTCATTTTCGATGGCAGCAATGGTGCGCTGCAGATCGTTAGACCGCACCTTCATACTCAGCACGTTTCCTCCCAGCCGGATCACCAATGGTTTGATGGGTACGTAAAGAGGTTGGTAATGAAAGTCCTTTACCAGGCCTATCACCATACCCGTTCCATTGATGTTACCATTAAGCGCCTGATCGAGTTTCCTTCCAACGACGTCAATTCCCCAGCCCAGCGCGTTTGCTGCTGACTCATTGATAATGCAACCGGTAGAGTCGATGGAATTTCCCACCTGAAAGGAATGGCCCTGGATGAACTCCACATCCAGAACTTTTTCAAAATCATGCGATGTAAACATGGCGCTGAACCATTGCTGTTGATCCGCGGGCGCACCGGAGGGAACAAATGCATTCTCGATCACCTCTTCTTTTCCGGGGACACTGCCACCTAACAGCGTCACTGCCTGTATCTCATGGTTCTTTAATAGTTCGGATTTAAATGCGCCGTAATTGTTGAACAGGTTGAACCCAAAATCAACCATCACTATCTGATCTTTGTTGAATCCCAGTTCCTTGTTGTGAATATAATGAAGCTGTTTGTAGACGATGCCAATGCAGATGATGAGTGAAATGGAGATGACGAACTGGCTTACCACCAATGCCTTCCGCAAGAAGTTCTTACTGCCCATAGCGGAAGATTTGCCTTTCAGCACCTCCGTGGGTTGGAAGGATGAGAGTACAAAGGATGGATAACTCCCGGCGAGGAGACCGACGAAGAGTCCGAGTGCAGCGAGACCTCCCAGCAGCGGAAGGTTCTGAAATAGATTGAGTTCAATAGATTTTCCAGTAAGGTGATTAAACCAGGGTAGGGCCGTCGTTATGATTCCCATGGCGATGAACAACGCGAGGTAGCTCGTGAAGACTGCTTCGCCGAGAAATTGACTGACCAGCATTCTTTTGTGCGCGCCTAACACTTTTCGCAAGCCCACTTCCTTTCCCCGTTTTGCAGCGCGCGCCGTTGCGAGGTTCATGAAGTTGATGATGGCGATGAGCAGTATCAGAATGGCGATGAAAGAAAAAAGATAGACGTGCTGGAGGTTTCCGTTCTGTTCAAACTCAAGTTCCAGGTTTGAGGTCAGGTGCACACCATTGACCTTTTGCATGCGAAGCACTACGCCGGCCTCGGCGAGGGATTGCGGAAAGTGCGCTTTGACAAAAGCTGGCAGGGCCGCGCTGATCTTCGCGGCATCCCGTTCGTTGTCAACGGTAAAATACATCCATGCCGCGACCCACACCCACTGCGTATCGAAGAACTGCTGATTGTTGAAGAACGACTTGAAGGTTTCGAACGAGCCGATCATGCTGAAGTGAAGGTGCGTGTTATCCGGAAGATCTTCGATGATACCAACCACTTCCATGTCGCGGAAATTATTTAGGTTAAGCCTCTTGCCGATGGGTTCATCATCTCCAAAATATTTCTTCGCGGCACTTTCAGTGAGCAGTAATTCATTGGGGCCATTCAGGGCTTTTGCCGGATCGCCTTTGATGAATTTGAAACCGTAAATTTCCAGGAACGAATGCTCCGCGAAGATGAAATCATCTTCGAAGTATTCCTCGCGCTCAAGTTTCAGCACAGGTGTCTGTCCCCAGCTGGCGGGACGATAAATGATCGCGGCATTGGTGATCTCCGGAAAGTCATTCATTAAATTCTTCTTGACCGGAAAAGGTATGGTA
>JBBEBN010000109.1:0-6954 GCA_040882305.1 Cyclobacteriaceae bacterium
TCGGGAACGGTTTCAGCAACTATGAATATGGTGGGTAATATCGGTTCAGCGTTTGGCGCCATCATTTTTCCTTTTTTTGTAAGTTATGTTACCATTCCTTTCATGGTTCGCACAACAGGTACTGCTAACGCATTTTTTGTGTTTGCAGCCGTGATGAACCTTCTCGCAATAGGCGCATGGCTTTATATCTCTCCGGCCACACAGATCAAGAAAACCGATCCTGAATATGTACGCCGAAGATTGATCATCTTTCTGGTGATCGTTTTTTTGTTAACTGCGGGTGCATTGTTATATAAATATTTAAATCCCTGATATGAAACTTGGCATCAGCAGTTATTCTTTCACATGGGCAGTGGGCGTAAAAGGCAGTATTCCTGAAAAGAGATTCAATGAGGCAGATTTGTTGAACGCGGCCAGAGGACTTGAGTTAGAGGTAGTCCAGATCGCTGACAACATGCCGTTGCATGAAATGACTGAGGAACAAGTCCATACTCTCTGCGAAACGACGGGGAATCTTCAGATTGCAATAGAAGTGGGGGCCAATGATCTGACTTCCGCGAACCTGGAACATTATATCCATCTTGCTGATAAACTAAAGTCGAAGATCCTGCGCTTTTCAATTGACGGGAAGGATCACAAGCCCGGAATGAACGAAGTGATTTCCATCGTCAGGAATGCGGTGCCTGAATTGAAAAACCGTGGTATAATCCTTGCCCTTGAAAATCACGAAAGGCTGTTTGCATCCGATTTCAGGGAAATAATGGAGGCAGTCGGAAATTCTTATGTAGGTATCTGCCTTGACTGCGCCAATTCCCTGGGCGTAGGCGAGGGATTTCATGAAGTGGTGACCGCCCTTGCGCCATATACCGTAAACTTTCATTTGAAAGAAGTTTATATAAAAAGAAAATCTCACATGATGGGTTTTGATATTGAAGGCAGGCCTTTCGGAGAAGGCTGCCTGCCCCTGCAATGGATGCTGGAACAGTTACCGCCAACATGTAAGACGGCAATTCTCGAACAATGGACTCCTCCTGAAGAAAACCTTCAGAGGACCATTCAGAAAGAGCGTGACTGGGCAGAAAGGAGTATCGCTTACCTTAAACCTTATTTTCATGCGTGAGTTATTTGTAGCCCTGGAGTTCCTGATGCAAAAGTCCATAGTCCATAGTCCATGGACCGTCGACTATAGACCAAGATATTAATCTAGCTTACTATCATTATGAAAACAATTGTCGCCATCCTGATCCTTTCGATTATCTCTGTTCATGTGGTTACGGCGCAGCCACCAATAACGCCAGCTGAAGGTCAGGAATATTTTCCTCCTCCGGATTCTATGGGAGGGTGGAGGACGCTGACAGATGCAGAAGATATCAAGAAGATCGCGGGTATGGATAAATCAAAGCTGGATGATGCTTTTGATTTTATCAGAACGACTACAAAGAATGGGGGTTTGCTTGTGTTGCGTTATGGATACCTGGTATATGAAAATTATTTTGGAAAGGGACAGCGGGATGCTACACCCAACCTGGGATCCTGCGGCAAGTCGTTCACCAGTATTGCAACAGGCATTCTTATGAATGAGCATCCGGACTTGTTCCCGGATGGATTAGACCAAAAGATATTCACCCCTGTATATATGCCACCCATGGCCTTTCCGTTGGCTGACCCGCGTATGTCGGATATCAAGCTGGGGCAACTGCTCTCTTTCTCAGCCGGTATCCGGGGCAACAATCCTGTTTACGTCGATGGAAAACCTTCAACCATTGATCCCATAGGGCCGGATGGATGGTATGCGCTCGTGGATGAATATGCTTTGGGCCGAGAGGAAGGAGACATGAATGGCAAGCCATTTTCGACAAAAACACTTTGGTGTGAACCTGGAGGAGGTTATTCGTATGCTACGGCCTCCATTCACAATGCCTCCATCATGCTGCGTCATGTTACAGGCATCGAGATGGAAGACTACGTGCGAACAAAGGTTGCTGACCCCCTGGGCTGGGGCCGGTGGAGCTTCGCGTATAACTATGCGCAGCGGGTAACGCATACACCTGGCGGAGGGGGAATAGCGCTTAGAAGCACGGATATGCTGCGCTTCTGCTATATGTTGCTGCATGAAGGGAAATGGGAGTCGAAACAAATTGTGCCGAAGAAATACATAGAGCATGCTTCGAAAGAATCACCTTACAATCCACATTTTCCTTACAGCCTGCAGTTTAATGTTAATTCTGGAAAAAAAGTCAAGTCATTACCACGGGATGCTTACTGGAAGTCTGGTTCAGGCGGACACTGTCTTTACGTCGTGCCCTCAATGGGTCTGATCGTATGGAAACTTGGCGGACGCGACGGTCAGTACGATGTGAGAGATACGGGCCTACCGGAACCGGAGCCGTTACCAAATTCAATTCCGCCTGTCAATGATGGAAAGAAGCATCTGGATCATGATGATTACATTACAACGCTGGAATTGGTGATCAGGTCTGTTGTGGAAGAACAGTTTGAAGGTGAAAAAACCGGTTCAGCTTTGCCCGGACAAATCATTCAGGACGCGCACCATCCAAATAAACTGGTTTATAACAAAGATGATAACCGCGATGGACAGCTGGATCCTTTTTTTCTCTGCGGGCCCGGTGACCCGGAAGGATTTTTATATCGCGGAAGAAGGAACGACGATGGCACCCGGAGCGGAGATCAGCTGAAATTGATTCAAAAACTGAAGGACCATGGTGGAAACAGCATTTATTTTATTGCTGTCCGCAGCCATGGAGGGGATGCGTGGAAAGATAAGAAGGACAAGCCCCAAACTTATCCCGATGATCTCCACAATCCATGGATGAATCAAAACCCGGCCGATGGATTGAATGATAAGATTCTCGATCAATGGGAACAATGGTTCAACGAGATGGATCAGAGCGGCATTGTTATTTATTTTTTTATTTATGATGATGCCATTAAAGTGGCGAAACAATTTGGCTGGTCGCTGGATGCCGAAGGGAATTTGCATCCTGAGGAAAAGCAATTCATCCAGGCACTCATCAGCAGATTTAAGCACCACAGGAATTTGATCTGGTGTACGATGGAAGAAGGCCAGGAGATTGGTGAGAACTGGCAGCAGCATATCTCGAAGATCGCGGAAGCCATTGCCGAAGCAGATCCTTACAACCATGCGATCGCCAGCCACCAGTTGTCCGGTAATATATTCTATCATAAGAATGACACGGTCATTAGCCAGTTTGCTATTCAGACAGACCGGGATGAAATCCGTACCGCCGACAGCCTCCACCAATGGATGGTAACCGCCCGCGATCATTCAAAAGGGTCTTATAGCCTGGTGATGGCAGAAGACTGGGTTCATGGAAACATTTCATGTCCAAATGGCAATCGGGATGAGATCAGACAAAGGAACTGGGCAGCTGCTATGGCCGACGCCTATTTGATGGTGTTTGGTATTACCATCGACCAAACACCGTCTTCCTGGTTAAATGATCTAAGGGTCATGCAGCATTTTTTTGAATCGACCACTTTCAACCAGATGTCTCCACATGACGCGTTGGCCTTTGGCGAAACGAATTATATTCTTTCCAATGAAGGATATGATTATATTCTGTACGCGTCTGAAGTTAAAGAAAATCTGGGTTTAAAAGATTTGACTCAAGGCACATATTCATTTACCTGGATGGACTGCGTTGATGGCAAGCGGAAGGTCACGAAAGACATGAACCTTACCAAAGGTGATCACACCTGGAAAAAACCTTCTGGCTTTGGGAATGAAGTGGTTTTGTATATTCAGCGGCAGGACAAACGACCTGAAATTAGAAAAACACAGTTGGTCAAAAAAAAGAATCTTGATAATGTTCAGTTAACTAACATTGCACCGGTTGTTGAAAATCATACGATAAAAGTTGCAAAGAATACGAGGCAGGATATCCAGCTAAGGTTCCTGGATGCTGACGGCGGCCCCGGGCCCTACGAAATTGAAATTATATCTGAACCTAAGCATGGAAGCTTATCGGGAGTAGGTAATGACAAAATTTTTACTCCTGACCACGGCTATAGGGGAGAAGATCAATTCTCCTGGAGAGTGAATGATGGGGAAGCGGATTCTAATGCCGCTACAATAAAATTAATTGTTAAATAAAATAGCAAAATGTAAGAAAGCTAATCCACATTCATCTCAACAGCAATCTATTTTTATATGATATTTAATTTGAAACTAATTTTGAGTCTTTTCACAATAAAAGCATTTGCTTTCATCTTAATGCTTTCAATTATCTCCACACAATGGGGCAAAGCCCAGAATGTAACCCGAAAAATGATTTTTTTCAGTTCCCTGCTAATGGCAATCTTTTTTGGTTGTTCATCCATCGAACCTTCAGGTAACAGTACGATAGTTACGATTAAGGAGAACAAATGGCTGATCAACGGGAAACCTGTACTCTGGAACAGTCCCGCCGAAGGACTTCTTGTAAATGTTCGGATGGTGAATGCAGTTTTCGAGGATTCCGGACCTTTCGCAAACAGTCACCTGCCGGAAGATTTTGATCCTGACAAAAATGCGACTCGTTTCATAGAACAGATTCCGGATTATTATACTCATGGTGTACGTGCATTTACCATTAGCTTGCAAGGTGGTTTACCAGGTTATGAAGGAGCGGTGAATTCAGCTTTCAACCGCGATGGTAGCCTCAGGCAGTCTTATCTTGACCGCGTAGAAAGGGTTATTCGGGCGGCTGATCAAAAAGGGGTTGTGATTATACTATCGTGTTTTTACCAGCGACAGCATTCGCACGAATACTCCCTGGACGGAAAACAGGCTATCCTCAACGCAGTGGCAAATGTGACCCAATGGATAGTGAATCAAAAATTTACCAATGTCGTCCTGGAGGTCTCCAATGAGTATGCACACGGAGGTTACAACAAATGGAAGGACGGTGAATGGTTAAAAAGTGTTGAGGGGCAGGTGGAACTGATTCGCCACTCCAGGAAGATTGCGCCGGATCTTTTGGTCAGTACAAGTGGTATGGGCAGCGGACATTGTCCTGAGCCCATTGCACTGGCAGCCGATTTCATCGTGATACATTTTAACAGGACGCCCATCAGTCTTATTCCGGAGAGAGTTATGCACGCGCGCAGCTATGGCAAACCCGTGGTTTGTAATGAAGACGACAAGATCGATAAGATGGGTGCCGAAGCAGCCCGCGTATCGATAAAATTCGGTGCGGGCTGGGGATTCATGCACATTGAAAAGAATCAGGCCGCTCCCTTTGAATTTGACGGAGCCGCTGATGACACCCTTGTTTACCGGATGCTTGCACGTCTCACAACACCAGGTGAATCCATTGATGAAATTCCTGCAGAACAGTTTTCCGCATTGATCACCAATCCGATAGACGGTGACGTTTTTGTTCCTGGCAATGCCATTAGCATTCGTGCCGTGGTAACAGGCATTGAAAATACGGACGGTATCGAGGTACGTTTTTTCGCGGAGGATAAACTCATCGGTAAGGACACTTCTGCTCCCTGGGAAATTACCTGGGAAAACGCTCCCAGGGGAAAATACAATGTTCTGGCAGTTGTGCACGGCTCCAAAGGTGAGGAACTTTTGCGTTCCGGCCTGGTCGACTTTGAAGTCACGCCATGAATAATACTAACTTTATGCTCATATGAAAAAAGTCATTTTTCTTGTTCTATTCTGCATGATTATATCAGGCGTCCGGGCACAGACCATGCCTCATCGTATTGAGCCCATAGCCGTAGCCAAATTCAAAATTGCCTCTGCCTTTGGCAGACTGCGGGCAGTACCTGTGCAATTGAAAACACGAAAAGCCATACTATTGGTTTATTCCGAAGATGAAGAAGTCGACCCTTTTGAAGATATGTTTTTTTTTCCGAAGCATACGTTGAAGCTGGTCTTAATAACAGAACAGGGAAAGGAAATCTGGCGCCAGGAATTGAACAAAGGTGTAATTCCGGGTATCTGGTTTTGTCCCGTTTTTCCTTTCGATTTAAACAATGACGGGAGCGAGGAGATCTGGTTTGTGAACAACGCCGACCCGGTTCATCCGCTCAGCATCAAAAGTTATAGACTTACCCGACTGGATGGTGAAACGGGTCAGCAAAACGGGGAATGGCCGTGGCCGCGACCAGTCACTGCACAAAGTACCAGCCATAGATACCGAAATTTTATTTGGGGAGCCTACGTTCAGAATAAACCGGTGCTTTTAACAGCGCAGGGCACCTATGGCCCCATGAAGATTCAGGCATGGAACGACGATATGAACATGCGGTGGGAGTATGGTGTACCTGCAGAGCCGAAACAACCACGCGGCAGTCATATGAATCCGGTCGTTGATATCGATCAGGATGGCACAGATGAGATCATGTGGGGCGAAAGGTGCCTGAATGTAGATACTGGAAATGAAGTTTTTGTTGCAGACCGGGATGTTTATTCAGGTCATTCTGATATTATTCAACCTGTCTTCAATTACGAGGAGAACAGATGGTATGTTTATACGTGCCGTGAAAGCGGCGAGGCCCCACGTGTGGTTTTGTTTAATAGCAGTGGCAAGCGCGTGTGGTCGGATATAGACCAGGGCCATATGGATATGGGTTGGACCGCCAGAACGGGAAAACAGGGGCAGCGCCTGGCCTATGCGTTGCGTATCGGTGGAAAAAAAGCCGGACCGGAAGGTTTTTCCCGAACCGGTGTAGAGCAATTTACCTACGATGTTTTTACGGGCAAAAAGCAATCCGTTCCTTTTAGCTTGTATAAATCATTTCCTGTTGACTTAAATGGTGATGGTGTACATGAACTTGTCAGGGAAGCCAGCGACGGGATTGAGGGTGCTATTTTAAATTTCCAGGGAGAGGAATTAATGAAACTTGGAATCACTGAGCACGTGGCTATGGCCTCTAAATTTCTGGACTATCCCGGCGAACAGATTTTAACTTATTCTT
>JBBEBN010000110.1:0-6942 GCA_040882305.1 Cyclobacteriaceae bacterium
GCCGATGGCAACATCAACCTGTTTTTGCGCGCCGCCTTCCATCTGATAAAGGTTGACGATAAAGCCGGCCTTTTTCATGGTGTAGTAAAACTGGTTTAATCCAAAATCCACCCCATAGGAGTCGACACTGTTGAATATGATGGGGAGACAGGGACCTTTGAAGGAGGTTTCAAGGAATTTTTTTGTGGAAGTGTAATCCACTTTCCCCCGCCCTTTACTGGCTTTTGTGATATAACCCATATCGATCAGCCAAACGAGGTCCATACTGTAAATTTATCTTCAATATAACCCCTTTTTGGGATCGCAGAGACGCTTATGATTTGATTCAGTAATTTTTCAGGAAACCGCGACAATTGGATTGAATCCATTAAATTCAGGTCATGAATATTTGCAAAGTTCTTCCATTGCTTCTTCTGCTCGCCTGCAGAAGCGCTGAACAGGCACCCCCATCATTCACTGCTTTTACTGGGGCGCGAATCATCGATGGAAGTGGCGCCGCTCCCGTTGCGAATGGAGTTTTGCTTATACAAAATGGACAGGTTTTCGCGATTGGACCGAGAGGTGATATTACGATTCCCGAGAACACAACGGTGATCGATGTGTCCGGAAAAACAATCATTCCGGGAATTATCAATGGACATGGACATGTGGGGAATACGAAAGGTATTGAAGGCGGGCACTACTCCCGTGAAAATCTGATCGATAACCTTTCCATCTATGCGCGATATGGCATCACCACCGTCGTGAGCCTGGGTGACGACAGGGCAGAAGCTGTACCCCTTCGGGCGGTGAACGATACCACGTCAACGCAGCGGGCGCGCTTGTTTATAGCCGGCGAAGTGATCGCTGGCAAAACCCCTGCAGAAGCCGTTGCCGTGGTAGACAGTAACCACCGCATGGGCGTGGATTTTATGAAGATCAGGGTGGATGACAACCTTGGAGCCAGTGCAAAAATGCCTGAAGAAGTTTACCGCGCCGTGATCAATAGATCGCATGAGCTGGGATATAAGATCGCCACCCATATGTACTATCTGGCAGATGCGCGCACACTACTTGAGGCAGGGTCAGACATGATTGCACACAGCGTCAGAGATATTCA
Source organism: Cyclobacteriaceae bacterium (assembly GCA_040882305.1). Classification (GTDB taxonomy): domain Bacteria; phylum Bacteroidota; class Bacteroidia; order Cytophagales; family Cyclobacteriaceae; genus Chryseosolibacter. Next base: position 1,100 of record JBBEBN010000110.1, read on the forward strand.
GGTCGATGATGCGTTCATCACACTCATCCTTGAAAAGAAAGTGGGTTATTGTCCTACGCTGACGCGCGAGGTCTCCACATTTGTTTATGGAGACACGGCCGATTTTTTCTCTGATCGGTTCTTCACGCGCGAGTATGATGCGGCAACGACGGAGCCTCTAATGGACGCTGCGCGCCAGTTACAGGTGCGGGACAACAAGAGTGCGCAGACTTACAAACAGCAATTGCCTGTTGCCATGGCAAATTTGAAAAAACTTTCAGATGCAGGCGTCCCCATCATCTTTGGTACTGACAGTGGTGTTCCCACCAGGTTCATGGGCTATTTCGAGCATCTCGAAATGCAAATGATGCAGGATGCCGGTCTCACTCCCATGCAGATCATCTTGTCGGCCAGTAAGAACGCAGCCGCGTATCTGGGCCTCAAAAACCTCGGCACCTTATCACCCGGCCACTGGGCAGACTTCATTGTACTGGACGCTGATCCGCTCAAGGATATCAGGAACATAAGGGAGCTCTCAGCCGTCTATATTGGAGGGGAAAAGGTGCCACTAAACTAAACGTATTTACTACTTACTACTTACTACTTACTCCTTACTCCTTACAGACCCCATGGTCCAGATATCACCCGAAAAACCATCCTCATGTCCGGTGTGTTTTCCGCCGTACAAAAAAAGTTTACTCCTGAAGGCAACACTAAATCCACCGCTCCTGCGGGTCCACGGGGCTTCGTCGGTTTGCAATTGCCACTGGACTCCATCGTGAGAAAACCAGACATCTTTATAGGCATTTCTGGGATTTTCTTCGCGTCCTCCGATGACCCACAGGAAATTGTCAAAAGCGAGTAAACCATAATCGTAACGATCCTTCCAGGGGGCGTGCTTTTTCAACTGGGTCCAAACCTTTCCATCATCAGAACGCCAGATATCGGAATGACCCTGGCCGCCGATGAGCCACAACCTGTCCTTAAATACTGCCAACTGTGGTCTGCCCCTGATCTCCCACGGAGCACTGTCTGCAACTTTTTCCCAACGGATACCATCGGCTGATGACCATATGTCATTTACGTATTCCACGGGTGAGCGATCCTGGTCGACGCGCGTCTCTCCACCGAATAGCCATAACCGGTTCTTGAACTCAATAACGGTATGTCCTTTTCTCGAAGACCATTCCGCGTTAGCAACCTTCCGTGTCCAGTTTTTTCCGTCTTGCGACGACCATATTTCGTTTAGGAAAGTATTGGTGGCATACTCCATTCCACCAGAGATCCAAAAGGCATTGTTAAAGTAAACGTATGCCATGGAAATTCTTTCTCCCCAGTCATGTTTGTCAAAAGCATGCCATTTGATTCCGTCCTTTGATGACCACACTCTTTTCTGTCCCACCATCCAGAGGTCCCCATCAAAAGCTTTGACGGGAACAATCGCGCTTGGATAGGTTCCCGGTTTCCATTCATATTGATGTGTTCCGGATCCGGGCGGAGCAGCCTGTGTCCATTCATAGCGGGGTGATAAATCCGCCGGAGATACTAAGTCATTTTTTTCATGGATTGGAGATAGCGAGAGCAGCACGAGGATGGTCGCTGTCAAAAGCCCGAGGATAATAAAAAATGTTTTCATTTCAGTATTGTTTTATCATTTTAAGATCTGCCCGAAAATCGTATCTGAAAATACGTCCTAATTGGGAGGAAAGATCGGGCAACTTGACCCGCTGCACGATATTCTTGACGAACTGCGGATCCTGACGCTTTCCGACAATCGCACATGACTTTTGCGGGAACTGTATCCCTTATGTCACGAACAGCATGATTTTCGTGACGAAGCGCCGGGTTTTTGTGCGCTATCCATCCGGAAAATACGTATTTTAAGTGAATGGATCGGTTCTGGAAATACAAGCTTGACCATGGTATCTTTTGGGCTGCCACCGTGGGCTTTCATATGTTCACAAGAATTGATCTTGTGGGCAAAGCCGGTGTTGAACATTTTATTCTTGAAACGGTTGCACGGAACGGCCTCCTTGCGCTCCTGATTTACTTTAACCTCCTGGTCCTCATACCGAAGTACGTGCAGAAGGGAAAAATTGTTTTTTACACCCTGCTTTTAATTTGTGCGCTCACAGCGTATGTTGCTGTAAAAAATGCCCATGATGTTTACCTGTACGGCTATGTTTTGGGTAATCAAGCGGCGCAATCCTTTTTTTACAACTCGTATTACAATGCATCCATTGCCATATTTTACCTCACATTCAGCATCGCCCTCCATTTAAGCAAAGCGTGGTATTTTCAGAGGGAAATGATCCGCAGAATGGAGATAGAAAAATTAAACGCGGAACTTGACTACCTGAAGGCGCAGATCAATCCCCATTTTGTGTTTAACTCCATCAATACGATATATTTTCAGATCGACCGGCAGAATGAAAGTGCCCGCAGATCATTGTCGAATTTTTCCGAGATGCTCCGGTACCAGTTGTATGAATGCAATGGCAGCGAAATACCCATCGAAAAGGAAATAAATTATCTCAAAAACTATGTCGCGTTGCAGCAGATGCGCAAGGACGAGAATTATGGCATTTCCTTTGTGGAAGGGGAGGACCTTAAGGGCTTTGTTATCTCGCCATTATTGCTGATTCCCTTTGTGGAAAATGCCTTTAAACATGTTTCGCATTTCGCGGGAAGGAACGAGATCCGGATCCATCTTGCCAGGAGGGAGAATAATTTCTGCCTTTCTGTTTTTAATACAAAAGAGAATAAGGAAATGAATGGGTACCACACCGGTATTGGATTGAAAAATGCAAAGCGAAGACTCGAGTTGCTCTATAAAGACCGGCATGAATTGTTGATCGAAAACAGGTCCGACAGTTTTGAAGTGAGGCTTGCTTTACGGATCAGTGAGTAGGATAACTTCCAATTGAAAGATAATGAAACTCAGCTGCCTTATAATCGATGATGAACCCGTTGCCCGCAAAGGCCTCGAGGAATATATTGCCGGAATCGATTTCATTCAAAGAGTTGGTTCCTGCGAAAATGCCCTGAAGGCCTCACACTACCTGAATGAACAGAAGATCGATTTGATCTACCTCGACATCCAAATGCCAAAACTTTCCGGGATCGATTTTCTTAAGACGCTCAGGCATCCGCCTCTGACCATCTTTACTACAGCGTTCACAGATTACGCCATTGAAGGCTATACGCTGGATGTGATAGATTATCTGGTGAAGCCTATCACCTTTGAAAGATTCCTGAAAGCGTCACAGAAAGCGCTGGAATATTTCCAGTTGAAATACCGGGCGGAGAATAATACCGCTGATATGGATTATTTTTTTGTGCGTTGTGACAGCAAATTTGAAAAGGTTTTCTTTCGTGACGTATCCTACGTGGAGGCGCTGCAGAATTACGCCATTATTCATATTGCCGGCAGGAAACTGATCACCTATATCACCTTGACAAGCCTGGAGAATCAGCTTCCGAAAGATCGCTTTCTGAAAGTGCATAAGTCATTTCTGGTGTCCGTTCCCCACATTCAGGCAATTGAAGGACAGGAAATTATAATTGATAAAGCGCGCATTCCCATCAGCCGAAATCTAAGGGATGATGTGATTCAGCAGATCCTGGGTAACCGCCTTTTTAAGCGGTAACGCGGTGACACCACGATCTATGATTGTCAGGTCGACCGATAATTATTTTCGGGTTTTTCAAAAATGGTTATATTGAATGATAGATGATCAAGGCTGGAGTACCTGTTGAATTTTTCCCTCATTAACAAACGCCTATTATGAAATCAAAAGCATCATTTCCCCGCATTTCTACCAGAAAGCTTAAGCATTTTATCAGCGGAGTTGCGTATGTGCCTCTCCTTGCGTTTCTGGCAGGGAGTTCCTGTAATCCGACCACAGATTCCGTCCCTATTGAGAACGATGACATCGGTGGTGTGGTTACGGGTCCGAACGGACCGGAGGCAGGTGTCTGGGTGATCGCCGAAACGTTCGATCTCCCCACACGCTATGCAAAGATCGTTGTGACCGATGACAAGGGCCAGTATCTGATACCGGATCTTCCCGATGCCACCTATTCTGTCTGGGTACGCGGTTATGGATTGATAGACTCTCAAAAGGAGGAAGTCAAACCTGGTACGGTCCTCAACATGGGGGCTGTGGTTGCGCCGGATCCCCGTGCTGCAGCCCAATATTATCCGGGTGGGTACTGGTATTCGCTCCTCCATGTTCCGGACAAAAGCAATTTTCCGGGGACGGGGCCACAGGGAAATGGTATTTCGCCTGACATTAAGAATCAGGCGCAATTGCTGAGGACCCTCAAATCAGGAACCTGTCTCGCGTGTCATCAGATGGGCGGCATCGGTACGCGCGAATTCCAGGCATCGATGGGTGAATTTGAATCCTCCGTGGAAGCCTGGGAAAGACGATTATTATCCGGGCAGGCCGGAGGCAGTATGGTTTCATCCGTCCATCAGGTGGGACGTGAAGGGGTGTTGAAGATGTTGGCCGACTGGACAGACAGGATCGCCGATGGCGAAGTGCCACCGGAACCGCCGCGGCCCGAAGGAATTGAAAGAAATGTTGTCATCACGCAATGGGACTGGGCTGATCCCAAAGCATATCTTCACGATGTGGCGTCGACGGACCGTAGAAAGCCCACGGTAAATGCCAACGGCCCTCTCTATGGCGCGCTGGAAGCAAGTGCGGATTATCTTCCGGTTCTGGATCCTGAGAAACATGATACTACCCGGGTACCACTCACTCCCCGCGACCCTGCTACGCAGCCTGCGTCCGGGCCCGACATGCCACAACCCTCTCCCTATTGGGGAGATGAACCCATCTGGAACAGCAAGACGAATGTGCACAACCCTATGCTGGATGACAAGGGAAAGGTTTGGATCACGGCAACGGTGCGGCCGCCCGAAAATCCGGATTTCTGCAAGGCGGGTTCCAGCCACCCTTCAGCAAAGGCCTTTCCCATGGAGCGGGCATACCGCCATCTCGGGGTGTACGATCCGCAAACAAAAAAATATACGCCTATCGGCACCTGCTTCAGCACACACCACCTCATGTTTGCCGAAGACGACAACAATACGCTCTGGACCAGCGGTGGAGGACAGGCAATCGGATGGCTTGACACGAAAAAATATGAAGAAACCGGAGATGAGGAAGCCTCTCAAGGCTGGACTCCGCTCATTCTGGATACAAATGGAAACGGCACGCGCGATAAATATGTCGAGCCAAATGCCGCTATTGATCCAGGGCTCGACAAGCGGATTGCAAGAGGTCTTTATGCTGTCTCCCCCGCGCCGGATGGGTCAGTGTGGGGATCTTCGCTGGGCTTTCCCGGCGCTGTCATAAGGTTGAATCCCGGATCGAATCCCACTGAAACTGCGCTTGTTGAATATTACGAACTACCCCTCAATGAGGCGGGTGAGCCTGTGGAGGGGTTCTCACCCCGCGGAATGGATGTTGACCGCAATGGCGTGGCATGGGCGGCTCTTGCCAGCGGTCACATGGCCAGCTTCGACCGAAAGAAATGCAAGGGGCCGCTGAACGGCCCGGAGGCAACCGGCCAACACTGTCCGGAAGGCTGGACATTTTATACGGAACCATTGCCTCAGATGAAAGGTGTGGAGGGGGCCGGTTCCGCGGAAGCGAGCTACTACACATGGGTGGATCAGTTTAACACGCTGGGCTTAGGCGAAAATATTCCCATCAATACGGGGAACGAATCTGAAGCGCTGCTGGCACTGAAAGACGGGGAATGGGTGAAGCTACGCGTACCCTATCCGTTGGGATTTTATACAAAATGGATGGATGGCCGGATCGACGACCCGGATGCAGGTTGGAAAG
>JBBEBN010000111.1:0-6922 GCA_040882305.1 Cyclobacteriaceae bacterium
ACGGTGTTGCGCGCGTATTTTTTGATGAACACCGTCTCGGGTTCTTGCACATAAGGAATGCCCAAATCATTATCGGCGGTCGTTTCATCATAATGTTTCGCGAAGAGATTCACGAGCATAAAATGGCCGTAAGCCCTGGTCAGGAGCGCTTCCCCTTTCACCGCATTCTTTCTTGTTCTGTCACCAGGCATTTCATCAATAACAGCGAGCACTTCATTGGAATGCGCAATCGCATCGTAGGTAGAGGTCCAGTACTGGCTCGGCGTATCCTGATCAATTCCGGTGAATTCCAACCATGCATATGCCTGGTCATGTTCCGGCAAATGGGTGGTGCCAAAGATGTAGGACACGTTGTCGCTCATCCACTCTGTAAAGGTATAGGCGGAGTTCGAGTATGCGTTGGTGAGCAATTGTGCAGCCTTGTCTGGGTTGGTCAACTCCACCCTATTATCCGGGTTCTCCTCCAGAAACTTATCACACCCTGTCAACACCAGTAAGAGGCAGGACAATAAACTGTATTTCTTAATAAACTTTCTCATCGGTTAAAATCTAAAATCCTATCGTTATGGAAGTTGTAATGAGCCTCGGCTGAGGCAGCGCCACGCCGCCTGAGGAGAAGAATTCGGGATCCTGCCCGTTTAGTTTCTCATCGGAATACAGCAAAGCCATGTTCTGTGCTTCTACCGAAAGCTGCGCAGTATTCGCGCCTATTCTCCGGGCGACACTTCCCGGAAGCAAGTAACCCAACCTGACCGACTTCAACCTTACGTAACTTCCGTCTGCTACCCTCACCGTACTTTTGTTGTAGAGGTCGTAAGCATTCAGATAATCCGTAAAGCCACCTTGTACCGTTTGCTTGTCCAGGATCACAGGGATGTCTGTGAATTGTTCATCGCCGGGAACCATCCAGCGGTTGACAAAGCTTGTTGGCATGGAGCTGAAATCGGTATAACGCGGACTAAACGCATCATCCAGCCTGATCTTGTAATCGAACTTGAAGGAGAGGAAAACGTTCAGCGAAAAATTTTTGTAGTTGAAAATATTACTCAATCCGCCGGCACCGCGCGGTTCTGCCGATCCTTCGAATTTCAGAATGTCTGTGAGATTTTCCCGTTCCTGCAGGTCGTAATAGTAAACCGCTTCGCCGCTGTCATCATAATACCTCGGAATTCCCCTTCCATCCAGTCCCGCAAATTTTGTTGAAAACAATCCTCTTCGCGGTCCGCCTTGAACGGCTGCGCCGCCCTGAGCGATCGCGTCCGCGATCCGCGGGTTGAAGTCAAGCCGCGTTATCCTGTCATATGTATACCCGATGTTGAAATTGGTGGTCCAGGAAAAATCATTGATGGTTAGGTTCAACGTGTTAATGGCCACCTCGAACCCCTGCGAGGTCATGTCAGCATAATTACCAAACTTGAAGGCATTTCCACCCACGCCGCTGGTTTGTATCACGCCGATGAGATCAAACGAATTCCTTTTGTAAAAATCCGCTGTGCCCGTGATCTTGCTGTTGAAAATACCGAAATCAAATCCGGCGTTGAATTCCAGTAGTTTTTCCCAGGTGAGGTCTGAATTCTCAAGGGCCTCAACAAAGAGATAGGTCTCAACATCCGTCGGGCGTAAGGTAACACCTGAGCGCAGATTGAGGAGGGCACTCGTATTGGGCCCGAGATTTGCAGATAGGCCATACGTTGCGCGGACTTTCAGGTAATCAACCCAGGACATATCGAAGAACGACTCCTGGTCGACATTCCAGGCGCCGCTGACATTCCAGGTGGGAAGCCACCTTGCGTTATTACTTTTCCCAAGCCGGTTGGAACCGTCGTATCGGGCCGTTCCGTTAAAAATGTACTTCTCCTTAAACGAGTAAGCGCCATTGAGGAAGAAGCCGGCAAAACGTTCCCTGTCAACGGCCATCTCAAAGGTGCTGATACCCTGTTGGTTTAAGAAATCGATCATGAGCGGATCTGTATTGACAATTCCACCGTTTTCATAGACGACGCCTATACCATCCACCCTACGGGCCATCCGGTTCGTATATTTTATTTCCTGGCCGGCGAGCGCACTTACGGCATGAACCGTGTTAAAAGTAGAAGACCAGTCCACACTGTTGCGGATGTAAAAATTTTTCAGCTCATCCTGATTGACATTGTTAAATCCTCCTTCTGGCAGAACCACTTTCGGTTGCGCGCCGGGGTCGTCCGGATCCTGGTAGAGCAAGCGGTTGGCCTCCTGAATATATTGTGTATCATCCGCGCGGTAGGCCTCGGCCTGGTTGGAGCGCTCATGGATGACATGTTCCCGTTGGGTGGTGGCATATCTTCCCTGTAAGGTGCTGCGGAAAGTCAGGTTATTCGTAAGATCATAATTTATATCCGCCTGTGTGGAGATATCGGCCACGTCTATGTTGATATAATTCAATTGAATTTCCCTCAGGATATTGAAGGGCGCGTAATTGCGACGGAAATACTCCAGGTTTCCATCGTTGTCATAGGGGCGGATGGAACGGCTCGTATTGAGCGCGTAACTCAGGGGGTTGATGTCAAAGTCACGTCTGAACCTGCCCGTGATCGGGTCAAAGTCCCTGTTTTGCGTGCCGGGTACTTTTTGCTCCCGGTAATTTGCTGTGAGTTTAAGGTCGAGGGAAAATTTGTTTGTGAATTGAAAAGTATTCTTTGCCGTGCCGGAATACCGCTTTACATCGTCGGCAAGCGTTTGTCCATTATCATTGAGGAAACTCAGGGAGTAGTAGCTGTTGTGTTTCTCCGTTCCTGATGTGAGACTGACCGAGTGCTGTTGCTGGAGGGAATAATCTCTGAAGAGTACATCGAACCAATCCGTATTGGCCGTCTCATACTGGTTTAGAAATTCTTCATTGAGGCTTCCATTCGGACCCCACGGTATCTGATGTTCTGAAATGAGTGTGAACATTTTGCCAAGGGCTCCGTAATTCTGGGCACGAACCGATGTGGTGATGTCCACCAGCCCTTTCTCATACATTTCCCTGTACACTGACATTTCGTCGACAGAATTCAAAATATCGAACTGAGAGTAGGAGGGACGAAGGTGAATGGAGAAGTTGCCGGAATAATTCACTCTCGTCTGACCGCTTCTCCCCCTTTTGGTGGTAATGACGATCACACCGCTCTTGGCGCGGGTGCCATAGAGGGCCGTTGCAGATGCGTCCTTCAATACCTGGAACGATTCAATGTCATCGGGATTGAGTCCTGCGATGGAGGAGGCAGTGAGCGTGTTCGCATTTCCCGTCATGATGTCATCGGCGCTGACGTTATTCAGATCTTCCAGGATGACGCCATCCACGACGAAAAGAGGCTGGTTGTCGCCGTTAATGGAGGTGTTTCCCCTGATGCGGATCTTCGGGCTCGTGCCAAAGGTCCCCGAAACATTATCGACTGTAACCCCGGCTACACGTCCTTCCAGCATCTGGGTAGCATCTGTCATACCGGTAATTTTTGCGTCCGCCATTTTTACGCTGGCAGCGGATCCCGTGAAAAGTTTCCGCTGCACTTCCTGAAATCCGGTGATGACGACTTCACCGAGTTCCGTCGCTACTTCTACCAGCGCCACATCGATGACATTTCTCTGACCCACCACTTCTTCGCGTGTATTAAAGCCCATAAAGGTGAATACAAGGGTATCTGCCCTGGACCCTACTGTTATGTTGTAGTTCCCCTCCACATTAGTAACGGTGCCCAGTTGTGAATTCCTTATTCTGATACTGACCCCCGGTAAACCCCCGCCGTCCTCCGCCGCGGTCACCTTTCCTGTAACAGTCATTTCCTGGGCTTTGGCATGGATCAAGACTCCGAACACCAATAAAATTGATAGCAGAAAAAATTTCATGTTTCGGTTAACTTAATCCTTTTGAACCCTTAACTGGCAAGGAGGTTGTGAAATGAGATCAACAAAACTCAAAAAAGCATCGTGCATAGCTGTGGTATCTGAAAGCGAAAAAATAAACAATATTGGGTCAAAATCCGATTGGTGGGGAGGATTTATAAAGTTCGGCAAAAAAAAGTACTTCCCCAATTCACCCGACATCAGCCAGGAGCATTGGAATATTTTACCTGGAAAAAATTATTCCCGATCGCCCAAATCGTTATTCTCCCGCTTTGTATTCCATTTAAGATCAGGTTACCAGCGGAAGCAACCTCAATTTTGGAATCATCAACAAGCATCTGACACCGGCTCGTGAAGCAAGCGCGTTCGGGCTTCGCGGACACATTGTTAAGATGATTAAATCGTTAAAAACAACTGAAAAACGCCGTTTTTAACACAAAAATAAAGCCCCATTCGTTTGACGACCGGGGCTTTATTTTCTGCGTTGTGAATCAGGCCAGTTCTCTCAGATCCACAGGAACAACGCGCGAAATCCCTTTTTCAACCATCGTGATACCATAAATCACATCGGTAGAAGACATGGTTCTCTTGTTGTGGGTAACGATCACAAACTGGCTTTCCTTACTGAAGTTCCGGATGATGTTGTTGAACTTATCGATGTTGGCATCGTCCAGGGGAGCATCCACCTCATCGAAAATACAGAATGGCGCAGGTTTCAGAAGATACATGCTGAACAGCAGGGCCGTGGCCGTAAGGGTTTTCTCTCCTCCCGAAAGCTGGTTGATGGTCAGTGGTCGCTTGCCCTTGGGTTTGGCGATGATCTCAATTTCAGAATCCAGCGGTTTGCTGGGATCAACAAGTCTCACGTCGCATTCGTCGCCTTCTGTAAACAAAGAGCGGAATACGCGGATGAAATGTTCTTTGATCTTATTGAAGGAGTCCATAAATGTCTCACTCGCGACGCCTTCGATTTCGTTGATCGTATTAAAGAGTGACTCTTTCGCCTTTAACAGGTCGTCTTTCTGTGCGATGATGAAATCATTTCTTTCCTTGATCTCGGTATACGCCTCCATCGCCATCGGGTTGATGGGGCCCATGTTGTCGAGCCGTTCCCGGATCCTGGCCACTTCCTGACGAATTCTCTCTTCATCGCCCTTCATGAGCGCTTCGCTTTCCTCCGGCGTGGCCTGACCAACGACCTGGTCGAGGTCCACATTGAATTCAACGGATAGCCGTTCTTTCACAGAGTTCAGCTGCAGCTTGCTCTCATTAAGCGTGTTCTGAAGTTCCATCAGGTGATTGTCCAGATCCTGGCGGGAGTGCTGAATTTCGCGCAGCTCCTTTTCGATGACATCGATATTGCCGCGGGACTCGTAATACTCCTTCTCTGCTTCACTTAAACCTTTTTCCATCTCTTCTTTTTCGGAGTACATGGCGAGCAGTTCGTCATCATTGGTCTGGGTGGACTCAACGATGTTAATGACCTCCTGCTCGTTCTTTTTCAACTCCTCGGTATTGGACTGAATGCGGTGACCGCTCTGATCCATCGACTCCTGTTTGAAGCGGATCTCCTGATCAATGCTTTTCACCCGGTTCTCCTGCTGATGAAAGAAAATGTTCTGCTCGTTAAAAGCTACAGATTTCTGGCTCAGCAGTTCTGTGTGGGCCGTGAGTTCGTCAGACATCAGGGAAAGTTTGCTTTCCTGTTCTGACAGGTCGTGTTGTGCCTGTTGAGCCCTCGGCTTTAATTCATCCACCTCGCCGAGCAGTGTATCGATCTTTTCAAGGATATCCTCACGTCTGAGGTCGGCGCTGCTGAGCATGTTTGAAAACTGTTCGCGTTTGGTGCGGACGGAAACATACTCTTCAGTAACCTGCCGCAACTCCTGCTGAAGGTTTTCGATCTCGTGCCGGAGTTTGTTGTTGCGAAGTTTTTCAAAGTCACCTTGCTTTTCCAGGAGGCTTGTTCTGATCTCATACAGTTTGGTCGTGAGTTCCCGGATCTCCTTGTCAAGTTTTTCCAGGTTTTTTGCCCGGCCGATCTTTTTACCTTCGAACAAACCGACGGACCCGCCTGAAATGCTGAAGCGTCTTCTCGTGAGTTTTCCGCTTTTCGTGATGAAGGTGTTCTCATCGCTTGCAGGAATATTTTTGACGTCGCCTTCGTAGATATAAACCCGGTCCAGGATATAGGACATGAGCTTTTTATACTTGGGATCGAATTCAATGATCTGGGTTGCCGGGAAGGCATTCGAATAGATCCTGGTCGAAGCCGATTCGAATTTCTCAAACGCGTCGAGAATGAAAAAGTGCGCCTTTCCCTTCGAAGCATCACTTAAAATATTAATGGCTTCATAGGCTTCCGATTCGTGTTCAACAATATAATAGTTGAGGTACGGCTCCAGGTAATTTTCAATGGCAACGCGGTATTCTTCCGAGGTGGTGAGGATGTCGGAAAGAAGGGGTGCATTTTTTGCAATCTTCTTTTTGAGGAATTTGATCGCCTCCGGGAAACCTTCCAGATTTTCGACCAGTGACTTAGTCAGGTTGTATTCGTTCTGACGCGCATCGACCTTTCGGTTGGTGACGTTCATCTCTTCACGGATCATTTCGATGGTTTTCTCCAGCGAAGCGGTCCGTTCATGAACGTTCTCTTCTTCTTTCTTCAGTGTTTCAGGCGCAATGTAAAGAAGTTTTGTGTTTTTTTGTTGCATGTCCTCTTTCACTTTTGTGATTTCTGTTTTGGAAAGTGAAGAGTTTAAAAAGTGTGCAATGTTGTCATTTTCACCAAATCCTCTGATACTATCAACCTGATTTTTCATTAAAGCGATTAGGGGAGAAATAATGATAGCAGTTCCTGGCAACATTAATGCGGGGAGCTGATAGCACAAGGATTTTCCGGCTCCAGTAGGCATAATAACAAAACAGTCTTCACCTCTTAAAACACTGTTAATTACGTCTTCTTGATTTCCTTTAAATCCATCAAAGCCAAAAAATTCTTTGAGTGCTAATTTTGCATCTAACTTAGATTGGGTACTGGTCATTTTTTTTATTTTTTTAT
>JBBEBN010000112.1:0-6915 GCA_040882305.1 Cyclobacteriaceae bacterium
TCATCCGTCAGCTGATGCTCTTCCGCGGGGGCGAGGTCTTTGTATCTTTTGAGATTTTCAACAGCTTCCCTGTACTCTGTGATTTGAGCGAGCGTGAGGCCAAGATTGAAATAACTGTTTGGAAACTCTGGTTCGAGTTCGATGGCAATGCCATAATGCACTTTCGCCAGCATGTGATTTCCCACTTCACCATAAAGGTTCGCGAGGTTGTAATGCGCCTCGTAATGGCGTGGATCCTGCTTCAGACACAAAGTAAAATAATCGATGGCCTTGGGATAATTTCCCTCTTGCGATTCGATGATCCCCAGATTGCAGTACGCATCCGCGGCGCAATCACCTTCCTCGATCGCTTTCAGGTAAGATCGTTTCGCTTTTTTTGTATCTCCCTGCTCGTCGATGAGCAGCGCTTCTTCAAAAACTGAAAGTTGGTTCAGCTTCACCAGCTTGCCGCCGCTGAAAAGATCAAGCTGGCCCGGTTTTCCATCTTCTTTTCCCTTCTTCTTCCGCGCGCGCTGCAGCCCTAACTTCTTAGGTGTAGGATTTATCGGAAACTGAATGATCTTCGCCATCAATACAAAATTAACGTTTCTTCCTTATTAATTAAACGCCAATACTTATGATTGTTGTCATGCTGACGTAAAACCTTGATTCAGGGTGATAAATTTTTGGCAAATACGAAATGTTGTGCCGGGCGCCCGGAAACTGGTCACTGGCAACCCGAAAACTGTTCAGCCGGCTTTCCGGCGCGAGGTTTTCTTTTGCTCTTTTTCCGCTTTGGCTTTTTTCGCAGACTCTCCCTTTGCCTTCTCCATGGGTTTTTTCTTCGCTGCATCTATACTGGCCTTCAGGGCGGTCATGATATCGACCACTTCCGGAGCTTCTTCCGCCACCATCACCACCTCACGTCCTGCGACTTTGGCGTCGATGATCTCCTTCAACGCTTCCGTGTAATGATCCTTCATCTCGATATCAGCAAATTTCACTGTCATGGAATCGACAAGCGTTTTTGCAAGCTTGAGCTGGTCCTTGTCCGCTTTTACCTGGTTAAGCATGGGAACTTCGTTGATGTTCCTCACTTCGTGCGGATACCGCAGGCGGTACATGACAATTCCCTTGTCGTAGGGCGCCAGTAAGAGGGGTATTTCACGGTCGCGCAACACAACCTTACCCACTGCAAGCATGCCGGCCTGCTTTAGCGTTTCGGAGAGGAGCCCGTAGGTTTTGGCGGCCACGTCCCCGTCGGGGCCGATATAATAAGGAGCTTCAAAAAGGGTTGCCGGAACCTCCGTAACACTTACAAAGCCCTGAATTTCAATAACTTTCTCGCTCTTCAGTTTCACCTTGGCGAAATCCTCGTCTTCAACGATCACAAACTGGCCAGGCTCATACTGGTACCCTTTCACAATGTCTTCATTCTTAAGGGTTTTGCCCGTGACCTTGTCTTTCTTCTCATAGCCCACGGGGTTGTGGTCATCTTTCGAAAGCAGGTTGAAGCTGATCGTTTCAGTGGAATCTATAGCGTTATAGATCCTTACAGGGATGGTTACAAGCGAAAATTGGATGTGTCCCTTCCAAATGGCGCGCATAAAAGTAGATGTTTAGATTAAAAAATGAACCATGCAGGGCTAAGGTACTGAAAATGTACAAGTTTGCAAAAAAGCTGTGGGTCCACGGTCCGCAGCCGTTCCCCCGTCAGATGGCTTGCGGCTGAAAAAAAAGGAATCTGTTTCTACTAAAGGACCGACCAACTACTGCGGTCTGTGGACAATGGACCATGGACCATGGACTTCGTCTAATATTCTTTAATTTTAAACGTTCTACGAGCGTAAGCTATGCGCATAAAGCTGTTTTTTTTGGTCTTTTTCCTTTCGGGATGTTACCTGGCTGTGGGTCAGGACAAACCAAAAAAAGCGTTTGACATCTATGAGGAGGCGGACGCTGCCTACAATGAAGACAAATACCGGGAAGCGCTGGCGCTTCTTGATGAATGTCTGAAGCATTATCCCGGCTACTATGAAGCGTATTCGCTGCGTGGATCCGTAAAGGAAGCATTGAAAGATAACGATGGCGCGCTGACCGATTACAGTATTTACCTGGAACAATTTCCCGAGAGTCTGCCTGCGCTGTTGAGTCGTGCCATCCTGCGGTACAGGATCGGATTTTTCGATCAGGCAAAAGAGGATTTCTCCAAACTGCTGACGATGAATCCAACGGAAACGAATACTGTCTTCTACAGGCAGAATATGACAGTGGGAGATCGCAATCCGGTGATGACTCCGGAGAGTGGACACAAATCCTACATCTACAATTATCTTGGATTGACCGCAGCGAAGTTAAAAGATCACAAAACGGCGATTGCGTATTATGATTCGGCGCTGAGATTGAATCCCGGTGAGCCGGATTATTTTGTAAACCGCGGTTTGTCGAAGGAAGCGGTGAGTGATGCCACCGCTGCCGCGGATTATGAGCAGGCGTTGAAATTAAATTCCCGTCACAACCTTGCGCGTCACAATCTTACCGCGTTGAAGGCAAAGCAAGGTCAGACGATGACCTTTGAAGACCGGTTGACCGAGACGATCCAGGAAGACTCCACGATGTTGTATCCTTATCTGGAAAGGGCGTTGCAGCGATTCGAGGGTGGTTATTACAAAGGCGCCGTAGAGGATTACACAAGTGCGCTGGAAATTGCTCCTGCTAATGAGGAGATCTGGTTAGGTAGAGGCCTGGCGCGCGAAAAGTTAAAAGATTACGAAGGTGCATTTTCCGATTACACAAAAGCAATAGACATCAAGGAAGATTTCTTCAAGGCGTGGATCAACCGTGGCAATGTGCTGTTCAAGCTCGAGCGCTACCGCGATGCCATAGAAGACTTTAATGTGGCGTTGGTTTATCGGTCCAACTACGCCCCCGCCGTTTACAACCGCGCCATGGCGAAGATCAAGATGAAGAACAAGGCCGAGGCATGCGCCGATCTCAGGCTGGCGGAGAGTTTTGGGATGGAGATTGATGCGAAGGTGAAGTCGAAGATCTGTGATTGAATCCCGGAAAAAGTAATCCGCAACCTGCTGAAATAAACAGGACCAGCGTTGCTTATCTGAACTTATAGAGTAAAATTCCATAACCCACCCCCGCGGGATCGGAAGCTCTCGCGCTCTGGAAGGCCATTGACCTGCCATCGGCAGAGACTACCGGATTAGAGGCTTTGCCGCCCTCGAAGTCGTTGAAGTTCGTGATTCGTTCAAAGTCTTTGCCCGTGCCATCCAGCTTCATTTTCCAGATATCTATATTGCGCATACCGAATTCTCCGCCAAGCCAGGTCACTTGCCTGTCAGACTCCACGCAAGTGTATTTCCCATCCGGAAAAATTCCTTCCACTTCATTGTATCCGGCAAAGTTCGACATGTTCGTTATTTTCCCAGTCTGGATTTCAATACTCATAGTGGATGCCTTCGCGCCGGGTTCATAGCAGGTAACGGTAAGTTTGGAATTATTGTCATAAAAATCCTGCGCCTCCAGCACGCAGCTGTTGTCTTTACTTTCGTAGATCACTCGTTTGTTGGTTAGAACGGGATGATCGCCGGAGGTATCGATATCCGTCAGGACAAGTTGTGATGATCCCTGCTTCAGGGTGGGCTCCTGGCCACGCGTTACCGTAAAGGCCAGCGTCATCTTGTTTTTAGCGACTGCAGCGCCCTCGCTCATTTTGTGGTTAAGCCTGGTGGGTTTTGAACCTCGTTCCTTTTTCAGGTACCAAAGCTCATTATCCCTGCTCCTGCTCAAGCTGATATTTTCAAAACGTTCGGGGCCGATCAGCAGATAATCGCCATTGGCCAGGTGCATCACACGAAGAAAGACAGCGCCCGGCACGTTGCAGGTGAGGCACCGGATAACGCGGGTGTCGAGGTCAATCACCATGGCATCTCCAAAACTTTTCGCCATGAAGGCAACGCTTTTATTATCCGGCGAAAAATCCGCCCGCTCTCCAAAATGCGTCAGCAATTCGATGTTGGACGGCAAATGGTCGAGAGGGTTGCCCTCTTTTCTTTTATCCTGAGTAACCAGGAAGAATACGGATACAAAGATTAAGAATTTCATATTTTTTTAAATTATAGTGTTTGCGATCCGCTGGTTGGTGTAACGACGCAAAATCTTGCGTCTCTACACCCCGGTTATCACTTCACGACCTTCATCGTTCCCTGCCAGGCCCCTTAAGGATACTGATTAGAACGAAAAAATGCCGATTTTTATTATCTTAGTAAAGAACGGTGTCGACGAGTATGGGAATATAAAACATTAATGCCTTATAATGAATCGCCATGTGGCATTTTAAATGACAACAACCAATGACCATAACATGAAAGGAAAAACGACCCTTCTAAAAATCAATTTTGTGATTATGTTGCTCATTGCGACACTACACACCTTCTTCGTCATCACTGGCGGACCTCCATTGCCGACGACCGCCGACTTTTTGAAAATGCAGGAACTTATGAAAAGCATACAGGTGGCCTCAGGCGGTAGTATTATGCGGACAACTCAAAACTTTATGGACGGCTTTAATACAAATTCGTAAATTAGCTATCAATAACGTCTGAAGATGGACTCGCGCGCACAACACAGATTGATGAACCTTACAAATATGACATTTACTCTTGCCATTCTGTATCTGATCACAGCAGGAACATTGCGGGCGCAGGTATCCGAATGTTCAGACCCGCTGCCCGCGCACGACTACTCCAGTGTAGGGTACGGAAACGGTAGAATTCCCATACCCTATGGCAAACAAGAAGCTACCCACAGCTTTGATTCCGGCAGGCATACGATTGACGAGTTGATCCTGTTGTCCGACGGCGACGTGGTTCGCGGAGCCGGACGCGACAAGACCGTGCTCTACTTTCCGAAAGGACTTAAGGGCCTTGGTGAACCATGTGGCCATCAAGGGGTCGATTGTTACGATTGGGCAAACGGCGTGATCAGAGCGGAAGGCAAATCAATAGGAATCGAAGACCTTACCATCGAATTTCCCGTCCATGAATGGTGCCACTACTGCGGAGACAAGAATGAAGGGTACAACGGAGTCTCGATGAGGGGGTGTTCCGATTGCTGGGTCAAGAATGTAACCATCCGAAACTGCGACAGCGGGCTCTTCATAGAACGAAACAGCAGAAATACCACAGTCGACGGTCTACACGTATATGTGAATGCCGGCGTCAAATCACACGCGCATATTGCCATATCCGGCTTTTCAACAAACAACCTGGTCACGGATTTCAAGGTATATGGCACGTCCTTCCACGGCCTCACGGGAAATTGGGGTTCCTCTTCAAACGTCTTCGCCAACGGCTGGGGCGAGAACATCCGGCTTGAGCCCGATCATAACTGCAACGGCCCCGGGGGATCAGCAAGCTGTTGTCCCAACATAATGTACTCCAACATCAGCGGCGCCATCGAAAGCATTCAAACGCGCGATCGTGCCAAGAATATCCTGCAGACGGTCTTGTGGAATGTCGGAGAAAAGACCAGGTGCCCGGAAGACGCGTACACAGCACAGGTTAAGAAGACAAGGCCGGCAGCCGATAATTAGATGTAAGAATCAACGCGCCTGCCACCAACAACCGAACAAAAAAATAAAATCATGTGGACCACAGAATCACTATGGTTTGAAGTAGCAATCGTCAGTATCATTTACGCCGTTGGAAACATGACCTTTGGTCACTTTGAAGAACAAACACCAAAATGGCGTAGGATTGGCAAATATATCCTCACGCTTGTCCTCATCGCGGGTACCTCTAACTTTTTCGGACGCGCGGCGGCCATGACGATCCTTGCACTTTTTCTTCCACCCCTTCTCTATATTCACGCATTCTATTTGCCAAAGAAAAAAGGCATCAACGGCTGGACTGGTGAGCCCAAAAGCAAATACTATGAGTTTCGCGGGTGGGATAAGGATTTATTTAGCGAGAAATAAATCTATGTGTACCCATTGTAACCGGTGCCCTGGATTTCAAGTTTGAAAGAGAAAGATGAAAGATGAAGAAATATATCCTGGAAACAGAAAGGTTGCGGCTAAGAGAATTCACCCTTCATGACAGTGAATTTATCATTGAACTCTTCAACAGTCCGGGGTGGTTGAAATTTATCGGTGACAGGAAAGTAAAAACCATCGCACAGGCACAATACTATCTTGAACACGGACCGATCAAAAGCTACAGGCAAAATGGTTATGGTTTATACCTGGTGGAGAAGAAAGACGACGGCAACTCCATCGGAATGTGCGGGGTCCTCAACAGGGACATTCTTGATCATCCGGACATAGGATTTGCGTTCTTGCCGGATTACAACGGAAAAGGTTATGCGCTGGAAATAGCAAACGCAACGATGATCTACGCAAAGGAAAAATTAGGCATTCCCAAGATCACCGCCATCACGCTGCCGCAAAACCATAAATCCATCAAACTCCTGGAAAAGATGGGGCTTAAGTATCAAAAAATATTTGTCTTTCCAAACAGCAAGGAAGAACTGCTGTTATTTATGGATTAATAGCCGCCGAATTGTTTAACCTTATTTCATGTTTTTTATCATTGCGGCTTTACCTTAAATTGAGGGATAGAAACGCGTCGTTAGGATAACGCCTCACGATTAAAAGAAAAAGCATGGATCAAATAAAAACCGGGGGGTTCAAATTGATCGGAATCAAACTTCCGCACAAAACATCCAATGAAGGGGGTCGATCCAGTGTCGACTGTGGTAAACTCTGGGAAAAGTTTAACGACGACCACATCAGGGACAGAATCCCCGGAAAGATCAGCGACGAGATTTATGCAGTCTATTTTGGCTATGAAGGCGACCACACGAAGCCCTTTTCCTATTTCATTGGCTGTAAAGTGAAACTGGAAACGAGGACACCGGACGGAT
>JBBEBN010000113.1:0-5576 GCA_040882305.1 Cyclobacteriaceae bacterium
TTATCGATGACGCGATGAACATCCGGACGCCCGGGCATAAACGTGGCAGTCACGGCCCTGCCCACCAGCACACTATCGGGGTTAATGCTCATCCAGCCGTCTTCGTAGGCGTATTTGTAATTTTCATTTCTTAACACGGCCCACGCCTCCTCCAGCGTAACAAGTTTCATGCGTTTGAGAAGTGCGTCCGGTGCTTTCGGACGGCCATCCTTAAAGCGCTCCCCTTTCCATTCAGTAGTAAGAAAAATAAGATCCTCTTTCGAAATCTGCTGGGCGTTGCAATCGGTGACAAAACAAAAGAGCAGTAAACAAAAAACCGGGATTTTTTTCATAGTGTTCACAATATGTTCAGATGGTTATAGATTGGCGAAAAAAAATTGGAATCCCCGAAGGGATTCCAATCTTGGTTTGAGGTGTTCAGGGGATATCCCACCAAACACGGGTATCGAGGTTGTCGGCACCCATTCTCGATATGGCAACGTTGACGTTATCAGTATTGACGGAGATTTCAGAGTTCGGATACGTCAGGCGGCGGATAAAATCGCCGCTGATGTCCTGACCCGGGAAAGGATTCGGATCCAGTGTAGGGTATCCGCTTCTTCGGAAATTGGCAAAAGCCTCCGGCCCGTTCATCAATGAAGAAACCCAATACTGAGTGTTGATCTGGTCCAGGGCCGATGCGGGGTTAAAAGGATTTGCCGTCAGATAATCATCGATAGCCTGGGGATCGATCGCCGAGGCGGCGTCATACTCGGCCAACTGTTCCATATGCGCCCGCACGCCGGCGTCGTAGAACTCCTCCACCGTAGTGGCCGTAGTGATCCATCCTCTTTCCTTTGCTTCCGCCAACAAGAGCAGGTTCTGGGAAGCTGTAACAAAATACTGCGGCGCATCGCGGTCGGATACACGCCGGCGGTCCACCTGCGTGAAGTCGTAGAAGCTGGCAAGCCCGAGATTCGCTGCAACGGTAGTGATGGAGCCATTATCATGACCCATAGGCATACCGATCTGATCGGCCGCATCGTACGATTGTCTGTCCGTTGTTTGCTCCGGCCCGGATTTTGCGCCGACATAGCGCACAGCAATCGCTGATAACCGCGGGTCATTTGTGCTCATGAGGTAATTCACAAACGGTTCGGTCATGTAAAAGTTCGCCGCTTCCGTTGCGTTCAACATATTACCCACGGGATTCAGGTAATTGCTGTCGTGGCGCCTCACGGCGTTGTCTGCATTGGTGGTGATCACACCCGCAGCAAATGCTTCACTGGCGACTTGCGCGGCCTGAGTAGGAGCGACTTTACTGAGTCGCATGCCAGCCCGCAACAAGAGTGAATTGGCAAACTTCTTCCATTTGTCGACGTCACCACCGTAAAGAATGTCGGCAGTCTCGGTCTTTCCGGATGCACTAAGCGCGGCGGAAGCATCTCTCAACTCCTGCATGATCTTCGGATAAATGTCCTCCTGCGATTCGTAAACCGGGAAAAAGACCTGATCGAGATAGCCATTGCCACCCTCTTCATAAGGGATATCACCATATTCGTCCGTCAGCACCATGAAGGCATGGGCCTGTATAATACGCGCCATATGCATGAGGTTGCTGCGCTCAGGATTATCCTGTACCTGGGCGATAACATCCCTCGTGTTCCTGACCACGTTTCGAAAGTATCCTTGCCACAGGTCCTCGGCCGCATCACGGTTGTCTTGATTATAGTTCGCTCCCGTAAGCACTCCCGAGTTAGGAGAAATGATCTGCTGAACGATTCCGACATCGTAGATCACTGTCGAGCCCGGGTAAGAAGAACTGATGATGGCATTGTTGAGCTGGAATGCCGGGTCGATCGAGATAGCACCGGTCTTGCTTGTGTTGAGCTCGTCGAAACCTTCGTCGCAGCCGGTATGAAGAACCATCAGGACGGCGACGAGCAGCATGAGTTTGAATATCTTTTTCATGATTTCTTTCATGTTATAATTTGACATTTAAGTTGAAGCCCAGCGACCTGGTGGTGGGAACACCCGTTCCCTCCAGTCCGATAATGTTATCGGAAGCGTATCCAAAACTTTCCGGATCGATATTGTCAATCCACTTCTTGAGCATGGCGACGTTGCTGGCTACGAGGCTTAGCCGTATTCCTTTCACGGGGAAATTCGCCGGGAGGAATTTTGTGAAGTCGTAGCCCAGGGTGACCTGACGCAGCTTCCAGTAGCCACCGTCGTAAACGGCAGGCTCAACGAGCGCCTGTGAGCGCACCACTTCCCAGTAACCCTGGACGGGGGCCGCCACCGCATTCACAGCCCCGTTGATGTCTACGCCATCGCCGATAACGACACCTTCTTCCCTTCCCTCGAGCGTCATCTTGTGAAGTCCGTGGCGGATCGCATTAAAGTTCGTTCCGGAAAGCATCTTGTTGCCCAGCTTGAAGTCAATGAGGAAGGTCATTGAAACGCCCTTGTACAGGATGGAATTCGTAAAGCCACCAACCCACTTGGGTATCGCGCTGCCAAAGTGCACGAGCTCGGGCGTGCGAAGGGCGATACCGTTGGCGCCAAACACCTGACGGCCCTGGCTGTCTCTCATAAAGCCGAAGCCGGAAATCTGTGCCATCTCTTCTCCCACAATCTGCCGAAGCTCACCATTGAAATTATGTGCGCCCACGGTGATCCTTTCCCCTGGATCGTCGCTGAGGAGGCTCAACACCTTCGTGACGTTATAGGCCCCGTTAAAGGTGAAGTCCCATCGGAAATCGTTGTTGACGACAGGAACGAGATGGAACATCATTTCAATACCCTTGTTCTCGCTCTCGCCGCTGTTTATCCTGGTGTCGACGAATCCTGAGGCATCGGAGATCTGTGCCCGAACGATCTGGTCCGTTGTCACCTTGCGGTACACGGACAAATCCAGTCCCACACGGTTGTCAAACAATTTCAATTCCAGGCCGGCCTCCGTTTCGGCCGCGCGCATAGGCCTAAGGTCAGCATTCGGCAACGTCGTACCGCTCGGACCGCCCACGGGCTGGGCTGCGCCGGACGGGTTTGCAAGGAGGTTCGAATTGATACCATAATATAACAGGTTCGAATAGGGACTGACATCACTATCGCCACCCACCTCAGCATATCCGAGTCTTACTTTTCCGAAGTTGATCCATGTCGGCAGGTCCATCGATTCCGAGAACACATAACTTGCGGAAACGGAAGGATACTGGATCTTCCTGTTTTCCGGCGAGAGGGTCGAGAACCAGTCAGTCCGCAGCGTTCCATTTAAATAGAGAAACCGCTTAAAGTTGATCTCTGCCGATCCATATATCGAGTTCACGGCTTTCTCGTCCAACCCGTACACCGGATCCTTTGCTCTGCCGTTCTGCACGGTGTAGAGGTCGCGAACGACAAAGTCGGTTACCTGAACGCTGTTCACTTCGCTGCGCCAGTCCATCTGGTTTCCACCCAGCGTTACATTCACACCGAAGTCGCCAATTTCGCGTGTCGCTGAGATCAGAATGTCGGAGTTGATCTCGCGGAAACGCCTGGATTCCTGCGTGTAGACCCCGTTAACAAAACCCACGGGAGCCGGCCCCCGTGAAGCGTGACCTGTCGGAAAGTTGTTATAGTCCTGATCCCGCGACCAGAAATCCTGACCAACGCGCCCCTGTACGTATAACCACTTCAGGATATCGTACTTTACAGTAAAGTTGCCATACACCCTGTCACGGTCAATGTTGTTGAACTGTTCGGCCAATACCCAGTACGGATTCGTGCGGTTCCTGAAACGTGAATAGACATATTCATCCCCGTTTGCATCGTATTTGTTCTCGTCAAGTACTTCCATCGGCATGGAGTTCGCCATATTGTAAAGTACCGTAGGAATCGAGTTATCCTGGTTGGCAATGTTCGGTGGATTCTTGTTGACCTCGTTGGAATAGTTTAAATTTCCCCGGATGGTCACCTTGTCTGACAACGCATAGTTAAAACCCAGGTTGAAAATCTTGCGATTGAACGAGTTGTTAGGCGTGATGCCCTTGCTGTTCATATCGGCAACGGAGAAGCTGAATCCGCCCTTCTCACTGTTAGTGGCCATGGTCACCGTATTGGTGAGGTTCTGACCATTGCGGTAAAATTCCCTGATGATATCTCTTTGCGGTTCATAGGGAACTGTCAGGCCATTGAAGAGGACGTGCGTCATTCCCGGCTGAAACTTTTCACCAAACGACCACTGACCTGATGTAGGATTGGATGAGGTCGGCCGCAAACCATTTTCACCCTGTCCGTATTCGTACTGATAATCCGTAAAATCCAGAGGTGTTTCATTTGTGTAGTTCATATTATAGGTGATCCCCAGGCCCTGACCATCGCCTTTTGTTTTCGTCGTGATCATAATGACGCCGTCCTTCGCGCGGTATCCGTACAACGCCGAAGCTGCTGCACCTTTCAGCACGGTCATGCTTTCTATGTCATCCGGGTTAATGCTCGAAAGACCGTCGCCACCATCGGAGTACACGCCGCCACCGCGCACCTGAATGGAGTTGTCGGCCGCCCGGTTACCCTGGGCAGTTCCAAAGTTTGTATTGTCCATAGGCACGCCATTAACAACAATGAGCGGACTGTTTTGCCCCGACATGGAGGACTGGCCGCGGATGCGGATCTTTGACGTTCCTCCTGGCCCGGTGCCCAATGAAGAAATGCTCACTCCGGCGATCTTGCCCTGAAGTGAATTCATCAGGTTTGATGAGCGATTGATCGTCAGCTCGTCCGAATTCACCTTAGCAGTAGCGTAACCCAGGCTTTTCTGAGCGCGCTCAATACCCAGCGCGGTCACCACCACCTCTTCCAGCGCCTGGAGGTTGGGTAGCATCTGAACATTGACGACTGATCTTCCTCCGAGCGCAACCTCCTGCTCTACGTATCCCACAAACGAAAAAATGAGGGTTACATTTTCGTTCTCTACAGTGAGCCCATACCGGCCATTCGCATCGGTAGCCGTACCGGTCGAAGTGCCTTTCACGATGATGTTCACACCAGGGAAGCCCTGGCCGTTTTCATCCGTCACAAGACCGGTAACCGTAACTTCCAGGGCGCGATCCATAGCGACCCGATGGCTATCAGTCCGTAATTTGTCGGGCGGGTCAGCTTTGACCAACGTCTCGGGCTGCCCCGAAGAAGACCGCGCTGCCGCGAAATTCACTGAATGAGCAAACCCAGCCACATTCAGAAATAAAAGTGTGCAAAACAGTAGGTAACATTTTTTCATAAGTCAGGGTATTAAATTGTTTCGTATAATTTGGACTGTAAAGTTCAACCAAAATACCGCCGGGATGTTCACCCCCTGACTTGCCTACCGCTTCATATCCCTGAGCAGTCTCCGTTAATTTTTCCTGTTTTCCCTGATTAATTTCCCGCAGTTAAAAATGCTGGCACGATGAGCCGGTAACAATTTAAGAAAAAAATGAAATCGATTGCAGAAAACCCGCGTAAAAAGTGTTCGAATCACACTTATTTTTTGCTTTCGATCGTCGGAGCGCTTCTGAAACCCCGGGATTACAATTAGAAGGACTACAAAGGCGTCCAGCGTGCCACAGTGCAGCTTT
>JBBEBN010000113.1:5676-6903 GCA_040882305.1 Cyclobacteriaceae bacterium
CGGGATTACAATTAGAAGGACTACAAAGGCGTCCAGCGTGCCACAGTGCAGCTTTTATAAAGAACTGATCTTATTAAAATACACAAAACTGAAACTGTTTTTTCTTCGTTAATACGGGAAAATTTGAACCGTTAAAATTATTCGCCACTAACCCGTATTTTTGAGTGCGTTTCCCGATGAACAACCGCCCGTCCTTTTTACCATATCTGGCCTTAGCTGCAGTGTGTATTATTTGGGGAACCACCTACCTCGCACTGCGCATAGCGGTTCTGCACTTTCCCCCATTTCTGTTCACCGCCATACGCCAAACATCTGCCGGCCTCCTGTTACTTGGTGTTTTGTTCGCGATCGGAAAAACCTCCTTTCCCTCCGCAGACCATATCCTGCGACAGGCCATTGGTGGATTTTTCATGATCTCCATGGGAAATGGCCTGGTCGCCTGGGCAGAGATGTATATCCCAAGTGGCGTCGCCGCCATCATTTGTTCACTGATGCCCGTTCTCGTCATCCTGATGAACATGATGGTTCACAGCGATGAGAGACCAACCCCGGCGATCGTACTGGGGGTTATCCTCGGACTGGGCGGAATTGTTATCATGTTCAGCGAACACCTTTCGGGTTTTTCAAAAACAGAATACATCATAGGCATCCTTTTCACTTTTGCCGCGGTGGTTGCATGGGCAGGCGGAAGTATCTGGATCAAAAAGAAGCATACTGAAAGCAATCCGTTTGTTAACGCGGGAATACAAATGTTCTTCGGGGGGTTACTGTTGTTGCCTTTCAGCCTGGCCTTCGACGATCTCACCAATATCACGTGGTCTGATGAAGTAATGTATTCTTTCTTGTACCTGATCATCGTCGGATCACTTATTGCCTACGCTTCATACGCGTATGCATTGCGAAAACTACCCATGACCATCGTCTCCCTCTACGCCTATGTCAATCCGGTTGTGGCAGTGATCCTCGGGTGGCTTGTGCTTGATGAAACGCTCAACATGAAGATCTGGATTGCCATCGCGCTGACCATTGCAGGAATTTATATTGTGAACAAAGGCTACCAGCTAAGGAACGCGTTTAAAACACAGTTCACGCCTGGTCGCTAGGCATTAGGCATTAAGGCATTGGGCATCTGTCGGGAGATTGTACGCAAGATGAGATCTCCCTAATTGCAGAATCAGTGTTGTCCGGGGAAAACTACGCAATGTGTGTGCAGCCCTGAAGGGGCGC
>JBBEBN010000114.1:0-6902 GCA_040882305.1 Cyclobacteriaceae bacterium
GACGTTGTCCCGGTCATCCGCGAAAACCGGATCACGGTCGTTAAACCTTGACGTAGAGCCGCATCTTATCCAGGAAAAAACCAACGGTCCAGTTAAGGAGCATAAAAAAGACGGCAAACAGGAAAGACGCCAGTACTGGTCCGGCAACACTTCCAAGCAAATCCCTGTAGAACCACTGTTGCAAATTTGTACCTGCAACCGGGATCATCACCATGACAGTAATTAATACATCGGCCAGCAAGTATATGAAAAGCGGATTGCGGCCGAACACCACAAAGAAATATGTCCAGCGCTGTCGCCGGTAAATTTCAATGATATAAATAAGAACGGAAAGGATCAGCAGATCCAGTCCAACGGTGAGCAAAACAAAAGAGCTTGTCCATATTTTCTTGTTGATTGGAAAGGCCATATCCCAGATGAAGGCACCGAGGATAAGCAGCGAACCGGCAATCATGAGTTTCGCAATGCTCTCGTACGAGTTCCCGTTTCTGCGGATATAATCTCCCGCAAGGAAACCGGCGATCACATTAACAAGAGAGGGAAGTGTACTTAGCAACCCTTCAGGGTCAAAGGGAATACCCTCACCGTGGTAAAGGTGGTTTTCGCCCAACAAAAAGAGATCAAGTTTCAAACCCGCGTTACCGGTGAGGCTATACGGAGCGGCAGGATCTCCGAAAACATATGAGATGACCCAGTAACCAACCAGAGCAAACACGCTGAACCAGAGGGCAAACTTCTTTGATCCATAATGCAGAATGATGGACGCGAAGAAATAGCAGAGCGCTATCCGCTGTAACACGCCGGCGATACGCGTTTCGGCAAGTGGTTTCAGTTCAAGACCCCCGCCATCAGCTTCCCTGAAAAACGGGAACCAATTCATCAGAAATCCCAAAAGAAAAATGATGAATGTGCGTTTCAGCACCTTACTCCAGAACACTGACCCTGGCTGGTTCTCATACTTGTGCATGACGAACGCCATCGCGTTACCCACGGCAAAAAGGAAGGAAGGAAATACGAGATCCGTGGGGGTAAACCCGTGCCAGGGCGCGTGCAGCAGGGGCGCATAAACATGCTCCCAACTTCCCGGGCAGTTGACAATGATCATGAAACAGATGGTCATTCCCCTGAATATGTCCAGGGCTAAGTAGCGCGCTTGTGGTTCAGCCATAGGTGAGGTAATAGTGCCGCACGGCATGCGGCTCCTAAAAATAGAAAAACGCCGGACAACTCACAATTTCCTGTTAGACCTATGCCTGTCCTTATCGCGAGTTGATTTTTTTTCCAGGTTTTTTCTGAACGCCTCTGTCAGATCAACACCGGTCTGGTTCGCAAGACAGATCACAACCCACAGTACATCGGCAAGTTCATCTCCAAGGTCATGCGATTTATCGGAATCTTTTTCCGACTGCTCCCCATATCGCCTGGCAATAACCCGGGCCACCTCACCCACTTCTTCCGTCAGCATGGCCATATTAGTCAACTCATTAAAATAGCGGACGCCTGTGGTCGCGATCCACTGATCAACCTGTGTTTGTGCCTCTTCGATGGTCATGGTCATCGCAGTTTATTTTGTTCACGTTGTTTTCAAACTTCCTAAACTTTTTAAACTTTTTATCTGGTCCCGATGGCCCGGTCCAACAGATTCCTGGTGATCCCCTGAATGCGCGGATCTTCCTCCGTAAAATCCATTACCTGTTTGCCCAACTCGCCCTGATCATTGACAGCATTCTGATATCCGGGAGGGGATGAAAGCGGAAGGCTCCAAAAACATGTTCCGGCATTAAAGACAAAATTTCCTTTTTCCGCGGTGTAGATGACCATGGCGTGATCCGGCGCTTCAGGATTTCCGTGTTTATTCGGTTCTATTTTTCCCAGGCCCAACACAATGAGCGTGGTATCTTTTTTCAAGGGATAACCGTGATATTCCCATCCGACAAGGTCTTTCAGCGTATCTCCTTCCTGAATTCCCGTACCTTCAAAAACCCAATGGTCGGCATTTCTTATCGCAATATCTCCGTATCCCACCCCGTAAGAGGTGTTTCCCATAAGCCCGTCTTCATTCTTAAATTCTCTCTCCGGTAACCTCCCCGTGATACGGTTTGGCCTTCCGTAGGAGGAAGAATCCAGATATACAGTACCATCCACTGAATTACCGCTTAAGAACATCAGGTTGACTCCTGCGTCCCGGGCCTTTCTGACGTTCTCAAACATCTGATGCGTCCAGTATTCGTCATGCCCTACGGAAAGAAATACTTTGGAACGCAGAAGGCCGGCGAGATCGCTGTGGGTGTTGGTATTGGAAATATAGGTGACATCATATCCTTCGCGCTCCAGCCAGAAAGCAAGCGGAAATTCCCAGAGAAAAAATTCCCCCGCACCGTTCGAAAGCGGATTAAATTCGGAAGGCAGGTTGTTGACATACAAATTATAGGGCCGGTCAAAACTTATACGGGCACCATTCGTATTGACCCACGGGTTCTGGCCCTCATCGTACATCGAATGCCAGTAAGGAAAACGATTATACGCCTGCCATGTGAGATCGGAGCATTGAAAAGCGACGTCCGCTTTCCGATTGTCCCTGAGGATGAAGACAACGTACGATTGACTGCTGTCCTGCAAGGCAGTGAGCTTGCCTATGTAAACACCGCTTACCCAGTCGTCAGGGATGGCCATCGAATAGGCGAGGTCCCAATCACATTCGATGAGATTGTTTTTTTCCGCTTGCGGCACCTGCTGGGGCTTTCCCTGAAGCCGGCCCGCAGACTTCATTAATCTTCCTCCCATCCCTCCATAATAACCCATACGGAAAAGATCTAACGTAAAGGCTGAAGCAGGATCTGTGCTGACAAAAACTTTCAGGGAATCTCCGGTTTCATAACTCGTCTTCGAGCAATATCCTTCGATCTGCGGCCTTCGACACCATTGATGGTCAGGCGGGGGACAACGTTTCTCAGGAACTTCGATCAGCCATGCAGCGGTTCCTTCGTTTCGATTCTCCTTTATTATTGGATTTTCG
Source organism: Cyclobacteriaceae bacterium (assembly GCA_040882305.1). GTDB lineage: Bacteria > Bacteroidota > Bacteroidia > Cytophagales > Cyclobacteriaceae > Chryseosolibacter. The sequence goes on from JBBEBN010000114.1 coordinate 3,017, forward strand.
CCCACAGAAGTGGTATCCTGGACAGTTCCACACCCATACAGCAAAATCACAAGGAAGAGAGGTACGGCGGTGTGCTTTTTTTGAAATATGCTCATAACACTATAGTCATCGAACCTTCGGAGGCGTTCCTGAATGCGAGGGGTAAGCTCATAGGGCGGCCTTGTTTTTGTTTACTGCCGGTCCAACTCCCCGAAGTCAATATCCAGCACTTCAAAGTCCCTCCAGCCTTTGAAATCAAAGTGCCACCATTCCGATGAATTGACCCTGAAGCCGTACTTTTCCATCGCCTGAATCAGTCGCTGCCGGTTCTTGCTCACCAGCGGATCGGCCACCGGAGTAGATGGCCACGCCTGTTTCGTGAATGAATCGTAGCCGGTGGGCATTTTCAGTTCCGCGCCACTCTTCAACTCAATCAAAGTCAAATCCAGCGCGCAACCGCGATTATGACGGGAACCACTATACGGTGAAGCAACATAGGTGGTGTCACGGTATACCTCGTAGAATTTTACGGTCGCCTTATAGGGTCTGTACGCATCAAAGATCTTGATACCCAACCCGTCCTTCTTTAACTCCGCCTGAATTTGTCTTAAAGCCTCCGCAACCGGCTTTCTGGCGTAGGCTTTGGCACGATCGTAAATGCGCTCTCCGGTAAAATTGTTTGAGGTCGCGTAACGGATATCGAGGACAAGTCCCGGAATATATTTCTCCAGATCGACCAACCCCTTTTCGGGATGGTTTTTTAAGCTTTCCACATACGCCCGATAGCCCGTCGGTTCGAGTCCATATTTATATTGAGCGGAAAGGGGAAAGGAAATCAATAAGAAGGCGAATGCGCTCATGGCGGCCGCGTGAGTTGCGCCGCGACAGCTAGCAGCTGCGAAAAAAAGAATTCCTGTTAACATCAGGCCCTGTTTTTAGTATCGATAATAATTGTGACCGGACCGTCATTGACAAGCGAAACCTTCATGTCGGCGCCGAATTCTCCCGTCTGCACCGGTTTGCCGAAAACGACCTCCGATGCCCTGATAAATTTCTCATAAAGCGGAATGGCCACTTCCGGCTTTGACGCTTTGATATACGATGGCCGGTTTCCCTTTTTAACGCTGGCGTGCAACGTGAACTGACTTATAACCAAAATATCGCCACCGGTTTCCTTTACACTCACGTTCATGACCCCCGCAGCATCATTAAAGATCCTCAGGTTGACGATCTTATTCGTCAGCCACTCAATATCCTCGTAGTTGTCTGCATCTTCTATACCCAACAGCACCAGCAAGCCATGCCCTATTTTGCCACGGATTTTACTATCGATCACAACGGAAGCTTCGGTAACTCTTTGGATAATACTGATCATAGAACGTTACTATTTTTTTATCATGGTCCCGATCTCACTGATCGCCAATTCAGGGCCATCGATTTGAATAAACATCCCTCTTTCATCTGCTGAAGCAAAGGTCAACATTGCTTCCGCTACTTTCCCGCCCTCGATCGCCTTGAACTTTTCAGGAATGAGAAAGCCATAGTCTTGTAGATGGCTTTCGCGATATCCTCGCCACTGCGTTTCTCTGAGCGCCCCCCAGCAGGAGCGATGGTCTGAAAATATGGACACAATGAAAATCAATGCGGTATAGGCGGGTCAGAGCAACGACCCGTTTATATCGCGCAGAGGATAGAAGTCTGGAGACAAGCTGATCGCCGATCAGGCCGGTGGCACCGGATATCACCGCCGTCTTCATGATTGCTCAACCTTGTTCTTTTCCCAGTCAAGAAACTTGTGGACTTCGTTGCTCGCTGAATTGTATACCCAAAGAAGCACTGCAAAGTCGTCCGTTAAACCTGTTAACGGGATCAGGTCCGGAATGAGGTCCAGGGGATTTAGAAAGTATATGATGGCAGCGACGATCAGGAGAAGGGTTTTCCAGGGGATTTCGCGATAATCACCCAGTGCGTAGGCTTTAAGCAACCTTCCTAGAACGAAAAACTTTTCTTTTGCAGCGTTTGTGTTGACATTCCTCCATTTAGTTTCCCTTAACTTCATGGCAAGTTGTGGCAGAAGCGCCAGCAAACGCCCGCGCCGGCCCAATACGGAGGCGGCATGGCCAAGGGCGGAAGTAAAAAACCTATTCATAGTAGTATATAACGTACGAAGTCCCTAAAAAATTCTTTGGATCTCGCGTTTAAGTTCACTGAGGGCATGGGCTAACGGATCCACCGTCTTCGCCATTGTCTTTTCGAAGATCTTTTTTGACAGGTCCAGGCTGGTGGCCTCGTCGCCCAGTTCGCCGGCTGCGTCATTTATACTGACAATGAGATCTTCCTTTGCATTTTTGATCAATTCCCATACCTCCTCGCTAATATAAACCTGTTGTGACACATTGTGGTTGTATTCACTCCGGACCTCCGCCAACAAAAGTTGCTGAAAATCTTTTGCCGGGATGCTTGCCGTGTTGAGGCGGACCAGCAAGTTTTGGGGGGACATCCGCTCCAGGAACAGGGTCATTCGTTCATAGGCATGCAGGCGGTTCGGCAATACCGTTTCAATACTCCTGCCCCTGATCTCCAGTTTTTTGAGGTCTATCTCTTTCTGTACAAATGACCTGACGAGCAAATAAGCAGCGTATAATACGACCGAGGCGGGAATGAGTATTTTTCCGAATTCAATCAATGCATCCATAGAATTTATTAAGGGCCAAAAGTGTTTTGAAATTAAATAATTTTAGATCACAATTACACACATGTTCGACAACATTCGTCCGGTATCTATCTCAAACCGCGCCTGTGAGGAGATACGTCACATCATGAAAACCAAAGGAATCCCCCCTGAATACGGCTTGCGCGTCGGAATAAGAGGCGGCGGATGTGGGGGGCTGTCACTCATCATCGGCTTTGATAAAAAGACTGAAACCGACCTTTCGTATGTGATCGCGGGCATACCCGTGTATGTTGATAAAAAACACACCATGTACGTTATGGGCAAGGAAATTGATTTTGTCGACGCTGCCGAAGAAAGAGGCTTTCTGTTTCGATGATCATGCTCACCTTTTCTTTAAAAAAGATATTGAAGCTTTCTTACATTTTCCTCCGATTGGCGGATTCAATTTGGAGATCTTGATCTCCACCTGTTCCACTGCGGGGAGGTCCTGTAGCACGCGTTCCACAATTTTTTCCGCTACTGTCTCCAGTAGCTTAGAGGGTTTTTCCATTTCCTCTCTTACAAATTGATAGAGGGTTTCGTAATTCACCGTATTAGCAAGATCATCGCCTATGGTACCCTCGCGGATATCCGTGTGGACGGCGATATCCACTTCAAACCAGTTGCCTGATTCGCGCTCATGGGGATACACCCCATGGAATGCGTGGAATTCAAGTCCCTCCAGGGATATCTTTCCTGTCATGTTTGGGTTGAGTGTGGGATTGAGCAAGGAAATAATGGCATTTTGGCGATGTGGGTCTCGGGTAGCATCCACGAAAATAGACATTCCGGAATTATCCGATCTCGTCAAAAAAAGATTTCTGCGGTTTCTTGGGGGTCTCTCTCGGCAAGTGGTGTTCTTCCACTATTTCCTCATGTTTCTCTTCCGCTTGTTCCTTGTGGTGAGATTTTTCATAGTCAAGGTTTGGGAAGGCTATCTTTTTAGCCTCTGTCTTCACCACAGAAAGATGCTTGTCAGGGTCAAAGCCTTTTGACTGTTGTTTCGACCGCTCTACTTTGTCAAGTACCTCGGAAGCGAGCCGCCTCAACTCACTGACCATGTCATCGCGGGTTGACTCCATTTTTTTATACTGCTCGATAAGCGCTTTAAGCCGGTCTTCCATGTCGGCGATGATCTGCCTGGCGCGCACGTCTGATTCTTCAATGGTGTCTTTGGCCTTCGTTTTGGCCTCG
>JBBEBN010000115.1:0-1726 GCA_040882305.1 Cyclobacteriaceae bacterium
CCTGGTAGCCTGGACAATTATCCACCTACTTACCAGGGGCCCCAAAACCCGCGTAAACCTCAACCAACTGCAATAGCACCCATAGCAATTTAACAATTGGGCAATTCCGCCATTCAATCCAACAGTATCAACTGCCCCGTGGATGTGATAGCCTCGGGAATGACGCTGCCGGGGTTTCCGTATACATAAATATTTCCCACTCCGTGAATGCTGTATTGAATTTCATCCTTCACACGAACTGTACAATCACCCTTGGAACTGTTGTTGACGGTTGCATCATTTGCGATGAGTTCGCTGGCATCCACCGACATAAGCGCAAAACTGCTGATGGACAAATGCCCCGTTTTTCCAGCCAGCGTCAGTTTTCCTCCGCATTGATGGTTGTTCCAGTATAAAAAGGTGCCGCAATTTAATTCCAGATCGATCTCAGCGAGTTTTGGACGATGCCCCATGACGATCGTGAAAGCATCAGAAATGATGGGATTGATAGTCTTAATGTAACACGTTTCGTTTGGTACGATTTGGGACAGCCGGTCGGAGTGAATGTATAATTTTACTTTGTTCTTTTTTGGCATTAACCATTTGCCCCCGGACCTATTACTGACGCGCAAAGTATCGTCCTCAACGTTATACACAACATTTGTTATTATCTCCTGGTGTCCCACCACTTCGATTGCATAAATGGAGTCCTGGATTAGAAAAACGTCAAAGACACTGTTCAGCTCAACCGTCTGGAAAGACGGGAGCATAACATATTTCGCTGATACCTCGTGCGTGTTATCCTCGCATGAAATGCATAAAGACAACAGCATGAATGGCAGATAATTTCTGATTCGTAGACGCATGTTCCCAATTCTTACCATCTTATCCCCAATCCTAACTCGGCATAGTCCAGTATATGCAGGTGGGATTTCATCGCTAGCTGCACAAAGAAACGGTTTGAGATACGGTACCGCATAATACCCCGGTTATACATAATATTTTGATCCACTTCATCCCTCAGCAACAGATAAATGCCTTCCTGAATGATGAGACTGAATTTATTGTAAACAAATTCCTGAGAGAAATGAATACCTGATCTGAAATCGAATAGACCTCTGTAATTCTTTAATTCCAGCGTCAACATTTCCGCCTCGGTGGAAGTGTCGTAAAAGAGGTCAGCCCCGACGCCAAAATGTAAAACCCTGAAAGGCTCCCATTTAAATTCAAATGTGGCTGAAGAAGTGAAATACAGGTCCGATCCAACCGCTCTGGGATGCTTTCCTCCCGCTGAATAAATGAATTCATAATGATAAGATCTTTCAGGGGCTTCAAGTAAATGCTCCATTTTTTCGCTCTGTTCGCCCAACCTGTATTTAACGCCGGCATAAAGGGTAGCATAGTTTAAGCCCAGGTTGGGTTCTCTTGCGTTGCTGTTTGAAAAGTGGTCAAAGGAAAGTCCGGAATGCAGCTTCAGCCTTCCGGCTGTCTTATATTGAAAACCGAATTTAAGATTAAAATGGATGTTAACGTGGGAACCTACCGCAATATTCAAAGGATTTTCCTGCAAGTCAAATTTGCGGCTCACGAAGGCGAGTCCAATTCCCGTCTCGTTGTAAAGATCAAATCGCTTTCCGGATATGATATCAAGCCGGAAATAGGGAAAAATGGAAATTTCCCTGCCGTGGATTCTATCGTTTCCTAGTGTTGAATAGAAAAGTGACAGGCCATATTCGGGATAATTATA
>JBBEBN010000115.1:1736-6895 GCA_040882305.1 Cyclobacteriaceae bacterium
CCCAGAAATTTTTACCTGTGGTTTTTCTTGACAGATTGATGCTGAGCGACTGAACGTTATCCTCAACCAAGTAGGTAAGACTTGAATATTCGGGAATAATAAAGCCGTAATGATAGTTTGTGGAAACTTCCAGATCATCCGTAAACTTTGTTTGTCCTCCGGCATCCATCTGAATAAAATAGAGGAATAAAAAAAACAGAAAGGGAAACTCTAAATTGTCATTGTAAATGGAGGTCCTCATCACCAACTTTTCCTTGTTAAACGAGTTATTCCAATCCCCACCCTGTCGTGCGCTTCACAGCCTTCATCCATCCGTTATATAGTTTCTTGCGCGTCGCTTCGTCCATCTGGGGTTTGAAACATTTCTCGATCTTCCTGTTCTTCTCAATATCTTCCTTTCTCCAGAGACCAATCTGAATAGCAGCGAGGTATGCTGCCCCCAAAGCAGTAGACTCTATGACCTGGGGACGTTCTACTTCAGCACCAAGAATATCGGCCTGAAATTGCATGAGAATGTTATTGGCACAAGCACCTCCGTCCACTTTCAGGCTCTTTAACTTCAGACCAGAATCTTCCTGCATTGCATTCAGTACATCCTTGGTCTGGTAGGCAAGAGATTCAAGGGTTGCCTTAATGATGTGATCCTTTCCTGTGTCGCGCGTCAATCCGAAGATTGCCCCGCGCGCATACATGTCCCAGTGCGGTGCGCCCAATCCGGCGAATGCGGGAACCACGTATACATCATTTGAACCCAGCGCTTTTGCAGCAAAATACTCGGAGTCTTTTGATTGGTCGATAAGATGGAGACTGTCGCGCAACCATTGAACGGCAGCACCGGCGATAAACACACTTCCCTCTAATGCATATTCAACCTTATTGCCCAATCCCCAGGCAATTGTCGTGACAAGTCCGTTGTTTGATAACTGAATTTTCTCCCCTGTATTCATCAGCATAAAACAACCCGTGCCATAGGTGTTCTTTGCCATACCCGGGTTGAAACACGCCTGTCCGAACAGAGCGGATTGTTGATCGCCCGCAATTCCCGTGATGGGTATCGTCTTGTTTTCAATTTTGAAGTCTCCAAAATGAGCAGCGGATGGCCGGACTTCCGGCAACATGGACTCAGGGATCTCCAGTTCTTCCAGGAGTTTCTTATCCCATTTCAATTCGCGGATATTATAGAACAATGTACGCGATGCATTAGTGTAATCCGTAACGTGGACTTTTCCTCCTGTCATGTTGTAGACAAGCCAGGAATCGACCGTTCCGAACGCAAGTTCACCGCGGTTTGCTTTCTCACGGGCTCCGGCAACATTGTCGAGGATCCACTTCACTTTTGTTCCAGAGAAATAGGAGTCAATGACAAGGCCGGTATTCTCGCGGATGTATTTCTCCAGCCCCCTGGATTTTAACTCTTCGCATATAGGCGCCGTGCGTTTATCCTGCCAAACAATAGCGTTGTAGACCGGGTCTCCTGATTTGCGATCCCATACAATGGTAGTTTCCCGTTGATTTGTTATACCGATGGCGGCGACCGAAGCCACATCCACACGCTGTTCTTTGATGAGTTTATACAAAGTCCCAAGCTGAGTGTTGACAATTTCTTTCGGATCGTGTTCCACCCATCCTGACCGGGGAAATATCTGCCGGAATTCCTCCTGTGCAATGCCCTTTATTGAACCTTGGTCATCAAAAAGTACAGCGCGTGAACTGGTTGTTCCCTGGTCAATGGCAATGATAAATTTTGAAGCCATATATTATTCAAATAGAACCTTGAACAGCAGTGCACCCAACACCCCTCCGATGAAAGGGCCAAGTACAGGGACCCAGCTATAAGACCAGTCAGAAGAGCCTTTGCCCGGGATGGGCAGCAGGAAATGGGCGAAACGCGGCGAAAGGTCGCGAGCCGGATTAATAGCAAAACCCGTTGTGCCACCAAGACTCACGCCGATGGAAACGATCAGTGCGCCCACCAGCAGGGGGTTTAGTCCCTCATAATATTTATTGGCGCCAATAAACAAAAGACCGAGCACCAGCACACCGGTGCCTATGATCTCGCTGATGAGGTTTGGAATGGCAGAGCGGATAGCCGGCCCGGTACAGAAAACGGCTAATTTCACAGCAGGGCTCTCCGTGCGCGGCCAGTGCCTCAGGTAATGAAGCCACATCAATACAGACCCTGCAAATCCCCCCGCGAACTGGGCAAGCATGTATCCTAAAACCAAATGACCCGGGAAATCACCATTGACAAAGAGCGCGACCGTCACTGCCGGGTTGATATGCGCTCCGCTGATGCGGCCAACTGCGTATATCGCAAGGGTGACCGCAAGGCCCCAACCGAACACAATGGTGAGCCATCCGGCATTCTCCGCCTTGGAGTCTTTCAGAACAACGCCGGCAACTACTCCATTTCCCAATAAAGTAAGGAGCATGGTACCCAAAAATTCTGCTACATAAGGTGACATGATTAATAAAGGTTAAAGCTTAATTATCAATTCCCCTCTATCGCGGGCTTATCTCGCTTCTGCTTCAGGCCAAACTTAATATTATTTTTCCGTATCTGTAAAAATCCAGGGTTGATTTAGAGCTGAAAGTTTTTCCCGGAATGGTCAGCCTCGAAACCTATAAGTGCGGGATATCTGCCGTGAAACTAAAAGCAATAGCCACAAAGTTGTAGCACATCACCGGCCGGCCGGAATAAAATCAAACGATTGGAATGAAATATTATTTAGAATATCAGAATTGCTGCGCCGAAACCAGCACGTACGTGAAGATAAGAAGGCTCCAGGCATCCCGGAAAACTGAACCGACTTGCAAATCTGATCTCTACCCCTAATTTTCAGCGAGGTCTTCTTTTCGCGTTTTTATTCTTTCCATGACATAATTGCCGAGCGCCCTGCCCTCGATTATTCCCTCGTCAATTGCCGGCCTGTAGTGTATGCCACCGTAGAGACGACTAACTGCAGCTTCTTCTGATGCTTCAACAAAGGAATTAAAACTGCGGGCGGTTAGACCGAATTCAACTTCGGTCGAATCAAGAAATGAAAAATTCTCGCCGAATAATTTCGTCAGCGTAACGGCAGACGCAGCCGAAATCACGCTGTGCCCACTGGTGTATTCCGGGAAGGGAGGTGTCTGCAGCACAGGAACCCAATCTTCGTCAATGTATTCATTGATGTAAGTCTCAGGCCTTATCAGTTTAGACCTGTATTTTTCGTCCCAGCAGCTGATAAAAGCATCCATTAAGGCGACTGAAACCAAAGCATAGGCTTCTGCTGACTGCACGAAATCGGCATTTACCTTCTTGCAAGCTACATGCGTGATATTCATCCAGTGACCGCCAGGCGAGATCTTTTTTGTCGCAAACATGACATGCCCTTTTACATTCATCACAAAAGGATTGCAGTCCCAGAAGGAAGCGATCTGGCGCTGCTCTTCGGAAAGATTCTTTCCGACGCTGTAAACTTCATAAGCTTCTTTATAAAACGTGCTGTTCTTATCAGTGGAAAATGCCGTGGGGCCTGCTGGCTTAAATTGGTTGCAGGAATCAATGACAAACGTCCGGATCTTTGCCCAATGAGGTTCGATGGCATCCATATAAGCGGGGGGTGTAGGCTTCCACGTAGACGGATCGTCTTCAATGGAATATTTTGGGAAAGAGCGGGATTGTTTGTAGTTGTCTTTACCGGACCAGGCAAGGATATGGTCCGCCACCTGGCGGCCATAAGCGGTAGATCGGTCGAAAACCTCTTCCGGCATTCCGGCTTCCCGGAATTCCTCCATGATCTTGGCATAAAAGGCGTCCATTTTGTCTTCCGAAAAGACAAGGGCTTTTCCCACCGTGAGCATAGCTTCGACGGACGCCAGCGGGTAACAATATTCAAGGCTGGATTCAGGTTTAGGCACCGCTTCAAGCCCCTTTAACTGCCCGGCCAAACTGATATACTTGGGATTCTCGTGAATGGCCGCTTCGTACCCCGCGACGCTCATGTAGACATAAATGCGGCTCGCAACCGGCGGTGAGAAAATATCGTGAACAATAACGTCTGTCACCTGTTTAACCGAGCGATGGAAAAAATCCGCATTTTGAGCCTTGGGTTTGTAATCCTCATTCGACATTGATGCTGAGCAAGCGCTCAATCCGGCAATCAAAGCCAGTACAACCAATTTTGAAATTTTCCTTTCCATCGCTTTTCCGTTAACCAGTAAAATTAAAAAAATTTAAATAAACAAATCTACCATTCCTCCCAAAATCCATCATTTTTATATAAAATCATATGTTTCAAGTCATATCTTCGTGAGATGCACAGGCTCTGGCCTAATGAAGACTATTTGTTTCCAGACAAAGGTTTCAGGCATCCCCCGAAGGCATTTTACTACTTGAAGATAAGCATGGTGTCATTATTTCTTGCCACCAGAAAAACCCTTTCGCCATTCGGTGTCTTTAGACCCCTGATATCCCTGCCCTCACCCCTGACAAAAAAACCGGATTTCCGATGGTCAACGGCAGTGAAGTTTCCCTTCCCGTCTCCCAGCATTACAACACCGTGGCCCGCATCGTACCTTCCAATATCCGGTTGCACGGCGTATAAATTCCCTATTGCCAGAATATCGGCGTGACCATCTCTATTGACATCATCAATTTCAAAGGAAAATATAGGAAATAGCTGCGCGGCTGCTGGTAACTTTCTGATGGAAAATTTTCCGTCATCCTCGTTTTCAAAATAACATGAGGCGAAATCCACAGCGGTCTTCCTGATGTATTCAGATTCTTTCGCTGGAACGATATCATTAAGCCTCACTTCCCTGAAAGCATCGTACTTCAGAAATTTACGTTTGAAATATGGAACTTGATTCACGAGCTGGTCGCGCGATATGAAGGGATGCTCCTCACCATCGTTGAAATAAGTCATGAGATGGTCCAAAGCCCCATTGTTATCGATGTCCTGGATATAAATATGAACCGGTTCGGCGAGGCTGGCGCGAAGGCGTGAATTCAATCCCACATTTCCACCAATCAGATCAAGGTCACCATCGTCATCAAAGTCATACGCTTCAATTTCATTCCACCAGCCACTGGTATTCCCGAGGTTATAAGCCTCTGTTTGATTGACAAGTTCACGGTTTTGACTCTGGATAAAAATTGTCACAGGCATCCA
>JBBEBN010000116.1:0-6888 GCA_040882305.1 Cyclobacteriaceae bacterium
AAATACAAGGCAAAGGCAGACGAGTACATACAGATCGCGGAAAAGCACTTTGCCGAAAAATATGATAAAAGAGGAACCTGGGTGGATGACGGACCTTACGGCGCGTACATCGGATCTAACCAATTCCTTTTACCGGGCGATCTCACAAAATGGGTGTCAAGGCCCGGAGTTTCGGAAGCAGGAATGAGTCCTCCCTTCAACAAGCAAATGGATGCCGGACTCGTGTTTTTGTTGCTGCATCGCGCAACAGGCAAAAGGCTTTATCATGAGCGGGCGCAGAAGATTTACCTGACAGCCAAAAGTCATTTCCAGTTTTACGACGACCACTATAGCTGGAATTATTGGGAGCCGCTTATCCCTACTGATGTTGATCTCGAAAGAAAAGAAACCCGCCACGGTGTATGGGTGCATCCGTGGCGTTCAGGGTATACGGCACGAGAAGTGGGCCAGATCGTAGAAGCCTATCATTACGGGGTAGTCTTTGACAAAACAGACATCCAGCGACTGATCAATACTAACCTTAAACTGATGTGGAATAAAGACCGGGTGAATCCAAAATTCATCAGTTCCAGCGGACAAGGCGCTGAATTGGATACCACCGGAAGGGCTGGTTTCAGAAAAAGATATGGCCATTCGAATGAATCGAAAAATTCGGGAGAACTCTGGACAGCATTGCTGGATTTTGACCAGACCATCCGCGATCTATATGAGCTGAAGTTCAACGATAAGCATTCAACCGGTTACCTGACCTACAAGAATACAGTGCTGAAAAATCCGCCGGGCTTTGAGCGGCACCACGCGAAAGAAAGCGTCGAAGTTCCAGTGGTGAATTTCACAGAAAGCAGAGACCTTTACATGGCAAGTGTACTGCCTCACGATGTGAAAAAAGGTCAGCAGGCCATCATCATTTGCAAATCCTGGTATCCGGGTGAATTAGAAATTGATCTTTATTCCGATAAGGGAAAGAAACTGACGAATCTTTTTACAGGGAATATCAAAGGGGAAAAAACCATTGTCCAAACGTGGGATGGGAAAGACCCGGCAACGGGAAAAGTTTACAAAGGAAAATACACCGTACGGTGGTCCATTAATGATGGATATCGCGAGTTTCCAGTGGTGTTAAATTAATTTTCTTTGGATACACTATCACTTGAATATAACCCGGCCAAACGCAATCCAATCGCCGGCTTGCTGGTTGGCCGCGTGCCCCTTTGGTCCGGGAACAAACACATTCAATGATAAAAAAACCAACATCATTTTTTCTACTTGCCTTCTGCACCCTGGCGTTTTACGGAACCTGCGCACAAGGCAGCAAAAAAGAAGACAACGCACTCTGGGTGAAGGGAACCTTATTTTATATGAATGACCATCCGTTTGATATGTGGGGGCTTAGGGTAGCCAGCGCTTCTCAATCCGATGAGTTGACAGATCACCTCATAAAACAACTCGATGACTATCACCAGCATGGCGTCAACACGATCGATGTGTTCTTTCAGGGTTCAAGCGGTGGGTTCAGCGATCCCTTTCTGAAAAACGGAAAACAAATTCAGAAAGATCACCTTGACAGAATGAAAAAGATCATTTCGGCCTGCCATGCCAGGGGAATGGTGGTCGTCGTGGGAATATTTTATCAGCGCTCGATGGCCGACCACGACGGTGTCAGGAATATTTCGGATGCCGGGGGTGTCACGAATGCCGTGCGATCAGTTGCCAAAGCCCTACGGGGTCACAAAAATGTCATCCTGAATATTGCCAACGAACAAAACTCATCCTATTACAAAAAATGTGAATTTTTCGATTTCAATGATACAAAGAATATAATAGAATTGTGCCGCATCGCGAAATCAGTTGCTCCACGCTTGCCCGTCGGAGCAGGCGGTTATCACGATGAAAGCAACATCATCATCGGTAAATCAGACGAGGTGGATGTTTTACTGTTTGATACCTACGACCTTGATGCAGAAAATAACCAGCACAGCCGGTGGCACTACGATCTGTTCACCAGTAATGGCGTAGACAATAAGCCGATTGTGAACGTAGAGATGTTCGGCGGCTGGACAAGAAAATTTATGCCGCCCGGTGTTTACAGCAACGAGGGCAAGCAAAAACATTTCAAAGATGCGGACGATGCTCTTGCAACACCAGGGCTATACGTGCATTTCCATTCGAATCCCTGGTGTCAGGGCCGCTCCATCGGTCAACAGACGCATTATGAATTGGGTGGAATGGGTACGGAAGATGATCCGGGCATACGATGGTGGTTCGATTACGTTGGGAAGAGAGTCATTAGTCATTAGTCATTAGTCATTAGTCATTCGATATTCGATATTCGACATTAAGGCCTGCCTGCCAAGCTTGCAAGGCAACGCTGGACGGAAGCGCAGGCGGGCTCCCTTTGGCTCTAAATTTCTCCAAGGAAAAAAATACTTTAAAAAAATAAGCATGAATTTTCGCACAAAAACTGTCACCCTTCTGACAATTCTTATCCTACTTCTGTCAGGAGTTAGTTGCAATAAAAGCCAACAGGCATATGAAGCCGCGGATGCGGACTATAGAAAGGAAGTAACCCAGTATGGTATTACCTGGACATTTGATAAACCTGAAAAGACCGGTCAGTTTGTTAACGGTGACTGGTGGGTAGTGGGTCCTGTAAAAATCGTAGAGATCACGCCTGCCCCGGGGCCTGTGCCACATGAGGAATTGAAATTGCGGAAGAACCACTGGAATGACACGAGTCTGAAGCAGGATACTACGATGCGCAACGGCTCCATGATCGTATTAAAGGTCGGTACAAAGCACGGTTATGATTCCCGCGCTGCAGGTTACAGCGAAAAAGAATCCGTTAAACTTCCATTGGAGCTAAACCCGGATCTTTCCCTCATTTCATGCATCAGCAATCAGACCCTTCCCGTGGACAATTTCGCAAAAGATATTATGTGGGATACGGAGAAGAAGTCGGAGACAGTGATGAAAATGGCGGCGGTATTAACCTGTGTCAAAGCAGTACCGCCGAAAAATTCCTTCCGCCCTCCTTACGCCGGGACGGTAAAACCCTTTTTCACCGCAGACAATATTCTGTGGGATATTCTTCCCTCTCTGGCACCTTCAGGAGAAGTTCCATCATGGGAACTGTTTGAAAGATATTTACAGAGGCCATGGATCGATCACCTCATGAGCTGGTCCCAGCAACAACTGGTGCCGAATGAGAACGGACCGAATTATGGACGGGAACATGCCCGGATTATTTCCATCGCCAGCCTGATGGTGTCGCTTGATGTGCCGAGGGAGAAAAAAGAAAAACTCACCATCGGGTTAATACAGCGCGGCATTGATCTGTATGGACTCGCGATGGCCGGTGGTTACTGGAATGAAGGCGGTGGTCACTCCAGCGGTCGTAAGTGGCCCATCCTGTTCGCCAGCATCATGTTGGGAGAACCGAATCTCACACGGCTTCCCGAGAGCGCGATTTTTCAGGAAGACACTCAAACCTATTATGGAAAGGGTTGGTTTGGACAAACGGCGCTTTACTGGATGGTGCAGCATCATGGCAAAAGGAGCACTTATGAAGAAAAACCGCCGGAACAGTGGGAGAAGTGGGACAAGACCACGGAGGGTTATCGCAAATGTTGCAATGCCTCCGCATGGGTAGGCACCGTGTTGACGGCCCGTTACATGAAAGCGATCAAACTCTGGAATCACGATGCGCATTTTGATTATGTCGACAGATGGATGCGCGAAGATGATCCCTATGCGGAAGCCAGGGGTAAATATGGCCGTCCTTCCCAGGAAACGACGACTTTTGATCCTTTCGTAACAGAAATGTGGAAAGCGCATAGAAGAAATGCACCTGAACAGGAAATGGCAGGAAACCACAGAAGGTGGATCTGGACGGAGGGGGATTCATGGAAATGGATACCAAACCTTAAGCCGGAAGCGGACGTGAAATAGAAATCAGTTACCCCGACTGCGGTGAAGCTTCGCGCAGGCAGGTCGGGCACGGCAGTTGCGCTTGAAAAAATGATGGATGGTAAATGAAAAGCCACCAGCTCGTTTAAATTTACAATTGATCTTAACGGAGCATATCCACAAGATATTTGACCTGTATAGTTCAGTAAATGATCTTCTCTATGAAAAAGTGTTTTTTTGTTCTGTGCGCATGGATGTGGGGCGGAGTCGCCTTTGCCCAGGATGACGTGAAAGTGAAGGGGGACCCCGCTTTTTTCCCCATCGCGGTGTGGGCTCAGAATCCAGTCAATGCATCTGCTTATAAGGAAAATGGGATCAATATGTACATCAGCATTCACGGTGGACTGGACCAGGAAAAACTGGATCATCTGAAAAAAGCTGAAATGAAAGTGATTGCCCATCAAAACGATTTTGGTCTCACAAAGCTGGACGAACCCCTGATCTACGGATGGATGCACGGTGACGAGCCGGATAATGCGCAGCGCAACAGGACGGAGAACAAATGGGATCCCTGCCGCGATCCCGCCGTGATCGTTGCTGATTACAATAAGATCAGGGAGAAGGATCCATCGCGGCCGGTATACCTGAATGTGGGTCGTGGTGTCGCCTACACCAATTGGGTTGGTCGCGGAGCCTGCCGGGGAAAGGTTGAGATGTATAAGATTTCGAATAACGGTTATCTGAAGGGTTGCGATATTGCCTCTTTCGATATCTATCCGGTAAATTCCAGGGAAGAGGACGTGGAAGGTCGATTGTGGTACGTAGCGAAAGGCATCGACAACCTCCAGGAGTGGTCAGATCATAAGAAACCGACGTGGTGCTGGATAGAAACCACGAGGATCAGTGACAAGGCAAAGAGAAAACCCACGCCTGCTGAAGTGAAATCAGAAGTATGGATGGCACTGATCCACGGTGCGAAGGGTTTCGGATATTTCTGCCATTCATTTGTGGGCAAAACTGACGATGCCGCCCTTCTGCACGACGCTGAAATGATCCTAGGTGTGAAGGCCATCAATGAGCAGGTCACATCGCTCGCGCCTGTATTGAACTATCCCGATACAGAAGGTTATGCCACAGTAAATGCAGGCAACGGATCTGTTCCGGTCGATATCATGACGAAAAAGGATGGTAAAGTAAACTACATCTTTGCGGTAGCCATGCGCGATGGCGAGACCACCGCCACTTTTGAGGTGAAATCAGGAAAGACCGTTGAAGTGCTCGGTGAAAACAGGACCATAAAAATAAAGAAGGGCAAGTTCAGCGATAAGTTTGCTGATTATGGAGTGCATTTGTATAGGGTAACGAAGTAGTGAGTTGTGAGCCTTCCTGGCAAAAAAAAGAACGGCCCGAAGGCCGTCCTTTTCCTCAGATATTCATTAAAACAACTTACTGAACTACTGGTTTGAATTCCTCGAACTTAACTGCTTTGTCACGGAAAACAAGGGTGTCGGCAACGTGGTGGATGTTTGTACCTTCCGCGATCTGATAGTCGAGGTAGATCACATGGCGTTTCTCATTGCCCCATTCTTCTGCGTCCTTAATGAACCTGCTCGTTCCGGTAACAGGGAATGCAGGGGCATCTTCTGAATTGGTGATGACACCATTCCCATCCTCATCAAAAGTGATTTCCATTTTAAACGATCCCGGGCTGCCGGAAGACAGGCGGACGGTGTTGCTGTAGTACACAGAATTCAGGGAAAGGGTGCTCACGGTAACAACGGGGTTTTTCTCCAGATAGTCCTGGCGGTAAACAATGGTGTCGATGGGAGTGTCTGTATTGTCCCTTACTTCGGAGCCGCCCCTTAAGAGGTATTTACCGTGATATTCATTCACATATCTAACGCCGAACAAAGTGAAATCTTTTGGCGCAAGGACCCAGTCTGCCGGTATGCGGGGATCAGGATTTGACTGGCTGGTCTTTCCCTGAAGAATTGAATCTGTGCTTGCGCTCACCATCCTTAACGGGATCACATAATGTTGCCCGATGGACAGGGTATCGGCAAAAAAGGCATCCG
This sequence comes from Cyclobacteriaceae bacterium, assembly GCA_040882305.1. Classification (GTDB taxonomy): domain Bacteria; phylum Bacteroidota; class Bacteroidia; order Cytophagales; family Cyclobacteriaceae; genus Chryseosolibacter. The sequence continues at coordinate 5,982 of JBBEBN010000116.1, forward strand.
TCAACTGAACCTCTACCATTCCATAGGTTTGTCCAATGGGAATGACGATCTGATTACTGGCCAATGTGTAATAGTTCGCTGGCATCGCTTTAATCGGCAGTCCGCCGGTATTCGAATTGTAAAGATTCGCAGTAAGCGTTTCGTCCACGACAAAATCAACGGTCACATCCTTTTCATTTTTGTAGACACCACCCATGGTAGCGCCGATCATAAATTTATGTTCGTTATCATTGCTGTTATCGAAATTATAGTCGCCCAGCACCAGGGTCCTCACCGGAAACTGGTAAGGAAAATAGGCCGTAGTATAATCGAAGTCCGGGAATTCCCACTCGTCGTTCTGGCAGGAGACGAATACTCCTAGACTTAAGAGAAGAGTCCCTGTGATAGCTAATATTCTTTTCATATTACTGATATTATGTCTTTTTAATTTAAACAATCGATTCTTACCTACCAGCCTTCATTCTGGAGTAAACCTTCGTATTTAAGTGTCTCATTGAAGGGTACAGGACCATATTTCGCATGTGAAGGATACAATCTGCTTTCAACTTCCATGTAAGTGTAGTTTGTGTCATCAATGATGACCGCTACCGCAGGCTCAGTCAGATTTGCATCCCAACGTCTTAAATCCCAGAATCGAAATCCTTCAAAACTCAATTCAAGCCTTCGTTCATTCCGGATCAACTCACGCAGCTGTTCCTTTGTTGTGATGGAAGCGAGGTAATTATCGGGTTGAGTGATGCCAGCGCGCTGGCGGATTTTTTGAATCACGTCGCGTGCTGTTACACCATATCCATTTGGATCGGCATCAGGGCCCCACGCTTCATTGGCGGCTTCCGCGTAGATGAGAAAGATCTCCGTATACCGGATGTGCGAATAAAAGTGTCGGCGGGTATTGGTCGCATTCGGG